>CAZLIE010000057.1:0-23825 GCA_964559345.1 uncultured Terriglobales bacterium
CGAACCATCCGCAGGCGTGCGTGATCACCATGGGAGCGCTCGACGATCTTGCCGCAAAGCTCAACATGGATCCGTTCGACTTCGTGAAAAAGAACATTGACCTGCTCGATCCGCGGGCCAAAGTCTATTCCGAAGAGCTCGATGTCGCGGACAAGCTGATGGGCTGGAAGGACCGCTGGCATCCGCGCGGAGCCGACAAGGGTTCCGGCCCGATCAAGCGCGGATTGGGACTTGCACTGCACACCTGGGGCGGACGCGGACACAACAGCAACTGCGACCTGTCGATCCATCCCGATGGTTCGGTCGAGATCAAGATGGGAACGCAGGACATTGGGACCGGCACGCGGACATCGATTCTGATGGTCGCGTCGGAAGCGCTCGGCATTCCTATGGAGTCGATCAATCTCCTGATTGGGGACAATCAATATCCCAAGGACAGCGCTTCAGGCGGCAGCAGCACGATTGGCGGAGTCAGTTCTTCCACCTATCGTGCAGCGCTGGACGCACGCACACAGCTCCTCGCCAAGGTCGCCCCGGCGTTGAATGCGCAACCCACGGAACTGGAGGCCGCCGACGGCAAGGTGCGGGTCGCCAACGACCTCAATCGAAGTCTGAGCTGGAAGCAAGCCTGTTCCAAGCTGGGCGCGCAATCGATCACCACCCGCGGAACCAACCCGGGCGCGGGCGACCTGACGAATAGCGGTGTCGGCGGCGTGCAGATGGCCGACGTCTCTGTCGATACCGAAACCGGAATCGTGAAGATCAACAAAATGGTCGCCGTACAGGACTGCGGGTTGGTCGTCAGCAAGACACAGGCCGAGAGCCAGGTGCTGGGCGCGTTGATTATGGGCGTGAGCTATGCACTCTACGAAGAGAAAGTCATGGACCAGCAGACCGGCCTGATGCTCAACACCGGCATGGACTTCTATCGTCTGGCGGGACTCGGCGATGTCGGCGATCTTGTCGTTCATCTCATGACCGGTCCTGGATACGACGAGCGAGGCGTGATCGGCATCGGCGAGCCGCCTACGGTCTCGCCTGGCGCGGCAATCGCCAACGCAGTAGCAAATGCGATCGGCGTACGTGTGCCTTATCTGCCGCTGACTCCCGATCGCGTGCTGGAGGCTTTGGAGAAGGGCCAGCAGGAAGGAGCGCACGCATGAGGGCGTTTGAGTACGCCAGCCCAAGAGGTAAGCAGCAGGCGGTGGGACTTCTCGGCGCGAACTGGAGCGACGCCAAGGTGCTCGCCGGCGGCAGCGATCTGCTGGCGCTTATGAAGGATGACATCGTCCAACCCAAGCGTCTGGTAAACGTCAAAGAGCTGCAGGAGCTACGTGGTATCAGCTTCAGCGCGCAGCGTGGGCTGCGCATCGGCTCGCTTGCGACGTTGCTAGAGCTGTCGGAGAACGCGGACGCGAAGCAGCAATATCCCATGCTGGCGCGAGCCGCGGGGGACGCCGCCAGTCCGCAGATCAGGAACGTGGCTACGCTCGGCGGGAACATGTGTCAGCGTCCACGATGCTGGTACTTCCGTCGCGGCTTTGGGCTCCTTGCGACCGGGCCCGATGGCAAGTCGCTGGTGCCCGGGGGCGACAATCGTCATCATGCCATCCTCGGCAACGACGGGCCGGCATACTTCGTGAGTCCATCGAGCGTGGCCCCGGCATTGATCGCATACGGCGCGACGATCCGCCTCTTTGGTCCTAAGGGACCGAGGGAAGTGCCGCTGGAGAAGTTCTTCGTCATCCCTAAGACGGAGGGCGAGCGGGAACATGATCTGCGCCCCAACGAGATCGTGACTGAGCTGGTTGTGCCGGCGCAGTCCGGTGTGCGTGTGGCGCAGTACGAGGTACGGCAGAAGGAAGCCTTCGACTGGCCGTATGCCACAGCGTCCGTGTTGCTGAAGATGAATGGCGATACCGTGCAGTCTGCTCGGGTGGTGTTGGGACACGTCGCGCCGGTGCCATGGATCTCAAACGAAGCCAGCCAGGCGCTTGTAGGTAAGACCGTCTCGGAGGAGACGGCCAGTGCCGCAGGTGCAGCCGCCGTCGCCAGTGCCAAGAGCCTGGGACGCAACAAGCACAAGATCAAACTGACGCAGGTCGCGGTGAAACGCGCCGTGATGCAGGCCGCGAGTGGGAGTCGAGCATGATCGTCAATGAGAGAGACCGGTTCAACATCCATCATCCGGGACTGTGTCCATCGTTGCGGTGGAAGGGCATCTACGTGAACGCCGAGCGCGATCCCACTGTGCAGCCCTCCAACGACGGCAACTTCTGGTGCGTGCACACACAGACCTGCATAGGGCCTGACGGCAAGCTGGCCGAGCCAGGTAACTGCTGCTCCACTGGTCGTGAGTGTCACGGCACCGGCAAGTGCGGATGAGTGGGCGCGACCGCTAAAATATAGGCGTCGATTCCGCTCGCGAAACATCTATATGTACTTAGGAGTTGTCATGCGCAGTATGTATAAGCTTCTGCTCTCGTCGTTACTGTTGGTCTCCTTCGCATTTGCGACCGAGCCCCAAAAGATTACCGGCGACTACCTTGAGAGCCGCAGTGCCGACGTCTATGTGGCCCAGTGCTTCGCCAATAGCGAGGTAGGTCTGACGGGCGATCAGGCACTGCTGGCATGGCACGTCCGCAACGGTAGCTGGGATGGTCAGAAGCTCGATGGACTTACCGTCATGGCCGCAGTGAAAGCTAATGGCACATTGGGCGATCCGTATGAGGACCCGTATCCGGCAAAGTCAGTGTTGCTGGTGGATGAGCAGGCCACGCCGGCACAGCGACAGGCGCTGGTCGCGTTCGCTCAACATATGGGTGGGAAGCTGCTCGAGACTGTGACCAAGGTGATCCCCACGACCATGGAGATGGAGGTCATGCACGACGCCCAGCATCATGGCAATGCTGTGCTGCGTGCCGGGACGTTCGCGGCGATCCAGACTCGTCCGTTGAATGAGGGCGACCATACCTGTGGAACTGAGGTCACCTACTATCCGCCGCTGGTGAAGCTCACGCACTCTATGGCTGCAGTGGCGAGCACCGATGAGTATCAGGGTCCGGGCCTCGGGGTGGACTGGAACCGACACGGCAAGCGCAGTGCCTTCGTGGGTAGCTTCGCAGAATAAGCCTGGTTCTGCAGCGTGAGCGTGTAGCTATTTGAGTTTGCCGCCCGGCACAGACTCGCGGACTACATCGATGAAGGCAGTGGCGGCACGGGGCAGGGTACGGTCTCTACGATAGACCAGTCCGAGCTCTCGCTTGAGGTTCAGGTCCTTGATCGGGACCAGCTTGAGCTTACCGGCGGCGACGTCGTCCGCCGCGAACGACGTGCTGATGATCGAAGCGCCAAAGCCTGCAGCCACGAACTGCTTGATCATCACCACACTACCTAGCTCCATCGAGATCCTCAGTCCATCGCCATAGGGTGCCAGCATTTTTTCCATCATCCGGCGGGTGGAACCCGTCTTCGGAAAAATGATCGGCGCGTCCGCAATTTCAGAAAGCGTCACCAACTTTTTCTTGGCCAGAGGATTTTCCAATCCGACCACAAGTTGCAATTCGTCGCGAAAAATCGGAATTACGCGGAGCGCAGGACTCTTTACCGGAAGCGTGACGATTCCAACGTCAACGATGCCAAGCTCGATTTTCTCAACTACTTTTCGGCTGAAATTGCGATAAACGTTGATGCGCACCGAAGGATACATTTTGTGGAAGCGCTCAAAAACGTTCGTCAGAACGTAAAGAAAGCTGGCTTCATTCGCGCCCACGGAAAGCACGCCGCGCGTTTCTTTTGACGCGTGTGACAGTGCATCCAGCGATTCGCGATGCAGACGCAGCAGATTTTGCGCGTAGTTCAGCAGCATCTCACCCGCTGGAGTGAGCCTCACAGTTTTTCCGGAACGGTCGAAGAGTCTTTGCTGGTACTCGTCTTCGAGCTGACGAATCTGCGCGCTCACCGCCGGCTGCGAGCGGAACACTTTCGCCGCGGCACGCGAAAAGTTGCCTTCCTTCGCAACTTCGACAAACGTGCGTAATTGATCCAGATCCATCGGGGTAAGGCTACGATGCCAGCGTCGATTACAAATCCGGTTTCTACATTCGGCCAATAAGAAAAATCAATGTAAGCAATTGATTTCTCGAATGCGGCGAAGTAGTTGAGTTTGTTAGCTGTGTGTGTGGATGCGAATAGACTCAAACTTGCCGCAATTTCGGCACGGAGAGAAGATGAAGAGCATCTCGGGCCTACTGTTGTTTGCCGCTTTCGCTTGTTCAGCGTTGCTTGCGCAAAATCAACCGCAAGCAAAACCACTCCCGCCTAAAGAAGTCCAGCAGCGAGACACTGGAATGTCGCGCTCGCAGGTGAGGGAACTCCAGGGCGATCTGGAGCGCATGCGGAGCATTATCGAACAGATGCAGACTAATCTGGCGTTCGTTTCCAGTCCGCAGACCCCGCTGAAGCATCAGTTCGAACTGGAAATCCAAATGTGGCAGCTTGTGATCGAGCAGATGGACAAGAAGATCAAACAAGCGAGCGGTCGCGAACAGTGAAATCTAGAATTCGATTGTCACGAAGCGCGCCGCGGTCTTGCCTACGTTTTTGAATTGATGACGTCCGCTGCGAACCCACGCTGCTTGTCCCGAGCGCAGAACCAGCGGATTGGAATTCTCGTCAGCTTGATCTTCGAGTTGAATATCGCTAACTGCGACCAGAAGCATGTCGTCCCGCCGCGGGGCCGCGCGAAATGCCTCGCCCACCGACAACGTAGTTCCCGCGAGCGTGACATTTCCGAGAGCCAGCGCCCACAGCGGATCGAGATGGTGCGTTGCCGAACAGCCGCAAACGAAGCTCGCGTTTCCGGCGCCACACTCGCAATTATTCGCCGTGAGACCTCTGGGCTTTAACGCGACGAGAACGCCGCGGAAGCTGTCAGCACCATCGTTCACCAGTGATTTGGCTTCGAAGCTGGCGAAATATCGGGTATCACCGGTCTGGAATCTGACCTGTTTCTTGGAATCCTTGCTCCCGATGAAACCCAGCACGCCGTCATTGAGTGCGATCCAGAAAGTATCGTGGCTGGATTGGAAGTTCGGGGCGAAGGCGTGCGCCGGAAGATTCACATCGTAAACGGCGACTACATCGTTCTCCAGCTTGGATTCGTAGGCTCCGGAGTTGCTAGCTTCGAGCCAAATGGCTGCACAGACCGAGAGCACACAAAACGAAGCGACGAGCGCAAACTTCATCATTCGACTGCGCGGACCAATTGCCGGACCGACTCTTCCAAGACTACCAGCCGTTCATACTCGCGCCCGGCCACCAGTCCCATAGAAATATTTTCATTGCGGTAGCGCATCGGACTTCTAACGGTACTGCGCAAACCGGCATGAATTTCGCGAACACCGGTAACCGAAAGAATCTGGCTGACGTTTTCCGGACGAACGCCTGCGCCAGCCATCACGCTGATCCTTTTTCCCGCGACAGCGACCAGTTGCGCGATCTTCTCGGCTCCTTTCAGCGCGTTTTGCTCAGCGCCGGATGTCAGCACGCGATCTACGCCGCACGCCATCAAAGTCTCCAGGCTTTGTTGCAGGTCGGGCGTCATATCGAATGCGCGGTGAAACGTCAATTCCATCGGTTGGACGAGCTCGATTAATTCTTCCAGCCGACGCTTGTCTATCTGGCCATCCATCTCAAGCACGCCAACAGCGATTCCATGGGCTCCGAGCTGCTTGACGATCCCGATGTCGCGTTTCATCGCCTCGAATTCGTTCGGTGAATAGCAGAAGTCTCCTCCCCGCGGGCGGAGAAGAACGTGTAAAGGAATCGAAACCCGCTCGCGTGTCACGGCAATCAGACCGTAGCTGGGCGTAACGCCGCCTTCGAGCGGATCGCTGAATAACTCGACGCGATGAGCGCCGCCCCGAGCGGCGGCTATGGCGGATTCGGTGGAATCGACGGCCACTTCGACCAGGATTGAGTCGGTTTTCATCTCGATAACAAGACTGCGGAAAGGCTGCTTTCGACTGTCAAACTGCGCACCTTCATTCAAGCTTAACGAAAGTAGTTGGAAGTATGGCAGACACAAACGTTGGGGACGACATCTAACGCGCCATGATCGAAACCGTCTTTGCGGCAATCGGCGGACTGTTGGTGCTGGCCTTCGCCGCCAACCGCCTCTTCCGGATCACTCGCGTCCCCGACGTCGTCGTTCTGATGGTGCTCGGCGTGGTTCTCGGGCCGGTGCTTGGCATGGTTCAAGGATCGCAATTTCGGTCGATCGCGAGCGGAATAGGAACGCTGGCCATTGTTCTAGTGCTCTTCGAGGCCGGGCTTGAGCTCGATCTGCGCGACACGATTCGGCAGCTTCCGGGATCTCTCTTGCTGGCCACTCTGGCCTTCGCGCTGAGTGCAGGCGCGGTTGCGCTGCTCGCGCGTTACTGGCTCGGTTTGCCGCTCACAAGCGCGCTCTTGGTGGGCGCAGTAATGGGATGCACGAGCAGCACGATCGTTCTTCCTGTGCTCCAGCAAGTGGAAGCGCGCGAGCCGCTCAGAATTACGTTGTCGCTGGAATCGGCTTTTGGCGACATGTTTGCGGTTCTTGCGGTCGGCGTACTGCTGAACCTCGATGCCAGCTCAGGGTCCGTTCTGCACAACGTCTTGCGGGCGCTCGGATCTGCGATCGCTATCGCGGTGCTTCTCGGGTTACTGGATGGATTGATCTGGTCTAGACTGTTGCCGATGCTTTCCGACCAGCGATTCTGGCACGCGCTTACATTTGCAAACGTTTTGCTGTTGTATGCAGCCGCGGAAAAGCTTCAGTCCAGTGGCTTGATTGCTGTCCTCAGCTTTGGGCTCACGCTTTCCAACCACTCGCGCATTCTCTCATCGATCGGCGAGTCGGTGGTTGGCGATCCGGGCGAGCATCACGCGCACGTGTTGGCGTTTCACAGCGAACTGGGATTCCTGGTGCGTTCGTTCTTTTTTGTGCTCACCGGTGCAGTGGCGGAATTCGCCGGTTTGCGCCGATATCTCGGATTGAGTCTGCTGGTGGTGGCGGCTCTATTTGTAGCTCGCTGGATTGCCACCAAGATGAGTAGCTGGGCAATGCGGAGCGTCGATAAAACCGAACGCGAGCTTCTGCTGTGGATGATGCCACGCGGCCTGATCACTGCCGTACTGGCGTTCCGCGTCTTCGAAGCTCGTGGCGAAACATTCTCGTTTTTGCCGGAACTGGCGTTCGCCGTGATCCTGGCGACGAACCTCATGCTCGTCATAGGCAGTATTCGAGCAAAACGGCGCGTACCTGCGGGAGCGACGCTGCTGCGCGAAGCAGCGTGAAAAGTTACTTCCGGGCAGCCGGCCGGATCTGGTCGAATGGTACGAGTCCCTTGCCTTCAAGCACGTTGTAGAACTTGTCCGCATCGAGATTCTTAAAGCTCTCGGTTGCGCCAGACGGCCATCGAATCTCAACTGAATCAATCTTGTTAGCCGTTCCGAGACCAAAGTGCACTCGCAGGTCATTCTGCGAGAGATAGCTTCCGCCGCTGTGGATTTCTTCAGTTTGCGTCATGCCGCCGGCAATGAGCTTGATCTTCGCTCCGATTGCGGCACGATTGCTCCTGGTTCCGGCGAGTTGAAGTGTGATCCAGTGGTTACCGTTGCTGCTCTCGTTGCGTAGAACCATGGGCCTGCCATCTATGTTCTCAACGACTATGTCGATTCTTCCGTCATTATCGAGATCGCCAAAGGCGGCTCCCCGACTGGGCTCCGGCCGCGTCACGGCACTGCCCACCAGAAGGCTGACGTCGTGAAAAGTGCCGCCGTGCTGATTGAGAAGGACGAGTTTGCGCTCTCTATATTTCGCGCCAGCGTTCAAGGTGTCCACCTGGGGATAGACGTGGCCGTTGACCACAAACAGATCGGGCCAACCGTCGTTGTCAAGGTCAATGCACCCGGTACCCCATCCTAGATAGGGAACGGTTACGGAACCGCTCCCCGATGCATACGACACGTCTGTAAAGGTCATTGCCCCATCATTGCGATACAGCGTATTGCTCTGATCCTCAAAATTGGTCACATAAATTGAGGGTCGGCCGCTGTGGTTGAAGTCACACGCAGCTACACCCATTCCTGCCATCTCTCCACCGTCACTGTTCACGGCTGCGCCGGAGATGAAGCTCACATCAGTGAAATGGCCATTTCCGTCGTTCCGATAAAGATAATTCGGGGTTGAGTCGTCCGCGATAAACAGGTCAGGGCGTCCATCGTCGTCAAAATCAGCCCATAGAACGCCGAGGCCGTAGTAACCACTCGCGTCGCTTACGCCCGCCGACTTTGAAACGTCAGTAAACGTGCCGTCTCCGTTGTTGTGATAAAGGCTGTCTCCCAGTCCCTTCATTCCTCGCGGGCCACATTGAACGGGAATACCGCGGTAGTGGCAAGTAGCACCAGCTCCGAACTTCGGTAAATTCTTCAGATCAAACTCGACATAGCGAGACACCATGAGATCCACAAAGCCATCGCCATCATAGTCAGCAAATGCTGCTCCGGTGCTCCACCGCGGGTCAGTGAGATGGGATTGCTTGCTTACGTCGGTGAAGGTGCCGTTCCCATTGTTGCGATACAACACCATTCCTTCTTCGCACGTAACAAGGATGTCAGGCCAGCCATCATTGTTATAGTCGGCCACCGCGCCACCCATCGCCCAACACGGATACCCAACACCCGCTTGCTCCGTAACATCGGTGAACGTGCCGTCGTGGTTGTTGCGGTATAGCGCGCTCCGCGCCTTCTCGCTGCGGAGAGCCCCTTCGACGGTGGGGGCATTTGTAAAGTAGATATCCAGCCAGCCATCCTGGTCGTAGTCAAGTAACAGAACCCCACCGCTCATAGACTCAATCAGGTACTTCTTCTCCGGGGAAGCAACGTGTTCGAATCGAATCTTCGAGACAGCAGTTACGTCGATCAACTGAAAGCCGGGAGGGTCGTGCGAGCTCTTGGCTGCCCCTTGCGCCATCAATACCGACGTCCCACTCAAGCACAGGAAACCCAATATCGAGCAAACCAGTGGCCGAACCCTCGCGAGCGCTTGATTTGAAAGTCCGTCTTTCGAAGGAAAATTGAGCCTGTGAACGTGGTCTGAATCCCGATAAAATGTCGTACATCTCATGGGCAAATTGTATTCGTGTAGCCTGGCTTTTCTTCTGTCCGCTTTCTGCTGTGCTCAAGTCCGGTCGACACCTCCGCCGACGCCGCGATTTGAAGACATATCGAAACAAGCTGGCCTAACTGTGCCTCATCTGTCTTCCCCAGATAAGCGATACATCCTCGAATCAATGAGTGGCGGTGTGGGCTTCATAGACTGCGACAACGACGGAAAGCTGGACATCATCAGCGTAAATGGATCATCGGTGGATCGCTATCGAAAAGGCGGCGACCTCATGATCACCCTTTACCACCAGGAGCAAGACCTCAAATTTAGGAACATTACGCTTGAGGCGGGCTTGAGTCATAAAGGTTGGGGGATGGGGGTGGCAGTGGCCGATTTTGACAACGATGGTTGGCCAGATATTTACGTGACCGGCTACCGGGGCAACGTTCTCTATCGCAACCTGGGAAACTGTAAATTCGAGGATGTAACAGATAAAGCTGGGCTACGTTTGGGCGGATTCAGCACTGGCGCATCCTGGGCCGATTTCGATCGCGACGGCTTTGTTGATCTTTTTGTGCCGCGGTACGTGTTCATTGATATCGATAAGCTTCCGGAGTTCGGCAGCAACGAGAAGACGTGCCGCTTTCGTGGAATCGCGGTGCAGTGCGGGCCATGGGGCTTGCCCGGAGAGTCCGATTTCCTGTTCCGAAACCGAGGAGACGGTACGTTCGAGGATGTCTCAAAAAAGGCCGGAGTGGACGATCCAAATCACTACTTTGGGATGCAGGGAGTATGGGCCGACTACGACAATGACGGTTGGCCTGACCTATACGTCGCGAACGACGCTGGGCCCAATTATCTCTACCACAACCGGCACGACGGTACGTTTGAGGATGTCGGCTTGATATCCGGCTCCGCCCTGAGTGGCGATGGGCAGGAGCAGGGCTCAATGGGCGTCGACTTCGGCGACGTCGATCATAGTGGCAAGCTTGACATATTCGTGACCAACTTTACCGAGGAGCCAGATACTCTCTATCGAAATCTTGGCCAGCAAGGGTTTTCTGACGTCAGTTGGAATGCCGGAGTGGCGCAACCCACCTATCCCTACGTGGGCTGGGGCACAGCGTTCTTTGACGTGGACAACGACGGATGGCAGGACATTTTTGTCGCTAACGGTCATGTGTACCCGCAAATGGACCAGGTAAAAGGAGGAGTTCCCTATCGGCAACCCGTGCAGTTATTTCGCAACAACCGAGACAGGACTTTCCAGGACGTGACCGCTCTTTCCGGGCTGGACAAATTGCCTCCACAATCGCGCCGGGGCGCCGCTTTCGGCGACGTAAACAATGATGGAAAGGTAGACGTTCTCTTGATGAACGTGAGTGAGCCACCGACGCTGCTACTCAACCGGACAGATAGCTCCAATCACGCGGTGCTCTTTCGACTTGTCGGGACCAAGAGCAACAAGGCAGCTATCGGAGCGCGAGTCAGTGTGACGTCGGCTAATATGACGCAGATTAGCGAGATAAAGGGAGGCGGCAGCTACATGTCACAAAACGATCTTCGACTTCACTTTGGCTTGGGGAGCCAAACCGTCATGAATGCTGTCGAAATAGATTGGCCGAGCGGCATTAAGGAAGTTTATCGGGATTTACCAGTGGACCTGATCTACACAATCGTGGAAGGCACAGGCGTGACGGACAAGACTCCATTGGCGGGCCAGGCTGCTACAGAGACGTCGCGTTCGATGGCCAAGAAGAGCTTGCCCAGTCGATAGGGCTTTGCTGAATATGAATTGCTCATTTGCTTCGGCTGTTTTCGTCTGTCGTTTGTCCCTCGTCTCTAATGCGTTTGAGCTCGCGAGAACGCTCCATATGTCGCTTTGCCAGATCTGTGTTCCCCATTCTGGTGAACAGGAGACCCAGTTGATACTCGGTCTCGGGCTCGGAGGGATCCGCAAGCTGTGAACGCTCCAGCGCGGCTTTCGCGTTCCGAAAGTCGCCCGCCTCAAGATAGAGAGTGCCGATTCCCAGAAGTGCCTTGGAATTATCCGGCTGCTTTTGCAGCACAGTTGCGAAGCGTTGAGTAGCCTCCAACGTCTTTCCTTCTTTGCGGGCCAACATCCCCAGTTCGTATTGTGCGTCGAGAAGACTTGGCTCAAGTTGCAGAGCACGCTCCAGCCACTTGCGTCCATCAACATAGTCCGCCTCGGCAAGGCGGGCTATGCCCAAACCAAGCACTGCTTTGCTGTCCTCTGGTCGCAGTGCCACATACTCGTTGAGAAGCTGCGACGCAATCTTATATTTGTGTTCTTGCAACATCACCGCTGAAATCAGATATTTGTCGTTCAAATCACCCACACTCTTTTCTTGAAGCTCAACGGCAGACCGCAGCGCAAGGCGATGTTGCTTCGCCTCCATAGACTCGACAATTAGTGCTCGGAGGATCGGTAGCGAGTCGGGATCGAGGGCCCGGGCACGCTGCAGCACCATCATCGACCGCTCATGTTTATTCTGGGCAGCGTAGAGCTGCGAAATTGCGAGCATCGCTGAGACCGAACTCGGATTAAGCGACAATAATCGATTGAAGGTCTTCACTATGTGCGTTTGACGGATTAACGTCGCAGCATCTGAACTGCGCCCCAAAGAGGTGAGACAGGCAGCTTTGAGAGCAATCATCTCTGGAGGCAGTCCATCTGCGGGAATAGCCGCGAGCAGTGGCAGGGCGTCACTACACTTGCGTTGTCCCATGTACAGCCGAGCCAGTTCCATTTTGAGATGAGTGTCGTGCGGAGCAAGAGCCAGCGCTTCGCGATATTCGTCGGCAGCTGCGGTCTCCTTGTATTGATCAATGAGCGCGCTTGCCAGGTATTTCCTGGCATTGAGCGACTTCGGATCCAGTTGAATTGCGCGACGGAAAAGCGCCTCGGCCTCCGTGTTCCGCTTCTGTTTTGCGCGAACTACTCCTAGAAGTATCAATGCCTTTTCGTCATTTGGATTTGACGAGAGGGCCTCCCATAAAAGCCCGTCGGCGCTTTCGAGATTTCCTCGAGCTATTTCCGCACGCACAGTTGCAAGGCGAGCATTTGCGCTAGCCGGTTTTTTAACGGCAGCAGAGGCAGCGCACAGGGCCAGGGAATCCAAAAAGGACAACAACACAAGGAGAACCCACGCGCAGCACCTAGTTCGATTCTGGAACATCTCGGCCACGATTACGGTTCTTGAGGGTTTGGTAGAGCTCTAACTCGCGCTGCGCGTCATCGTTTCGCGAGTCACGACGGTACGCCATCGCGAGCTGATAATGAATGTAATCGCTCTCGGGTGTCAGCTTAGTTCCGGCTTCGAGGTTGGAAATAGCTGCTTTTACGTCGCCTCGCTCCAGCAGCAACTTGCCCAGTTCGTAATAGGCATCCGCGTATTTCGGATCCTGATCGATCACCTGGCGCAAAAGGGCGAATGCCTCGGACCTGTCCTGCCGCTGGATGAGCGCGTAGGCCAGGTGATACTTGGTAGGGACATCCGTGGGGTTGAGTTTAAGCGCGGCGCGCAATTCTTTTTCTGCTTCTGAGCTCGCGCCCTGGTGAATCAGTACCACACCGGCAAGAAAGTGGGGCCGCGCCTGGCTTGGATCAATTGCCGCCGCCTTGCGGTATTCTCGCAGCGCTGCACTGTATTCCTTTTGATCTGAGAAGGCCTCTCCCAGCAGGATATGAATGTCTGCCGAATCGGGATTCCTGCCGCTCAGATCCTGGAGTCGCCGAATACCTTCCGAGTAATCGCCGGTTTTGACCAGAGAGGTCGCGTACGCATATCCCAATCCCGGGTCGTTATTAACGGCATCTGGAATTGTGCTCAGCGTTTGAACCGCATTGCGAAACTCCTGCAAGCTAAAGAAGCTGAGGCCGAGGGCAGCTTTTGCCCGGAGGTCGTCAGGTTGGTTCTTCAGACTTCGGCGCAACGGCTCGATTGCTTGATCAAATTGGCCTGCATAGAAAGCAGCCATGCCCATATTGCGATCGAGAGTTTCGAGTAAGGAGTCCCACTCCGCGGCTTTATGAAAGTATTCCAATGCTGCGGGAAATGCCTTCTGGCTCGCAGAGATTACTCCAAGGTTGTTGTAGGAATCGGCGACTGCCACTCGGATCTGATTTATGTAGTCATCTGCCTGCTTGCGCATCTCCGGGGAGACTACAAACGTCAACCCGGCGAGGTCGCGCTCGTCCTTGTCGGACAGATTAGCGATTTCAGAGAGCTTTTGATTTTTCGAGAGATCCGGGTGCATCGCACGATCTCGCAGTTGCTTCGAGACGATCAACTCCTTCTCGCCCTCGTCTTTGCGGCCGGTCCGAAGCAGAATGCGGCCGAGCAGATAGTGCGCGCGATTGATCTGGTACTCATTGCGAGAAACGTCGGTCGTGAGAGCGATTGCCTTCCGAAGTGTGGCCTCAGCTTCGGCATTGCGATCCTTGTCGGTGTATAACTGCCCGAGAGAAATTAACGGGTCAGGATTTTGCGCATCCAGTTCCGTGGCTCGCACAAGCTCTCTCTCCGCATCTGCAAATCTTTGCTGCTTGAGCGCGATGTATCCCAGCAAATAGTGAGTACGTTCATCGTCAGGAGCTATCTTCGACTCAGTCTCGAGTTCCGGCACTGCTGCGGCGAAGCCCGATTCACCATCACGCCCCAGGTAGGCAAGGGCCAAGAAATAGTGAGATTGAGGGAGCTTGTCATTCTTGCCGATCGCCTTCTTGAACTCGTCAATGGAGTAGTTCAACGCCTCCCACTCTCCGTTGCCGAACGCTCGGCCAAACCGCATGTGAATTGCGGCGCTGTCTCCCAACCCCGCAAGCATCTCGTCAAACAGCAGGCGCGCGTGCGTAAGGTCGTTCAGCTTGATATAGGTAAGCCCGAGAAGATACCCTACGTCAAAATTCGGAGCGGCAACGACCGCGACCTCCAGCTGCTTTCGCGCCGCATCGTAGTCCTTCCTGCTGAAAAGAATTTGCCCAAGTACTACGCGGGCTGCGACGTTGTTCGGGTGGTTGGCGACTACCGCCTCGGCTAACGACTGGCCGCCGGCAAAGTCCCCTTGTTGCAGGTGTAAAGAGGCGTAATCGAGTCGTACATTGTCGTCTTCCGGAGCAAAACGTAAGGCTTCCTGGAAAAGTTGGCTGGCCTGGTCAAACTGGGATACGTGAGCGTGGGCATTCGCGGCCCCGCGCAACGCCGCCGCAAGGAAAGCTTTGTATTCGCCAGCAGCCTTGTCCTGGTCATTCGCAAGCTGAAAGGTTCGCGCCGCCTCGTAATGCTTGAGAGGACTCTCAGGGACGTTCTGTGGCTTCTGTGAATGAGCCGCGAGCACCATGAGCAAGAGGAGAAGAGCCACGCGCGAGGTCAGAGTGCAACTGAGACCGAATCCAACCTGGGAGGAATCACGTAATGCGAAGCGACAGGACCACATGTTCACTGCAGCATAATTGAAGACGGGGGCGATTGTTCGAGAAAACAAATACAGGGCTTGGTGGTGAACCAAGCCCCATATGCTTCGAGCAAACAGTTCAGAACACCAACTTTAATCCATACTGGATTTCGCGTGGCCCCCTGTCCTTAGTCACTTGTCCAAAGTTCGGGTTACGGGTATTAGCGGCATCCCACACAGCGGTATTGATCGGCCTGTTGAAGCACGCACTCGCGGGATTGTTGATGCTGTTCAGATCCGTTGGGGTGGTGCTCGTTGTGGTGCACGCGCGCACGCTGTTCGACAAAATCGCATTTACATTAGCGGTATCCTGATAGTTACCCAGGAACTGCGCTTTGTTAAAGAAATTGAAGAATTCCATGCGGAATTGCATACTGAGTCGCTCCGCGAGCTTGAAATTCTTGTAGATGGAGAAGTCTGTATTAGCGATTCCGGGCGACAGGCATTCACCTATGGAGGCGCTACCGACTCCCGCCGCGCCAAAGGTACCTAACTGATATCCGACCATTGTCCAGCGGTTCGGATTCAGCCATTGAGTCTTGGGTGAGCCGGAGGCAGCGCGGCAAGGCTGACCTGCAACCTCCAAGGGACGTGTGTTGTCCTGGCTCGTGCCAGTTCCACTTATACCGCCAGGAGCTCCGTCCGCGGTGCGTGAATTGAAGACTGTCATTGAGGAGCCGCTCGTGTACTGCAAGATGGTAGCCAGCTCCCAGCCGCCCAGTGCGGTTCGAGCAACGGAGTTATAGGCGGTCATCTGAGGAGCGTTGTAAACGATATTTGAGGTAAACACGTGGGGCCGGTTAATCTGGGTCGGGCCGTAGTTCAGCCGAGTATTAGCGATATCCTGCAAGTAGCTGGCTCGGTTGGCGTTCCCGCTGTTTGTTATGTCTGTATCGCCGAGCGATTTCGACCAGGTATAGGCAAATTGCGCGTCAATGGCCTTAACCCGCGAGCGGTACAGAACCTGAAGCGCGTGATAGTTAGAAGCCCCAGTCCATGCCGCGTCTGTAATGGATCCCCACTTTCCTGCTCCGAAAGGCCGCACACTGGCCGAATTGTTGAGTGCAAAGTTCAGACGTTGCGAGGCAGGCACGGGGTTTGCGTCGCTGTACTGCAGCAAGTGCTCTCCACGATTACCGACGTAGGCCAATTCTAGCGAGCTGGCATGGGTGAACTGGCGTTCAAACGTCAGGTTCCATTGCCACGTGTTGGGCAGAATGTCGCCTGTGTCTTGTGCGAAGCCTGGAGTTCCCGAAGCGGTGAGTGTTCCAGGAGCGGGAGCAACATCCAGGAACCGCGTATACGACGCTGACAACGAGAACGGCGGGTTGGTGGCCATCTGCAGAGTATTATTCAGGCGTTCTCGCTGAAAGAACTGACCCACTCCGGCGCGTAGTGCCGTCTTGCCATCGCCCCACGGATCCCAAGCAACGCCAAGCCGGGGTGCAATCGCATGGTTATTGTTCTCCTTGAGTGAGCGGTTTACGCCGGCAACTCCACCTTTGAAGCCTGCCGCCTGGCAAAAATTCGTACCAGGAGCAAGAAGCAGGCCGTTGCAAGGATCGCCACCCAAAGCCGGGTTGTAAGCTCTCGGACTGAAGGTCGCAATCTTGTCGGGACCGCTGTATGGCATGCGAAGGAAGGACCAGCGGAAACCATACTCAACCGTTACATTCGGACGCATTTTCCATGTATCGCCAAAGTAGGGCTCGACGTCGTGCCAACGAATCTGGGAATACGGGTTGGTCTGGCTCTCGCCACCGCCCCATTGCACCTGGTTCCACAACATATTGAAGGCGCCATTTCCTGTGTTGTTCTTCGCCGCGCCCCAATAGAAGGCGTTTTCCTGGGATTCGTTCATCACCATTTCATTTTTCTGGTTGTTACTCACCAGGAATCCGACTTTGAACGTGTGCCTTCCTTTAACTTTGGAAAAGTCATCCTTGGCGACATAGAGCTGCTCGTTGTTGTGCCATGGACCCTGCGTCCAGAGATTGTCGCCGGTCGCGCAGTCTGGACCGCAACCTCCCCAGAAACCCGGATAACCGATCTTGTTCCCGTTGAACTTCTGAGACAGCGGAAAGAATGTGGGCGAAGCTGCAACGATCTGATCGTTTAACCCGGGATTTAATCCAGACTGGCTAACGGTGATTCGGTTAGCGGCGTAGGAAACCTGAAAATCGTTCACGGCGCTGTTGCCAAACAGTTTGGTTAACTTGACGGTTGCCTGATACCCCGGCTGGCTCCATCCACTTTCAATCGAAGGATACTGATCATCTCCCCAGAATCCCTGCGTGTTAGGAAACGGCTGCTCCCAGTGGTCCTGAGTGAAGCGGCCAAAAACCATCCAAGTCTTACCCAAGTTATAGTCGCCGCGAATATTCTCCTCGCGCCAACGGATTGGAGCAGTTACCGACAGCGCCCAGTTCTTGCAGTTCACCGGATTTGCTACGTTGGGATCGGGGAACATCTTGAGGTACGTCAAGCCGGCGTTCGAAAGCCCACCCGCCGGCACCTGCGAGATGTTGGTAAAGGTGGTTCCATTTAGCTTGGGAGCGGGATCGCAAGGATTGCCGTTGGCGTCCGTATCGGTGCGCAGGCGGCTAAAATCTCCTGTCTTTTCAGCAGCCGTGGGAATATCCCCGGTTCTCGCCTTGCCCCGAAGTTCGTGGTTCCACTCCTCCGACCAGAAGAAAAAGAGTTTGTCCTTCACGATGGGTCCGCCGAACGTATAACCGTAGTCATTTCGGCGCAGTTTGTCTTTCTGAATGTGGTTGAGGCTGTTGAACCAATCCGTTGCATTCAGAGCATCGTTACGCCCGAAGTAATACGCACTTCCGTGAAAACGGTTTGAGCCGCCGCGAGTGACAATATTGATGACCGCGCCCATGGCCTGACCATATTCAGGACCATAACTATTGCGCAACATCTTGAATTCCTGAATCGAATCGATGGATGGATACACCAAAATGGTGCGATTTGACCCGATGTCATTGTTGTTCACGCCGTCGACCAGGAAAATGTTTCCCGTGGTGCTGTTTCCGTTGACTGAAAAATCGACACCGGCTTCAAGGCCTTTGTGCTTAGAGTCGAAGTTGGCCTGCGGGGAGACACCTGGCATTAGCTGTGTCAGCTGAACGAAGCTGCGGCCATTCAACGGGAGTTCGCGCACTTGGGTGCCGTCTACAACATTGCCCACCGCGGCTGTCGAGGTTTCCACTTGAATCGCACTGCTCTCGACTGAGACCACTTCAGTGGCGCCGCCAGGTTGCAGCTTCAGATTTACGGTGCTGTTGCTGGAGACGTGCAACTCGACATTGCGCGCGACGACTTCCTTAAAGTTCGGAGCGTTCGCTTTTACGTCGTAGGTGCCGCTCGGGAGATCCTGGATGGTGTACTCGCCCTGTGCATTCGTAGTGACCACTCGAACAGCGTCGGTCCCGAGATTGCGAGCTGTGACCGTGACGTTCGGCATCATCGCACCGCTGGAATCCATCACCGTTCCCAAAATTGTTCCGGTGTATTTTTGTGCGAATGCTGAGGAACATGCGAAGAGGAGAGAGAACAACAACAGACCACTGAGTTTGTGCTTCATTGCTTCCCCCATCGAGAATCGATGAACAGCTCTTTGTCTAGATCGTAAGGTCGACTGCTTTTTACTTCCGCACAGCACGGCTCTTTTGCTCTGGCAAATCGATTTAGTAAACTCGGTCGCTCATTTGGCAACAGAACGCCCAGTCCTGTCAAGGATTTTTTTTGGTTTCTTAACTTTTCCCCCTATGAAAAACGGGAGGAGTGTGGGAAGCTGTCAAAATCGTTTCTATGCGTCGGCGGATAGTTGCTCTAGAAAGCGGTAATGGCGAAGCAAAAAGACGGCGGTAAGCGACCTCACACTCGGGCAATCAGCCTCAAGGCACTGGCCGAACATCTCAACCTGTCGCCTACTACTGTCTCTTTAGTGATAAACCGCGCTCCCGGCGCGGCGGCGATTCCCAAACCAACACAGCAGCGGATCTTCGACGCCGCTAAAAAGTTGAACTATCGCCCTAACTTTTATGCGCGGTCACTGCGGATACAACGTAGCTTCACCATCGGCATTCTTCATCCCGACTTATCCGACTATGTTGCGTTGTTGACGAGCGGCATTGAAGATCATCTGCGCCGCGAAGGTTACTTCTATTTCGCCGCCGGACATCGCAATGACCCTGAACTAATCGAAGAGTATCCGCGGATCATGATGGACCGCTCCGTCGAGGGAATTATCGCGATCGATACTCCACTCGAGCACCCTTTGCCGATGCCGGCTGTTGTGATTTCAGGCCATCGCAAGATCGATGGCATCACAAATGTCATTCTCGATCATCGCCGGGCCGCTGAATTGGCGCTTGGGCACCTGGTTCGCATGGGTCACAGTGAGATAGCTTTCATGCGTGGTCCGGCTGTGAGTTCGGATTCAGAGGAGCGTTGGAAGAGTATTTGCGAGGTCGCTCGGGTGCTGCGTCTTGCCATGAAACCTGGGTTGTGCGTGAACATGGAATTCAGTACACCCTTCCCGGACATGGGCTATCCGGTCGTGCAGAAGCTATTAGCCAGCGGAGAGAAATTTACCGCGCTGTTTGCCTTCAATGACGTTTCTGCAATCGGAGCAATCCGCGCATTGCGCGATGCCGGTTTGCGTGTACCCGAAGATGTTGCGGTAGTTGGGTTCGACGATATCCCGATAGCTTCCTTCAATACGCCAAGTCTTACTACCATCCGTCAGCCGCTTCGACGAATGGGAGAGATCGCAGCACGCACACTGCTCGATCGTCTTCAGAAGAAGCCTTCCGGACCGGAGGAAGTGGCCGTCGAACCGGAGCTGGTGATTCGCGAGTCGACCACGATGCGTTTGCGCGCCCCTCTTCGTCGTGCTGAACTCGACTCAGAATTGCCTGTGAGTGCGACACCGCCGGACGTGGTCTAGACCGGCTTCTAACATCCCAAATCGCTCCCTCGTGCGAATTGTGCTACCCTCTTCGCGACCTCATCTTGAGGCTCTAGATAAACGATTTACTTATGAATATCGTGCGAACCCGGCTCGCTCTCAGTGCTGTCTTCGTTGCGCTTGTTTGCTCTGCGCATGGTCAGGCTACGCATCAACAATCGCTCGCCGGTGAATGGCGATATCTGCCTTACAGCGGAGATGGCGATCTGGCATCAGCGGCGATCGATGATTCCAAATGGCCGACCATGGCTTTGCCTTCGAACTGGTTCTTGCAGGGGTCCACAAAATATCCCGCAAATGCAAAAGCGACAGTCGTGACGCTGGCGGCAAATGCTCCTGGAGTTCTTGCCCCGATCGATCCGGAAGCTGGCCTCGATTACGCGGGTACTGTGTGGTTTCGCAGGAACTTCGAGTGGGAAGGTGATCGTTCGCATCCGGCGATTCTTGATGTCGATATGTCCGATTACTACACGGACGTATTTGTTAACGGCCATGCGGCCGGACATCACGAAGGCTACTTCCAGCTCTGGTCAGTGGATTTGACTAAGTATTTGCGGTCGGGACGAAACCTGATCGCGCTTCGAATATCTGCGCCACCGCAGCCATTCGATATGTCACAGCAGTTTCCCGTCAGTTGGCCGAAAAATCAGAACCAGATCAAGGGAATCTTCGCTTATCACGATACCCGGCCCGGTGGGACTAGCGTCCGAGGACAGGAACGATCGACAGGCGGATTGATTCGCGATATCAGCCTCCGCAGTTCGTCGGGAGTAGATCTGATCGAACTGAATGTCACTCCACTTGACGTCACTCAGAGCTCGGCGCGCTTGCTGATCAAAGCGAAACTCCACAATTGGACTGCCGAGTCAGCGCCAATCAGCGTTGCGGGTCAAATTCATGCAGCGAACTTCTCTCCAGATGTTCCCCTGAAGTTTTCTGTTTCTGGGAATGCCTCTCCGGGAGATTCGTATCTAACCACTGAGCTCCGCGTTGATCACCCTGCGCTCTGGTGGTCCTGGGACTATGGCAAGCCGAATCTGTACAAGGCCTCTGCGCAACTGATGAACTCTGCGGGAGCACCGATCGATGCAAAACAGGTGCAATTCGGAATCCGCTCGATCTCGCATGACGACCAGTGGGTCTGGCATCTTAACGGCGAGCGCATTTATCAGCGGGGCTCAAATTACATTGCGACGCAATGGATGTCGCAGGCCGATCGTGCGTGGTATGAGCGTGATGTCAAATTGATGAAGGAAGCCAATCTCAATGCAGTCCGCGTGCACGCGCATCTGGAGCGTCCTGAGTTCTACGATGTAGCGGACGAGCTCGGCGTGATGGTCTGGCAGGATTTTCCTCTTCAGTGGGGCTACACAGACATGCCTTCATTCCATCAGAATGCGTCGCAACAGGCGCGGGACATGGTGGAGCGCTACTTCGATCACCCATCGATCATCGCCTGGTGCATTCACAATGAGTCGCCGCATGCAATGGATTGGATGCAGAAACGCGATCCCAAACAGAACCTTCAACTCGACACCGACTTGGTCGCCGAAGTAGCCAGTCTTGATCCTTCGCGCGTCGCTCACCGTGATTCCGGCACCGGCGACGGCCACACTTACCCGGGCTGGTACAACGGCAACATTAGGGAGTTCAAGACAGAGCAAGTGCCTCCATTCATTACGGAGTACGGAGCAGAGGCACTGCCGAATCTCGAAACTTTGCGGACCATCTTCGATACCAAGGATCTCTTCCCATCGACCGATGACGGTTGGGAGGCGTGGAAATACGCTGATTTTCAGCCGCAACAGACATTCAAGGACAACGGTATCGACAAGGGAGCAAGCATCGAGGAGTTCATTCGAAATTCCCAGGCGTACCAGGTGAAGATTATCCGCTATGGAACTGAGAATTTCCGGCGGCAAAAGTGGACCAAAAGCACCGGCATCTATCAGTTCATGTTCACCGATGATTGGCCCTCGATTACATGGTCAGTTCTCGACTACTACCGCCGCCCGAAAGCCGGCTTCTTTGCGTTGCAAAACTCCATGCAACCGGTGCTGCCAAGCATCGACTATCAAATTGACAACCCTGACGCTCCGCTCTCAATCGTCGTCGTGAACGATCTGCACCAATCAATGCCTGCAATCCTCAAGTGGTGGGTGGGTGAGGCCGGCTCACACCAAGGAAGCGTTCAGCAGTCGAAGATCACAATTCCGGAGGATGGCGTCGCTCAGCCAATCGCGATAGGTTCCCAACCGGAAGTAACACGAGGCTCTAAGACTCTTGAAGTCTGGCTGGAGGATTCCGCCGGCAAGCGCTTAGGACAAAGCACTCTCACTCGCGAGGATTTCATCAGTGCACCCATGCGGGCAAGCGGGAACCACTGAGACTGTTCGGTAAATACCTGTGTTGCGGTTAACTCCACGACAGATGCGCCGGCTATCAGCACAAATATCAAAGGAGTGAACTCTCAGCACGGCCTGACGGAACTTCTAACGATCTAAACGATCTAAATGTTCTTGCAACTGGCAAACTCAAGAGCGTACCAATGGTCCGGCATTGCCGGCCAGTGGTTAGAGGAGAGAAGAGGACATGAGATATTTCCGAACGCCCGTCTTGAGCGCGACCCTGTTGGGCGCCTCCGGTTGATTGCGCAGCCGTATCAGGCTTGGGGATACCAAGATCGTGGTCAACTCCAGTCCTACCGCGTCGGTTTTCGAGCAACGACGTTCCGATGCGGCAAGTGGACGGCCTGCGCGGTCGAACGAGGGCCGTTATCGGGATCGCGATGATCGCGACACGTTTCGCCGCGGCTATGGCGAAGGTTACCGGAGCGCTCGCGGCGGTTTCAAAGCCGGGCTTTGTCTCATTCTCGTTGCTGTCGGTTACCGGCGCCAGCCACCACCCCCTCCGTTGTATCCCTGCTGATAGTCTTGCTGGTACGCGGCGCGATAGCTGTCCTTGTACTGCTGCCTCCTGCCCATGCTGGAGGTGTAGCCGGGCGCATTTTTGTAGTCGTCTTGCGTCGGACGGAAGCTGTGCCCGCTAGATCGCTCGTTGCGGCCGTCGTTCATGCCGTCTCGCATGCCGTTCTGACGGACAGCCTGCGCGCTGTTGTTATATCCTCCGCCAGCGTAAGCGGCATTTCCATAGTTGCCGCCGTTGTTATTGCCCCGCTGTCGTCGTCGCGACCTCGATTGCGACCGGGCTTCTTGTTTTGGGAATGGCTGCACCGAAGGCTAGAATCTCGACCATGTTTGAAAAACTCTGCTGTTTTCTTTCTCTCCTAGCGCTATTGTTTGCGTCATCTTTTGCGGGTGCGGAGCAGGTCCCATTCAAACGCGCCATCGAGATGGCGGTCCACAACAGCACTGCCATGAGCGCCGCCAACTCGGACGAACGCCGCACTTATGAAGGTTTGCTCGAAACCAAAGATCAGTACATTCCGCAGGTGTATATGGGCTCAGGTCTGGCCTATTCCTTCGGTTTCCCGCTGGGTGAGCCGTCTATTTTTAAGGTCAGTTCGACGAGTCTGCTCGTGAATTTCGCGCAGCGGGACTTCATCCACGCTGCCCGAAGCAATTACAAGGCGGCAGGGCTGAACAAGGAAGATAAAAAGAGCCAGGTCATCCTGGAGACAGCTCTTTCCTATTCCGAGCTGGACAAGAATCAAGCTTCACTCACCTTGCTTCATCAGCAAAAGCAAGCGGCGCTGAAATTTGAGGCCATAACTGAGCAGCGCATTCAAGGCGGAATCGATTCTCCGATCGAACTCACACGTGCCAAGCTGAACACCGCCCGCATTCGCCTGAAAATTGCGGAATTGAATGCCACGGCAGACACTCTGCGTCTCCGCCTCTCTCAGTTGACGGGAATACCTGCACGCCAGTTCGAGACAGTTCCTGAATCCATCCCTGAGTTACCTCAGGTTTCGCAGGACGACGACCTCGCCTTACGCGCAGTGAATTACAACCCAGCGCTGAAAAGTGCCAATGAATTGGCCGCCGCCAAACTCTTCCAAGCCCGCGCGGAGCACAAACAGCTCTACCCGGCCGTGGACTTGGTAGGCCAATACGCACGATTCACGAAGTACAACAATTACGATCAGTATTACAAGACGTTCAGGCGTAATAACGGCGCAATCGGCGTCGAGATTCGCGTGCCGTTCCTGAACAAAGGCCAGAAGGATCACAGCGAAGCCGCGTATGC
>CAZLIE010000058.1:0-23778 GCA_964559345.1 uncultured Terriglobales bacterium
GTTCCGGGTTTCGTCGGAGGATATCTTTCCGGACAGGTCAACGCCGGATTTCTGGGGGCGATCCTTGCCGGACTGCTGGCGGGCTATGTTGTACAGCTTATAAAAAAGATGCCCGTGCCAAAGTACATTCGGCCAGTTATGCCCATACTGATCATTCCAATTCTCTCCTCGGGATTGATTGGGCTGGTGATGTTGAAGGTGTTAGGAATTCCAATCGCTCATCTCATGACCGCTGCCAATGCTGCTCTAAAAAGCATGAGTACCGGCAACGCGGTTGTGTTGGCAATGGTCCTGGGCGCCATGATTGCATTCGATATGGGCGGACCAATAAACAAGACAGCGTTCTTCTTCGGAGCCGCGATGATTCGTGAAGGCGACTACCGCATCATGGGCGCGTGCGCGGCGGCGATTTGCACTCCACCATTGGGTATGGGACTGGCTACGTTGCTGCGTAAAACCATCTGGACTGATGAGCAACAGGAAGCAGGTATCGCGGGGCTGGCAATGGGGATGATCGGCATCACCGAAGGTGCGATCCCGTTTGCTGCCTCCGATCCGGTTCGCGTGATTCCTTGCATTGTTCTCGGATCGATGGTTGCATCCGTTATCGCAATGTTGGGTGGAGTTGGAGATCATGCTCCCCATGGCGGACCCATCGTGCTACCAGTAGTGGATCGAAGGATCGCATACGTGATTGCAATTGCGGCAGGAACCGTCGTCACCGCAATCGCAATCAACATCGTCAAAACTTGGTCCCAAAACAAAACAAAAGCAATGGAGAGGGCCGCATGAAAATCGTTGCCGTGACCGCATGTCCAACTGGAATTGCTCATACTTACATGGCTGCGGAACAACTGGAGAAGACCGCCAAATCCTTAGGACATCAGATCAAAGTCGAGACTCAGGGCGCCATGGGAATCGAAAACGAGTTGGGCGAGAGCGAGATTCGTCAGGCACAGATTGCCATCTTTGCTGTTGACATCGAAATAGAAAAGCGCGAGCGGTTTAAACAGCTCAAAGTAATCCAGGTGCCAGTGCAGGAAGCGATCAAGAATCCTATGTCGGTCTTCATGAGGATCCAAGGCTAGCTGGAATGAGCCAGGATGTTTCCAATCCGGTAGAGTTTAGCTTTGTATGTCCGCTACCCAACGGACTTCATGCCCGACCAGCAAGCCAATTAGCAGAGTTTGCCGGTAGTTTTCTTTCGGAGCTCTCACTCACAAATTTGCGCAATGGGGCTGCTGCAAATCTTAAGAGCACGTTAGCGATTATCTCCGCCGATGTCCGCAGTGGAGACGAGTGCTCGCTGCGGATTGTAGGTAAAGATGAAGTAATCGCGGGCAATGCGCTCAGGAGATACATCTCCGGGGATCTATCCAAGACCGACGAGCCTCTCGCGCAAACCGCAACTGCCTCCGCCGCACAGGATCGATTGTTGCCGAGAGCCCTCGTCTCAAGCGGCGTGAGATGGCATTCTGGAGTTGCCGTCAGTCCCGGAATTGGAAAGGGCAAAGTTGTGGTTGCAGGCGGCATGACTTTGCCGCGCGACCTCAATGCCGAAGAGGCAGAAGATTCGCACAAAGAACATCGGCGAGTGGAACGAGCGATCGCCGCAGTTCGCGAGCGTGTGAAAGCCATGCTGGCTCGCTCTATGTCCCCTGCTGAAACGGGCGTCCTCAAAGCACATCTTGCAATTTTGGAAGACGTGATGTTTACGGAGAAGGCCGCCGCTTTTGTCGCGGAAGGACGTTCTGCGGGGCAGGCTCTGGCTGAGACAGGTCAATTTTTTTCTTCTGTCTTGCAGCGTTCGGAGAACACCTACATTCGTGATCGAGCCGTCGATATCCAGGAGATTTGTTTGCGCCTACTGGAAGAAATCTACGGTTCCAAATTCAGCGCCGCAGCCGTGATGCTGACAGAGCCCAGTGTTCTCGTAGCAGAGACGCTCGCGCCGCAGCAGCTCCTCGCCCTGGAGCGGCAATGGTTGAATGCCGTGGTTCTTGAATATGCCGGGACTACATCGCACGCTGTGATACTGGCGCGTTCTTTGGGAATTCCCACGGTGGTGGGTGTCAAGGATGCTCCTGTCGTTCTCCGGGCCGGACAAGAGGTGGTGGTGGATGCAAATCGCGGGCTGGTGGTGCCCAACGGTAACTCTTCAGTTCACCGGTTCTATGACCGCGAATGGCAGACGCAGCGCACACGGCAACAGGCTTCCTTGCGCTGGATCCGCGCCGTAGCTGTCACCACTGACGGACATCGTATTCAAGTCGCCGCCAATGTTTCTTCTGGCGAGGAAGTGTCGACGGCGTTTGCCAACGGAGCGGAAGGAATTGGATTATTTCGCACCGAGATGCTCTTTATGGGCCGCGATCGTGCTCCCACGGAAGAAGAACAATTCGCCATCTACGCGGACGCGGCTCGCTCTACCACCGGTCCTGTCATTATTCGCACCATCGACACCGGTGGAGATAAACCGATCCCTCATCTGAATCTACCGCCGGAATCAAATCCCTATTTGGGATATCGAGGCTCGCGGATCTACGCGGAGCATCGTGAATTGTTCCTTACGCAGATACGCGCAATTCTGCGGGCCTCGGCATTTGGACGCGTCCAGCTCATGGCCCCAATGGTGTCTACGGTTGAGGAGGTTCGTTGGCTTAAGCAACAAATTGCAGAATTGCGGCTGGAATTGCAGCGCGCGGGCATCGCTTTCGATTCGGGTATGCTTGTTGGCATCATGATCGAGGTCCCTTCCGTGGCCTTCATCCTCGATCACCTCTCCGGCGAAATGGATTTCTTCAGTATTGGCACGAATGACTTGAACCAATACTTTATGGCCGTCGATCGTGACAATGCCAAGGTTGCGAATCTTTCGAGCGTCCGGCATCCCAGTTTTCTACGCTTTCTGAAGCACATTGTCGACGGCGTGCACCGAAATGGAAAATGGGTGGGAATGTGTGGCGAAATGGCGGGAGATCCTAGGAACCTCCCGATTCTGCTTGGGCTTGGCTTGGATGAAATCAGCGCCTCGGCTGCGCAAGTCCTGGTTCTCAAGAGGAATATCTCGCGGTTATCGTCTCACGATTGCAAAGAACTTCTTTCCCGATTGATGGCGTGTGCGCAGGTTGAAGAAGCCGAAGAGTTACTGAATAAATATCATCCCGGTGAACCGCTCCAACCGTTGCTCGATCCCGACCTCGTGATCGCAAAGGGCGTAAGCGAAACCAAAGAAGAAGCCATACGCGAGCTGATTGATTCGCTCTACGTCGCAGGCCGCACCGACAATCCCGACCGTCTGGAAGAAGTTGTTTGGGCTCGTGAAGCAGCATATTCGACAGGACTCGGACATGGATTCGCTATCCCTCATTGCCGGAGCGATGCGGTGACTGCCAATGCCATAGCAATTCTGAAACTTAAGAAAGCCGTTGACTGGGGCTCACTCGATGACAAACCTGTCTCGACCGTGATCCTGTTGGCTGTGCGCGAATCGGACACGAATAACACGCATATGCAAGTGCTGGCAAAACTCGCGCGAAAGCTTATGGACGAAGAGTTCCGTGGAAAGCTCACGGAACTCGACGCACCCCAAGAAATATTGAACTACTTGTCAGAGCAATTGGAAATCTCGATTTGAAGCGCCCTTAGCTTTGCAGCTTTGGAGCACAGAACTTCATGGAGACCTGCTAATGCAAAGAAAACTGCAGCCGTTCATGCTGCTGTTTACATTCCTGTGCGCACTGCTGAGTGTTGGCGTGTCGCAAACGCGAAATCAATCAGCTTCTGATCCGCAGAAGAAGGCGCCGTCGGCTACGCCTGCCGTCGATTTGAGTACGCAACCAACGCTGTATGTTGTCGGATATGCCCACCTGGATACGGAGTGGCGGTGGGAATACCCGCAGAGCATTCAGGAATACCTGAGCAAGACGTTGCGTAATAATTTTGAGCTATTCGAGAAGTATCCGCACTACATCTTTAACTTCACAGGAGCGAACCGCTACCGCCTCATGAAGGAGTACTTTCCTGCCGATTACGCGAAGATGAAGCGGTATGTTGCAGCCGGCCGATGGTTTCCCGCGGGATCGTCGATGGAAGAAGGCGACGTGAACTCGCCCAGTGCGGAGTCGATCATCCGGCAGGTTCTATACGGGAACGATTTTTTCCGCCGCGAGTTCGGTACCGCCAGCCACGAATACATGCTGCCAGATTGCTTTGGCTTTCCTGCTTCTCTGCCCAGCATTCTGCATCATGCGGGTGTGAAGGGATTCTCAACACAAAAACTTTCTGCTGCGTGGCAGCCGGCGCCTCACGTAGGCGGCCCGAATTCGCCAGAAAAAACTCCTGACGGAATCCCATTCAACGTCGGTATTTGGGAAGGCCCCGACGGCAGCACCATCATCGCTGCACTTAATCCGCTGACTTACGGTAGTCAGGTGGCTTACGATCTCAGCAAGACTCCGCCGCCTCCGCCTCCTCCAGACCCAAATCTAACCCAGCAGGAGAACGCGTTTCGGGCCAGACCAAAAGAGGACTGGGTGAAGCGCATCCAGATCAATGGCGATGTCACGGGCATAAAGACTGACTACCACTACGTTGGTACCGGAGACATCGGCGGAGCTCCCAACGAGTCCTCCGTCAAATTGATGGAAGCGATTGTTACCAAGAGCAACACCGTACTTCCTGGACCGCCACCGAGGCCGCGCGAATGGGAGTCCGACGAAGAGCCGGGCACTGCACAAGCTGCTCCAGTACAAGTGGGCGACGGTCCGATCCATGTGGTGTGGTCAAAGGCGGATCAGATGTTCGATGACATCTCGAAATGCTGCAAGACCGATCGCCTGCCGCGTTACAAAGGTGACCTCGAACTAATCAATCACTCGGCAGGATCCATTACCTCTCAGGCATATCAGAAGCGCTGGATGCGTAAGAATGAACTGCTTGCGGATGCAGCAGAGAAAGCTTCACTGGCGGCGGCATGGCTCGGTGCCCGGCCCTATCCGCAACAGCGTCTGAATTCGGCGTGGACGCTCGTCATGGGCGGTCAATTCCACGACATTCTTCCCGGAACTGCGACTCCCAAATCGTTCGAATTCGCGTGGAACGATGCCGTCATCGCCATGAACCAATTTGCCGGCGTGCTGACCAGCGCGACAGACGCGGTTGCCTCGGCCATGGACACGCAAACTCAGGGCACGCCGATTGTTGTCTATAACCCGCTCAATATTGAGCGCGAGGACATCGTGGAGGCTGCCGTCAATTTCCAGAATGGAGCTCCGTCGGTTGTTCGCGTCACGGGACCAGATGGAAAAGAAGTCCCGGCTCAACTTGCTGGACAGAAAGACGGAACCGCAAAAGTTCTATTCGTAGCCCGGGTGCCCTCGGTCGGCTATGCGGTCTATGACGTCCACGCAGGCAACGGTGCGGCTCCGTCATCCGAATTGAAGGTGTCAGAGTCGTCACTGGAAAATGCGCGCTATGCAGTGAAGCTCGATCAAAACGGCGATGTCTCCAGCCTCTTCGATAAAAAACTCAATCGCGAACTCTTGTCTGCTCCAGTTCGTCTGGCAATTTCTACCGATAATCCAGAACACTGGCCGGCGTGGAACATGGATTTTGAAGACGAACAACGCGCGCCCCGGGCTTACGTGAGCGGATCGCCCAAGATCACCGTCGTCGAAAATGGTCCTGCACGCGTTGCCGTTCAGATAGAACGCGACACCGAGGGTTCCAAATTTGTACAGAACGTCCGGCTCTCGGCCGGTGATGCCGGGAATCGGGTTGAGTTCGTGAACTCGATCGACTGGAATACGAAAGAAGCCAATCTCAAAGCCACATTCCCCTTCAGCGCCAGCAACCAGATGGCTACTTACAACTGGGACATCGGAACCATTCAACGGCCCACCGAAAACGAGCGTCAATTTGAAGTCGCTTCTCACCAGTGGATCGACCTCACGGATCAAAGCAACGGATTCGGCGCTACCGTGCTCACCGATTGCAAAAACGCTTCGGACAAACCCAACGACAACACTCTGCGATTGACACTGATCAGAACTCCCGGAACCCGTGGCGGCTACACCGATCAGGGCACTCAGGACATCGGGCATCACGACATCAATTTCGGAATCGCGGGCCACGAAGGCGATTGGCGGCAGGGCCAAAGCGACTGGCAAGCTCATCGCCTGAACGATCCGCTGGTGGCCTTTGCGAGCACAAAGCATGGAGGATCTTTGGGCAAAGAGTTTTCCTTGGCCAAAATCAACAACAGTCGCGTGCGTATGCTCGCACTCAAGAAAGCTGAGCAAAGCGATGAAATTGTCCTACGCGTTGTGGAACTCGACGGTAAACCTGCGAGCAACGTCCATATCCACTTCGCGGCTCCTCTATCCGCTGCTCGAGAGATCAATGGACAAGAGCAGGCATTGGGCTCCGCGACAATTCAGGGCGGCGACCTGGTGACTTCACTGGGCGCGTACCAGCCACGAAGCTTCGCATTAAAACTTGGAGTCGCCCAGAAAAAGATTGCGCCAGCGCAGTTTGCTGAAGTAAAGCTGCCGTATGATGCGTCAGTAGCCAGCATCGACGGTAGGCCCGCGAGCGGCTGCTTCGACTGCAATTTCGATCGGCCAAACTCAAGTCCTCAAGGCAAGGCTCTACCCGCCGAAATGCTGCCGGAAAAGATCGATTATGCAGGCATCGAGTTCGCCCTCGCTCCTGCGGGAGGTCCGAAGCCGAATGCGGTAACCGGCGATGGTCAGTCCATCAATTTGCCGGCTGGCAATTTCAATCGCCTCTATTTACTGGCGGCCGCGGCGAACAACGACCAGGACACCACGTTCAAAGTCGGGAACAAGAATGTTCCGCTAAGAATGGAGGAATGGACTGGCTTTGTTGGTCAATGGGATGACCGCATCTGGAAAGCCGCCGAAGAGAAGCTTCCGCCGCGGCCCGGTACACAAGGTGCAACTCGGGTTCGGCTGAACGAATATGCAGAGATGGTTGGGCTGCGCCCGGGCTTTATCAAGCGCGCCGATATTGGATGGTTCGCTTCGCACCGCCATGACTCCGCAGGCGTGAATGAGGCTTACCGCTACTCCTACCTGTTCGTTTATCCGATCGATGTGCCTGCTGGAGCGAAGACACTCACGCTTCAGCGAAACTCGAACATTCATATTCTTGCCGCTACCGTGACTCGCGAGAGTTCTCAGACTTGGCCCGCGCAGCCGCTATACGACACGCTCGGGAATGACAAACAACCGGAGACGACCGCCGAGAAATAATCTCCCCGCACTCGGAAAGCTCAGCGCCTGACCGATGACATATGCTTCTTAGAAGTCAGGCCGCTGAGGTTCTAGTTCTGCTTCGCGGCGTGTTCTCCGAGCCGTCGCAGGAAGATGAAACGGGGGAGACATTTTTCTAGGCGCTGCGCAGACCCGCCATGAGATTTACCCTACTGGCTACTCGTGCCGGAGACAACAGGCCAAACTCGCTATTAGGACAACATTGACGAGGCGCCGAGAAAGCTCACGATGTCTGCCGCGCCTACGCCATATAGCGCATTGGAAAGAGCACGAGCGGACACAAGAGATAGCGCAATTCCGACCGCGATGCCGATTGAGACCATCACCATTCCTTGACCCAGAATCAATCCCACTACTTGAGCGCGCCCGGCTCGCAGCGCCATGCGAATGCTGATCTCCCGTTGCCGCTGATTTACTGAATATGAAGGCAATCCATAAAGACCGATACTCGCCAATCTTATTGTCCGCACAACACCTAATTCACGACATCGATCTACAGATGCCAATTCCGGACATTCGGACAGGCCGCAAGATCGTTGAGCAGGCGCTCTGGACCGCCTCTATTGGGGTGAGCATGCTCTCGCGGTTACACCCACATGATTGGGGGTTGTTCGATCTGGCACAGCCAGACTACCGGCTGTCAGGGCTGCTATGAAAGCGCTAAACGCAATCCCTTCATGCGTAGAGAAGTAGTAGGACGAGGCTGTAGCTTGCTTGAGGCGTTCGGCATTGGTTGCGGACCAAACAATACGTCACTAAACGAGTTTTAACGGGCCGCGCCAGAGAAGCTAAGGGGTCTGCCAGACTCGCTGAACTGCGCTCAGGAAAAAGGCGAGCCCGACAAACTGAAGAAGACTGCACAGGCGTTGCCTTGGGGGAAGCTCGCGAAAATGGAGGCGATTAGGGAAACTGGCGAAACTTCTCTCGACTCCGCATAAATACTAAAGATTTCGCGCAACCGCTGATTCTGCTATGACTTGCGAAAATCAGCGATATTGAATCCCTCTCCCTCCGCCATTCCCACTTAGCTTCTTTCGACTACGCTCGGGATTTCACAGACCTCACCACGTCTTTGCTGCCAGCATCGACATCAGCTTTTGACAATCATGCCCGGATCTCGACATCGCTGAACTGCCTCTTTCTCTCGCGCGCTTGTGTTTTCAATTTCTTCTGAGTGGCACGCGGCTTGCACTTGTGAGCTTGAATCTGCGTCAGACCGACAGCAGCTTCGACAGAAGGGATTATTGAAATGAAAAATCATTGGATTGTCGTCACATTACTGGCTGTCATCACAACCTCATTCGGAGCGTACGCTCAGGTGAGCGCATTGAATAAGGATGGTGCAGCTACTCGAACAACGTCGATGAGTGACATTCAGAACGGCGAAGCCACAGAGTTAGCGGATGTTGTTGCCGTTCCCACGCCTGCACCGTTAGGCCCCTCCGATCTTCTCAATCAGTACGAAGATGCGATGGCTTCGACTGCCCAGGACTTCCACGCCGAAATGGATCAAATCGCTGACGCGGTGCAACAGAAGAAGATTACCGAGGACCAGGGCGAATATCTCTCCAAAGAGGCATATCAACTTGCCATGATGCAGTTTCAGGTTCTCAGTGGCCTGCATGACATGCTGGAGGAGCAAATCATTCAGACGAGAGCCGCAACGCCGGACCCCGCTAATGGATCTCCTGCGGCAGGAGTGGATGGAAATGGCTATCAGAATCAGGCCCACACCCTCAAAGCCGCCAACGGGTCTATCTAAACATGGCCTTACGCACAATGAGGGGCACGGCTTGATCGTGTTTTAGCCCTGCCCTTCAGTTGCCTCGTTCGGCACGAAGAGTAATCTGCTCGCTCCCACAAGGCGAACTTACTTGAACAGAATCTTCGCCATCATTCCCTTGTCTTCATGATTCAGGAGATGACAATGGAAGAGCGACATGCCGCGAATGATGGGATCGGTAAAGTCCATCACCAGATCCACTGAACTGCCATAGCGAACATCTACCGTGTCGAGCCATACCGGATTCTCGACTCGCTGATCGCCTACGGCATACACCAGGAAGTGGACCTGATGAATATGGAACGGATGTACCTCTTTCGACAGGTTCACGACGCGCCAGTGCTGCAGTGAACCGACATGGACTGTCAGCATTGGCGAATCGTCCATATGAAATTTCTGACTATTGATGTAGAAGCCCTGCTTGTCTTCCGTAAAATTGACGATAAAGTCCGGCTTACCGCTCTCAACTTGCTTCAGCTCCGCAGGCGGGAAAACCACGTGGACCGGAGCTCCGACCAACGCGTGATGAGTCGGTGCCGTCGAAGTTCTCCCCGAAACGAGATCGGCCAGAACCATTGCACCGTTGGAATCTCCATCGGGGCCGGTGTCGTAGCAGTTGGAATGCAGCGTTGCATGGGAGTCCGCCGGCGGTCCAGTAACGATCGCTTCGACCCTGCCTGCGGGCGGCACGAGCACGTGCCTCATCGATCGTTCGTGAACGGACGGATCGTGAAAGGCGAGCGGCATGCCGTCGAGGGCAACTACGTCCAACGGTACTGAGTCCAGTTCGAGGTCGGCATAGCGATCCGGACTGGCGTTTACGATTCTCCAAAATTGCCGCTCCCAGGGCGCGATGTCAATCTGTGGCCGCAGAACTCCATTCACAGTGAACGCCCGCTCCGGATCGTCTGGCGCAGTTCCGCAGCGAGTGGTTTGCATGGAGACTGATTGCATCACTCGGCTTTTTTCGGCGTCATTCTCCGGCAATGAAAGATCGCGCAGCACGAGAATCCGCTCGCGCATGTTTGCCACTTCTGGAACGTAACGATCGATTCCCTCAACGACGATCGCGCCGGACAGCCCGTCGAGATCCTGCCTGTAGCTCTCTCCATGCGGATGCGTGTGATACCAGTAAAGTCCCGGCGCTTGTTGAACAGGCACCTGCACTGCGTAGCGCAGTGTTTGTCCTGGCATGGCGATCATGTCGAGCAAGTCATCTTGCGGCGCGTTGGGAGAGACATGCAGTCCGTGAAAATGAAGATTGGTCATGTTCATACACGGACGATCGACGCATTGCTCCCGCGAGCGCACGGCCAAGTGGTTGTCGTACTCCACTCTGAGCGTGCTTCCCGGTTTCACGCGGAGCACCGGCGGAATATTGCTGGCCTGGTATCGGAACTCGGATTTGCCTGTGATCGGATCTGTCGCGGCTGCCAACTTCACCGGCTCGGTCGCTTCCGGGAGCTCAGGCAGCATTCGATCGCGCTCTGTTGCCGATGTGACGAGTAGAGCAATCGCCGCCAACGGTGTAGATACAGCTAATTTTCGAAGGAGCTTTTTCATGGAACTGTCTCCTGACGAGGACCCGATCGCCGGCGAGCAGGAGAATGATGGCGGCAGCTTGAGAGCCAGTTTCTATCACCCGCAGCGCCCTCTCGCCGGAGTGTTCCTTATCGGGCTTACTTTTATCGTCCTTTTGCGGAAGCGGGTTGAACAATGTCCTGCTGATCAATGGTGGAGGTAATTGCAACTCTCCGGAGTTGTTGCTGAGAAAATTTCTTGTGACCGTATTCCGACGTCATGAGCCTACGCTGCTGGCCGGTGTGAATCTCTACCAAAACGTAATCTTGCTTTTGGCGGGCGAAGACAAGTTCCGGCGTTGCTGTCGAGACCCTTTCAGGCATGGGCAGCGTTGCTGCGTCCGCCTCGATGTCTGGCTGCTTGCTGTTCAGCAGCATGACCATTCCTGAGTCCAGCAGTTCAACTTCGTAAGAACCGGCGGGCAAGCGGGTGTCCCCAAAAACAAAGTCGAACGGAACGCTCACGTTCCGCCGCACAGCATCCTGCGCAACCAGAGGCAATGAGCTGAGGCCGATGAAGGCCGCCAGCAACGTAAAAGTCAGAATGAATCTGCGTTGCACGAATTCACCTCGTTTGTAGTGGTTGAATCCCACGCGAACCACCTCAAAAATCAGGGCGCTGCGGTGAGCGGACGAGAAAGGCCTCAGCTGCCCTGGAGCCGGGACTTGCCCGGTCGCTATTGCTATTGCACATGCCCTTCCATCCTTCGGGAGCAAAAGTGCGAGTTGCTTGTGATCGCGAGCACCGCAGAATCAATGCCTTGCGAATCGAGTTTCCGTCATATGCGCTGCGCGTTTTTCTGCAGCTGCTTTGAGATGTCGAAAGACTGACGTTTGTGTTCGTCTGGCGCCGTGTCGATTCCTGCGCCGCCGTTTGAAGGTCGTGTCAGGATTTTGACACACGACCGACTATCCGTCCCTCCACGCTGCAGGCGCCTAACTCGATCATTCTTGATGCTTTGAGAACCGAGCCGCGCCCCAAAACCGTTTGGACTCTCAGTTGCTTTTTGTTGCTGCGACAGATGGTGAAAGGAGAGCGGCCATGACTTCAAACAGATTAAAAAAGACCAGATATCGCTATCGCGTTCTCTGCGTGGACGACACCGAGTTCGGCGCTTTTGTAGAGGGGACCATCCTGCGTCACGAAGGCTACGAGGTGCTGGTCTGCTCTGACGCGATGGAAGCCGCTGCCATCGTCAAGACGCAGGAAATAGATCTGGCGGTGCTGTCGTACAAGATGCCAGTCATGAATGGGGCAGAATTGGCGGCGTTCTGCAAGGCCGCCAATCCCGACACACGGGTCATTCTCATTTCTGAATCGCTCGGTATTCCGAAGCACGAGCGTGCAGTCGCCGATCTGTTCCTGCAGAAGTCCGAGGAAGTACACGCACTGCTCGCGGGTGCGGAAGCGCTGCTGGCACGATGCCACATTCATCAACCGCTACTTGGATCGAGCAACAATCACTACGCAACAATCGGGACGGAGAACTGAAGGGACGGAGAACTGAAATGGAGACACGCAAACTGGGTAAAAGCGATATGTACATTACGCCCATCGGGGTTGGCGCATGGGCCATTGGTGGTGGCGGCTGGGAGTTCGGCTGGGGACCGCAGGAGGACGACGATTCACTTGCCGCAATCAACGAGGCGTTAGATCGCGGAATCAATTGGATCGACACTGCGGCAGCCTACGGGCTGGGGCACTCCGAACAAGTAGTGGGTCGTGCGCTGAAGGCACGCACAAACCGTCCCTTTATTTTCACGAAATGTTCTCTCGTCTGGAATGAGCGAGGCGAGATTGGTCATTCTCTGAAAGCGGCGTCGATAAGAAAAGAGGTCGAGGATAGTCTGCAACGCCTCGACATCGATGTTATCGATCTTTATCAGATCCATTGGCCCGATCCCGGCGCCGACATAGAAGAAGGCTGGACCGAAATGGCGCGTCTGCAGGACGAAGGCAAGGTCCGTTACATTGGCGTCTCAAACTTCAATGTGCAACAGATGAAGCGGGCGCAGAAGATCGCGCCAATCACGTCACTGCAGCCTCCTTATTCGCTCCTGGCGCGTGAAGCTGAGGAAGAAATCCTCCCCTATGCGCTGAAAAACCACATTGGCGTAATTGTGTATTCCCCAATGTATTCGGGATTGCTGAGCGGCGCGATGACGCGAACTCGCATCGCGCACTTACCTGCTGACGACTGGAGACTGCGGAATCCAAATTTCCAGGAACCATTGCTCTCGCGCAACTTGCGGGTGGTCAGGATGTTGCGCGATATCGGCGATCGCCACGGTCGAACTCCCGGAGAGGTGGCGATTGCCTGGACTCTCCACAATTTCGCAGTGACGGCCGCAATCGTGGGCGTGCGAACGTCCGACCAGGTGAAGGGGATTATTGGCGCCGGTGAATTTCGTCTGGATCCCTACGAAGTGGGACAAATTGATCTTGCTCTCAGGCACGAAGCAGTACTGGCTTGAGGCGGCTGACGGCAACTCCGGCAGTTGCGGTCAGCACAACGTAACATTCAATGGAATAGGGATGAAATGCTTCTTGTATTCATCTTCGACTTCGCACTGGTAGCTCTGATTCTCTGCCGTGCGGGGTTTCTCACCTGGTGCTGGATAGCATTCACAGAAGACCGCAAGTCACACCCCATCTATAGGCAGTCGGGTACAGCTCACAGCAGCGCACCTATACACGGACCAGAAAAGCATTACGGCTAGCGCGCCACGAGCTTGGACTCGTACGTGCTTTAGCAAGAAAGATGTCGGGAGTCATCATCATGATTGCTGAACAGATCTCAGTGCCGACGATTTTATTGGTGGACGACGAAGTGGAGCCGTTGGAGCTGCGCGCGCGAATAATGAAGCTGCGTGGATTCTCCGTGCTGACGGCAGACGGACCCATGAGAGCGCTCGCAATCATGAAGCAGGCAGCCTTCGAGAAAGTCCAGGTCGCGGTCCTCGACTACCACATGCCGGGCATGAACGGATGTGCGCTTGCCGGCCAGCTCAGGTCACGATTTCCTAAAGTAAGAACGATCTTGTACTCCGGCGCAGTCGATATTCCGCCACGAGAGATGACCAGTGTGGACGCTCTGATCTCCAAGAGCGACGGCATTGTGACTCTCATCTCTCAAGTTACGCAGTTCGTACAAGTGCCGGCGGAGCGTTCGGTGGCTGCCTCGTTCTTCAACAACGCTTATTGCTATGGCAGGTGAAACAGAAATCTGGTAGTTGACCCTAGTTGGGCGATTGTGAGCAGAGTTAGTTAGAGCAACTGATGTTGCGCTATGATTCCACCGCCGGGTGTATGAGTCGCACGAGCAGCAACATGAAACCGACTTCGCGATCCGCGCAAGGGATACAGCGTCCTTACGCAGTGTCTCTTGCTTCGCTTGCCATGCCTCCGTCCGCCGCAAGCATGTTTCTCACACACTCCACCGATGTCGCGGGATATGATCTCGGCGCGTAACACCCGCGGCATCACGCTTTCGGTCGCCTCAGCTGTTCGGCGCTACGGACTGGCTGTGGTCTCGATAGCAGTTGCGCTTGGCCTGGCACGCGTATTTCTTTACTTCCATTTGCCGCAGCCATTCGCCGTCTTTGCGCTGTCGGCAATCGCGATTACGTTCTGGTACGCGGGCGCAACGCCCGGCATTCTGAGCACACTGCTCGCGTGCATACTTCGATATGCCATCGATCCCGGAGCGGGCGCTATCGCTCTCGCCATTTATGATCTCTCCTTCGTGATTTTCGCGGTGCTCATGGCGATGGTCACGCGCGCTCGCGATGATCTCGAGTTGAGAGTTCGAGACCGCACCGCAGACCTGACTCGGGCCAATGAGGACTTGAAGCTTGAGATCAGCGAACGCAAGCAGGCGCAGTATTTGATTGGTCAAGTCTTTGAGTGTTCCCCGGACGGAATCTCGATCGTCGGACTCGATTACAGATATCGTCGCGTTAATCCTATTTATGAGCGAAACTGGGGGCTCCCAGCCGAAAAGATCGTCGGCATGCATGTGGCCGAGCTCATGGGAAGAGAGATCTTCGACGAGAAGCTCAAAAGAAACCTGGATCGATGCTTCGCTGGAGAAGAGGTCCGATACAGCGACTGGTTCGCCGATGTGCTAGGCCGGCGTCGTTTTTGGGCTCTGAGCTATTCCCCCCTACGTCCGATGTCCGCTTCTGTTGAGGCTGCGCTCGTCATCATTCATGACGTCACCGATCAGATGCTGGATTCGGAAAAACTGCGCCAGACGCAGTCGGATCTCGCTCACATCAATCGCGTGACCACTATGGGCGAGCTGACCGCCTCTTTGGCACACGAGGTGAATCAACCGATCGCCGCCGCCATCACCAACGCAAATACTTGTGTACGGTGGTTGGCGCGAGAAAAGCCGGACATTGAAGAAGCGCGCGAGGCGGCATTGAGGGTTGCGAAAGATGCAAATCGGGCGGCCGATATCATTAGCCACATCCGCCAGCTTTTCACTAAAGGCAGTTCCGAGCGGGAATTGGTGGATGTGAATGAAGTCATTCGAGAGATGTTCGTGTTGTTGCGCAATGAGGCCAACCGATACTCCATTTCCATTCGCACCGCCGCTGCCCCAGACCTTCCCAGAATCATGGCCGACAGAGTTCAAGTGCAGCAGGTTCTGATGAATCTCATGCTGAATGCCATGGATGCGATGAAAGCCGTGAAGAGCGGAAGAGAGCTTACGATTAAGTCGGAACCCGCGGAGGACGGTGACGTACTGATTTCAGTCACCGACACGGGAACAGGGTTGCCTCCGCGGGAGGCTGACCAGGTGTTCAACGCGTTCTTTACGACGAAGAGCAATGGCACCGGCATGGGACTCTCCATCAGCCGCTCGATCATTGAATCGCATGGTGGTCGATTGTGGGCCGAAAATAATGTCCCACGGGGCGCGCGCTTTTGTTTCACGCTGCCGGCGCAACATGAGACAGGCGCCTGATGCCGGCCGACACTCCCACGGTCTTCGTTATCGATGACGATGCCGGTGTGCGTGCCTCTATCCGTGGACTGCTGAAGTCAGTCGGGCTGCGTTCCGAAATGTTTGGGACTACCTCTGAGTTTCTGGCTATCCAGAGGCCGAACCGTCCGTGCTGTCTCGTCCTCGATGTGCGACTTCCAGGAATGAACGGCCTCGAGTTTCAGCGCGAACTGACGGAGGCGGGCATTCGAATTCCAATCATCTTCATCACCGGCCATGGAGACATCCCCATGACCGTGAAGGCCATGAAATCAGGCGCCATCGAGTTCCTTACGAAGCCCTTCCGCGACCAGGACTTGCTGGACGCGATCCATCAGGCTTTGGATCGTGACCGCTCGACACTCCAACACCAGAATGAACTTGCCGAGCTGCGAAAACGTTATGAGTCGCTCAGCGCGCGCGAACGCGACGTAATCAGCCGGGTTGTTTCCGGCATGCTCAACAAGCAGATAGCTGCTGAGCTAGGGACCAGTGAAGTGACGGTAAAAATCCAACGCGGACACGTGATGCGGAAAATGCAAGCTGAATCTCTAGCCGATTTGGTAAGAATGGCGGCAAAACTCGGCCTTCCCTCCGCCGGAAAATAAACTTCTTCATCACTCTGGACTGTCACCAAAGAGCGGGGGGAGGGCGCTCGCAGCCACGTTGTCTCGTCCTTTTGAATTTACTTTTGAGTTCAGTCATTTCCCGCAGGATTACGGCACTCATACCAAGGTGTGATTGTGTCTATATTGGGGCACTGCTACTCTTCAGCCATGGCCAATCAGGATAAGCCGAAACTAGTAGCAATCGTCGATGACGATGACTCGATCAGAAGCGCATTGCAGGGTCTCATGAAAGTGCAGGGATTTCCGGCACACGCTTATGCTTCGGCCGAGGAATTTCTTAAGTCCGGCCAGCAGCATCACACCTCATGTCTGATCGCGGACATCCGGATGCCCGGAATGTCGGGCCTGGAACTACAGGCCAAACTGAACGCGGAACATTGCAGGATCCCGACCATATTCATCACCGCGCATGGAGACGCAAAGATGCGAATGCAGGCGCTGAGAGCGGGCGCCGTCGAGTTCCTGGCAAAGCCGTTCGACGATGAAGCGCTGCTCGAAAGCGTTCGAGTGGCCCTGGAGAGTTGAAGATAGTAAGCGCAGCATAGACGCCCGCAGGAGGTTCTCAGTGGGAGTTCTGGCAACAACCGCGATGAATCGGCAAGAATCATACGAACGCCGGTTCGAGCAGATCATCGGCAATAGTCCTGTTTTGGAATCGGTGCTCGAACAGGTGGAGCGCGTCGCGCCTACCGACTCTACTGTTCTGATCCACGGCGAAACGGGGACAGGAAAGGAGCTGATCGCACGCGCGATTCACAACATCAGTTCCCGCTGTGGCCGACCGTTCGTAAAACTCAATTGCGCTGCCATTCCGCTCGACTTGCTGGAAAGTGAGCTCTTCGGCCACGAAAAGGGCGCGTTCACCGGAGCCATAGCACAAAAGATCGGACGCTTCGAATTAGCCGACAAGGGCACTTTGTTCCTGGATGAAGTCGGCGATATTCCGTCGGCGCTCCAGCCGAAACTCCTGCGCGTACTCCAGGAACAGGAATTCGAACGGCTTGGCAGCACCAGAACTCATCAGGTGGACGTGCGACTGGTGGCTGCCACCAATCGCGATCTCATGGACATGGTGAGGCAGCGTGAATTTCGCAGCGATCTTTACTACCGTCTGAACGTATTTCCACTCCTGTTACCTCCGCTGCGGCAACGCCGCGAAGATATTCCGGCATTGGTTACGCACTTCGTCGAGAAATTTACGCGCCGAATGGGCAAGGAGATCGACTCTATCCCGGAAGACACGCTTGCGGCGCTCAGTGCGTATCAGTGGCCGGGAAATATCCGCGAGTTACAGAATCTCATTGAGCGTGCTGTGATCCTGGCAAACGAGGGAATTCTGCCGAATCCTTTACCGACGGCAGTCGTCCAGGAGACCTTCACTACCCCGGTGGCAACCACGCTGAAGGACTCGGAACGCAGTTTGATTCTTCGTACACTCGAAGCAGCCCACTGGGTAATCGGCGGTCCCAAGGGCGCGGCAAGTAAACTCGGCCTGAAGCGCACTACGTTGATTCACAAGATGAAGAAGTTAGGTATCACGCGTCCTGCAACCGACAGCTCAGAAGAGGATGAGTCCTCCTTACCTGGCGGCTGTTCGGTGATGCCCTCTTCCGATTCCCTCCCCAACTAAGTTCTTGCAGACGACTGACTCTCTGACGAATGTTAGAGAGTCAGTGGGTCATCTGAGTGTCGGCATTTTGACTGCAGGCCGACCGCCCAATCGCTAACACAATGATTCTTCCCACCCGTCCTTTGGCACTGTAAGTGCTTCTCTCATCCATGTTGAGTTCAGAAAAAGGGGGTTTTACTCATGCCTAATAATGAGTCGAAGCAATGCGCCCACATACCGTGCCGCTGCGAACTCCGCAACGGTGAGAAGTACTGTGGACAAGCCTGTCGAGACGCTGGAAGCGCAGAGGTTGAGATCGCGTGCGACTGCAATCATCCGGCGTGTCCGCTTACTGTCTAGAACGGCAGCGCGAGGCCGGCAACTCGCGCATTAGCAGATTTCGAGGAGACGATTTATGAATGTACGAAAAGCAATTTTATTCGCTATAGTGGCCCCACTTCTTACTGCAGCATCGTTTGCGCAGCAGGTGAAGACGGACTATGACCGCGACGCTCACTTCAGCAACTACAAGACATTTTCCTTTGAGAAGATCCAGACGTCAGACCCGCTGCTGGTTGACCGCATCAAGTCTGCAGTTGGCGGCGCTCTGACCGCGAAAGGCCTATCGCCGGTCGATTCCGGTGGCGACATCTCCATCATAGCGATCGAAATGACAACCAACCAGCAAAGGCTTGACACCTTTTACAACGGCTTTGGTGGCGGTTGGCGCTGGGGTGGACGATTCGGAGATGCGACTACGACTACTGAGAACTACCAGGTAGGCACGCTGGTCGTCGATATGTTTGATGCGAAGACAAAGGAACTGTTGTGGCGAGGGTCTACAAGCAACACAGTGTCGAACAAATCCAAGAACAACATCAAGAGCTTGGATAAGGGCGTGCAGAAGATGTTCAAGAACTACCCGCCCAAGGCGTAAGCGATCGGGTGCGACGCTTGATGAATCGCAGTTTGATGAATCGAGAGAAGTGGCCCGAAACATGCAGTAACCCACATCGATTGAGCCTCCAGGGGGCTCAATCAGATCAAGGGAGCCGAGCCACCCTTCTTAAACTTAGCTCGCTCCCTTGCTTGTTCAATTGAAACACACACTAAGAAAGATTAGGAGACGAGTGATGAAATCCCAATTGTCGATCGTTCTGGCTGTGGTCTTTGCGTCAAGCGTTACCCTCCTCGCCCAAGATGTGGCGCATGACCTCGGCACAGCAGCAGAGAAGACCAGCCATGCGACCAAGGTAGGCGCCGAGGACACCGTTCACGGAACTGATGTCGCAGCCAAGGACACCGGTCATGCAACCAAGGTGGCGGCCCAAGATACAGCGCACGGCACAGATAAGGTGGTTACCAAGTCGGCGCACGTGTCTGACGTGGCGGTCAAAGACACAGCACACCTGACTGGCAAATCCGCTGAGAAAACTGCTAAAGGAGTCGCGAAGGGCAGCGAAGAAGTCGGACACGGAGTAAAGAAAGTAACGGTCAAAACTGTTGATGCGTTGAAGTGATTTCAGAGCTGGCACAGCAGCTCTCTCTTCAGAATTGTCATTTCGAAGTCTCCAACTCGCTTCGGAATGACAATTCTTTAACTCGGGCAGATAAGACAAATCCTTCAAATTGTATCCCGAAGTCTCCGCGGTTAGTCACTCAAACCACTACGAAATGTAAAGGCGAAGCGAGGGATCTGCTGCTGGTTTGCGGCGCTTATGCGCTCTAACAACAGCAGATTCTTCGCTTCGGAATGGCAATTCTTAATGTGGTACCAATCACGTAAGCGCCGTCGATGCACGGTCAACTTCAGTCAGCATTTCGACGCCAACGCCTTTCTTCCAACTGAGCGGGAACATCCTGATCCGACCAACTTGTTCTATTGCAATCGTTTGCTGTTGCACTGCGGTTTCGGCACGCAATGTGCTTATTAACTGAACGGAAGTGAATTCAAAGTGAGGTTAGACAGATGAATATTCGTAAAGCGTTCTTTTCAATCTTTAGTTCAGCACTGATGTTGGGAGTGATGTTGCCGGTGGCGAAAGCAGACGTGGGCAATCAACAAACAGAGCTGACTTTCAGTCAACCGGTACAGATTCCTGGCCAGGTTCTGCCGGCCGGTACCTATCAATTCGTAGTAGTCGATGACACTACTAATATTAATACTGTGCGAATTTTCAGCGCAGATCGAACGAAGCTGTATGCAACGCTAGTAACCGTGCCAACCAGTCGTCCGGAGTCAGCAAATGGAACGGTTCTTTCGTTCGCGGAACGGGGATCAGGCCAGCCGGAAGCACTCCAGTCTTGGTTTTATCCCGGCATGGTTGATGGACACGAGTTCATCTATGGCAAACAGGAAGAGCGTGAACTCTCCGGCGATTCCAAGTTCGCTGTAACCGCAACTCCTGTGGACAAGGGAAATGGCGAAGTTGTCTCTGGAAACTGAGACGCCTCCACTATGAGGACCGGCGATGGCGCTTCCGCATCGCCGGTTACGTCAGCCTTGCAGCGATTGAAGGTTGCGGGTTGGTGTGGGACAAGAGCCGCTTAAGGCGGTTCTTTCCATTTGTGAGGTTCGACCGCTTACGGTCTTCTTCCTTCTTGTTTCTAGCTGCACATGTCCATATTTCATCCATCGTGACCCACTGTTGACAGCGATCAGATACGGAAATTCGCAACATCCAACGTCGACACGACGATCTCATGCAGCAGCGCGTATTTACCAGGCCAAACCGCATAGCAGGAATGGCACGCCACATGCTTTGCTTGTTGCGTAAAGCAGACCGTATTGCGTGAGTAAGCAACTGCGGCCGGCAGGAGAGTTGTTATGCATTCATTACGACGGAGTTTATGTTTCCTTCTTTCATGGCTCATTGCGTTTGCTGTGCTTCCCGGAGGCGTGACTTACGCGGCAGGACAGGCCACGCCAGACATTCCGGTTGTCTCGGCGGCGTCTTCTCCGCAACAGTTACAGCAATTAGTCGCGCCCATTGCGCTCTATCCCGACTCGCTTGTAGCGCAGATCTTGGCCGCATCCACTTATCCGGAAGAAATTGTGGAAGCGGATCGCTGGGTGCAGGCGCATCCTGAGCTCAAGGGAAATCAACTGGGCACCGCGGTCGATCAGCAAAACTGGGATGCCAGTGTCAAGGCGCTGACGGCGTTTCCGTCGGTGCTCGCCAACATGGACAAGAATCTCTCCTGGACGACTTCCCTCGGCGAAGCCTACATCAACAATCAGGATGGCGTAATGAAAGCTGTCCAGGCTATGCGCAAGGACGCGAAAAAAGCGGGCAATCTAAATTCGTCGTCACAGCTAAACGTCGTAGATCAGGGAAAGACAATCATCATTGAACCAGCCAATCCGCAGATTGTTTACGTCCCTGAATACGATCCTTGGATTGTTTATGGCGCGCCCGTGGCGCCTTGGCCGGGATGGTATTGGTATCCCGGTCTGTATTGGACGTCGCCAGGAATTGCTTTCGGCACTGGCTTTGGAATTGGTTTCTTCAGTGGGTTTGGATGGGGATGGGGTCATTGGGGTCCGGATTGGGACCACCACAGAATACTGTTCGATCGCGGCGCTTATCTCTCGCATAGCAGGACAGTAATCCACCACGACTACTATGCAAATCGAGGTCACGCTAACTTCGGTCATGTCGGCGGTGGAGGATTTCACGGCGCTGATGGCTTTCACGGAGCCAATGCGTTTCATGGGAGTGGCGTTGCGGGCGGTCAGCACGGTTTCGGCAACTCACATGCAAGTGCGTTTAGCGGCTTTGATCACGGTGGCGCCGTCAGAGGCTACTCCGCTCGTGGTTTTTCGAGCATAGGAGGCTTTCACGGTGGTGGTGGATTCCACGGCGGTGGTGGCGGATTCCACGGCGGCGGCGGAGGACATGGCGGCGGACATAGGTAATCGGCTTTTATGAAAACGTAACGCTACACAGAACATGGAGAAATATTTATGCTCAGTAATACGGCGATGAAGACGTCGCGACAACTGATCTCAAACACCAACATCCTTGCTGGAGTTGTGTTGCTGGTAATGGGCTGTTCTCAAGTGATGGCGCAGCGACCGCCGCGAACCTTTGCGTCCGCTACTCAAGCTTCGCAGGCTCTTTATGACGCGGTGAAGAGCAAGGACGAGGCGGCAGTGCGGGCCGTCCTGGGCTGCGGACCGGAGCTTACCTCAGCGGGCGACGACGCTGAAGACAAGGTCAATCGCGAGCGGTTCGTCCAAAAATATGACGAGATGCATCGCCTCGTCCGCGAGCCCGATAAAAGTACGGTGCTGTACATCGGAGCGGAAAACTGGCCGTTCCCGATTCCCTTGGTTTCAAGAGCTCATAAGTGGCATTTCGACTCTGATGCCGGCAATCGGGAGGTCCTGGCCCGCGAAATCGGGCACAACGAGATCACTGCCATTCAGGTCAGCAAGGCATTTGAGGCTGCAAGCCGCGCAGAAATGAAATCGGGCAGCGACCAAGATCCCGTCCGGAAATTCGCAGCCACACTCGCGAGCGGACAGGACGCGAGTTCCGGAGATCATGAACCATTCGATGGATATTACTTCCTAAAAGTCCCGGGAGAAGTTGCAGGCATACAACTCGTGGCCTTTCCGGCCGACTATCGTTCATCAGGAGTCATGACGTTCATCATCACTGGGGACGGCTCCATGTTCGAGAAAGATCTTGGGCCGCAGACTTCGACTCTCGCGGAACAAATTCAAGGCACGCCAGCGAAGGACTGGGCTCCAGTACCAAGCTCCGCACCAGAGATAGCAGGCGACGCTTACACCAACCGATAGGAAGTAGAGATAAAGCTGATGACCGACCCAATTAGAGCAAAAGCCATCGACTCGGCTCGTACAACGCACGGGCTGCTTCCAACCTGGTTCAGCCTCCTTGTTGTCTTATTGGCTGCAAGCGGATGCGCGACCGAAGGGGCTGATCCGCAGGTTGAGCGAACGAACGATCAGTACGTGGCATCCCATGCGGTTACAGCAAGAGGACTAGCACCCCGAATGAAATCCAAAGACCTGGGCGAGCAAGCAAAAACATATTCGGTGATTTTCAGTAGCGGGGACGAAGTCGCGTCCGGCCTGACGGAATTTGCCGAAGACAACCACATTCAGTCCGGACACCTCACCGCCATTGGGGCGTTCAGCGGCGCAGTGCTCGCCTACTTCGATCGCGATCGCAAAGAGTACAAGAAGATCACAATTAACGATCAAGTGGAAGTGTTGTCGTTCATTGGCGACTTCGCTCTCGACAAAGGAAAACCGGCGCTGCACGCGCACGTTGTTGTGGGATTTCCCGATGGCCACACATTGGGAGGTCATTTGCTGGAAGCGTACGTCTGGCCAACACTCGAAGTCTTTCTGACAGCTTCACCTACCCTGCTTCAAAAACAATACGATCCCGATTCGCATCTTGACCTGATCGTTCCATAGCTCAACGTGACCAGATGAACGAGGAAAGTGAAACCGAATGTCAGCAGAAAACAGTAACGAAATCGGAGTGATCGCTGAGGCCTTTACGCGACCTGAGAATGTCACCAGCGTACGTGCGGTTCTCACGAGTATGCTGGTCCCGACACGGGTGGAGAAAGGGTGCATCGCCTATGATCTGCACGAGGTGATCGGCGATCCTTGCCGGTTCGTATTTGTGGAGACATGGGAAAGCGAGGCAGCTTTGGAAGCCCATACTCGAACACCGCACTTCCACAACCTGGAGCAAGCGCAAAATCTGATGACGCAACCGCTCAAGATTACAAAGCTGCGAAGAGTGGGGTGAGCCCAGTGTGTGGGCTTCTCAAGATCTGAACGCCGCAACATTCCCCGTCAGCTGCTATCGGGTAGATGTTTGTCGTCAAGTGGCTGC
>CAZLIE010000059.1:0-23534 GCA_964559345.1 uncultured Terriglobales bacterium
GATCCATGTCCTGCAGGGAGAACGCGAGCTTGCGAGTGACTGTCGCTCTCTCGCCCGCTTCGATCTTAAAGGCATTCCACCTATGCCGGCAGGCATTCCCCGCATCGAAGTCAAGTTCCTGATCGATGCCAACGGCATCCTCCAAGTCAGCGCGCGCGAGCAGCGCAGCGGCAAAGAGGCGCAAATCGAAGTAAAGCCTACGTACGGCCTTACTGACGAGCAGGTCGAGAACATCATTCTGGAATCTTTCGATCACGCACAAGAGGACTTCAATAAACGTCAGATCATCGAGGCGCGAGTCGAAGCGGACAACATCCTGCTTGCCTTGGAAAAGGGTCGCAGCAACGTGGCATGGCAGTTGCTCAGTGATGCTGAGAAAGGCGAGATCGCGCGGCTGGAGACCGAACTTAATCGAGTGAAGACGAGCGATGACTATAAACGGATTCGCTCCGCAATCGATGGACTAAACGAGGCCAGCACACGCCTTGCGGAGTTGATGATGGATTCAGCGGTTTCGGACGCGATCAAAGGCAAGACGATGACCGGAGCAGACAGCGACCTGGGCGAAGGCCCGAGCGCGCCGCATCCCATCGCGCCCGCTGAATTCGAACACAAGAGATAAATTGAGGGAAGCGCAAGTTATGTCGGACGAAACAAAAACTAACGGTGGACAGGGCGCGGCGACTGCTGAAGCTCCGGGTCCAAATACAGTGCGCGTGACCTTCACGCCGGCGAACAAGACATTCGAATATGAACTCGGCAATCTACCCTACGCCGACCACGGCAAACCGGAATCGTTGCTCGATATCGCGCTGAACAACGACTTCTTCCTGGACCATGCATGTGGTGGCAATTGCGCGTGTACGACGTGCCACGTGATCGTGCACAAAGGCGAAGAACTTCTCTCGGAAATGGACGATGACGAGGCGGACCGTCTCGATATGGCGGCTGGATTGACCTTGCATTCGCGCCTGGGCTGCCAGGCCGTCATTACCCAACCCGGTGAAATAGTGGTCGAGATTCCGGAATGGAATCGCAATTATGTTTCAGAAGGCCACGCACCCAAGGACTAAGTTTGCTTCCGGGTGTGAAGCTTTGAACGCTCTCTCATGACTGCTCAATTATTGGAGTGTTATGCCAGCTGATCTTGGATGGGAAGATGCCGAGGAGATCGGCATCCTGCTTGCCGAAAAATTTCCGGAAACCGACCCACTCACCGTCCGCTTCACGGACCTGCATCGCTACGTCACCGAACTGCCGACTTTTAACGATGATCCTGCTACCTCAAACGAGGGCAAGCTCGAAACCATTCAGATGGCTTGGTACGAAGAATGGAAAGACAATCAGTGAGATCCGTCCCAAACTCCTGTTCACTGCTTTTCAGAAAACAAAATTAATTTGAAGCGCCAGTGACCCTGAAATGATCTGTGCCTTCGTGGTTGCACTTGCAAGTTCTCCGTTGAAAATCGGATAGAACTCCGAACTTGGCCGTAAGTAATATCCGCTAGCGGCTCAAATCGATGGCTACCCTTACTCAATCACCGACTCAGCAGGCTCAAGGGCAAAAGCTGCGCGTCGGCATCAGCTTTGGCCTGGTTTATTTCTTCTGGGGATCGACTTATCTAGCTATCCTCATTTCTGTTCGCTACTTCCCGGCAGCGTTGATGGGCGGATTGCGGTTTCTCATCTCCGGCTCAATCACGTTCGCCTGGTGCGCACTTACCGGGAAGAAGATCGTAATCTCCCGCCAGGATATGTGGCGCCTCTTGCTGATCGGAGTTCTGTTGCTCACCGGTGGCAACGTCGTGCTGGCATGGACCGAAGAATTCATCAACAGCGGACTGGCAGCGATGATCGTCGCTGTTGTCCCAATATGGGTGGCTCTCATCGAGGCCTTGATCGGTGGTGATCGTCTGCACGGCCGCGGCTGGATCGGATTGTTGCTCGGAATAGGCGGGATCTTAGTTTTGCTGTGGCCCGACATCACTGCTGGCACGTCGGTCGGCCGCCGCGATCTCGTCGTGGCCGGTGTGCTGTTGCTCGGCTCGCTCAGTTGGGCTGTGGGCTCGGTCTGCTCTCATCGATTCAAATTGAGCATTGGACCGTTTGCCGCCACCGGATGGGAGATGTTGTTCGCCGGATGCGTCAATACACTCATCGCTTTGTCATTGGGAGATTTGCATCACGCGAAATGGGCACTGCCCGGTTGGCTTGCTATCGCTTATCTGGTGACATTCGGCTCTCTGGTAGGCTTTACCGCCTATATCTGGCTCCTGGAGCATGTGCCCACGCCAAAGGTGGCGACCTATGCCTACGTCAACCCAGTAGTCGCGGTATTTCTCGGTTGGCTTATTCGCGGAGAGCGTCTTGACCGCTACATGTTTATCGGCATGATCGTGATCATCGCGGCAGTCGTGCTGGTGACTACATCAAAGTTGCTCTCGAGCGACTCCCGACATCGGGAACAAGCGGTATCCTGTGAAGCCGGCGCGGATTAAATCGCGCCTGTGATTTTTCCAGTCGGAGCAGATCGCTATGCCAAGAACGAATTTCTCCAGCGGCACACGTTGGGAGCCAGTGATCGGTTACTCCAGAGCTGTGAAAGTGGGGCGACAGATCTGGGTTTCCGGCACGACGGCCACAAACTCGGCCGGAGAAATTGTTGGCTTAGGTGATGCGCGAGCGCAGGCGCGCCAGACGATTCGAAACATCGAGCTCGCATTGCATAAGGCAGGAGCGTCTCTGCACGATGTAGTCCGAACCCGGATGTTTGTCGTCCGCCACGAAGATGCCGAGACCGTCACGCTGGTGCATGGCGAGTTTTTCGGAGAGATCCGCCCAGCGACATCTCTGCTCATCATTCATTCCCTGCTCGACGCCCGCATGCTGGTGGAGATTGAAGCCGAAGCTGTACTTCCTGAAGATAAGTGAATCTTTCAACCACAGAGGACACTGAGGCGCACAGAGGAACCGCCAAAGGGCTCTTGGACTGTGGAATCTGGATTCGTCCGTGGGCGAACTCGACGAATTCAGGGTCGCCGTCACGCCACATATAACAACGTACTGGTTTTTGCCTTTTGATCCGCTTTAGGTCCTCCTCTGTGCGCCTCCGTGTTCTCTGTGGTGAAACTTCTGTCGTGATAAATTGGCTGGATTGCCCCCCATGGCTCAATCAAAAAAACTAAAACTTGGCGTGCTGTTCGGTGGTCGTAGCGGAGAGCACGAGGTTTCACTCTTGTCCGCCGCATCGATAGTGAATGCCATTGATCGCAGCAAGTATGACGTGGTTCCAATCGGCATCACGAAAGAAGGCCGATGGCTTACGTCTGGGGAGTCGCAACAACTACTCGAAGGCGAACCGCACGCAAAAAATCCGAAGAACCTGCGCGCCGGCAATCCTGACGCTACTCCGGGCGCGGCGGTGCTGGCGCGTGGCGATTCCGTCATTGTTCCGCCTGAGCCGAGTGGCGATCATCATTCTTTGGTGCCCTTCGAGAGCGCGGGTGATGTGGCGCACCGCCCAGCAAATCGCGCCATCGATGTCGATGTGATCTTCCCTGTGCTTCATGGGACGTTTGGAGAAGATGGAACCATTCAGGGACTGCTCGAACTCGCAGGCATTCCTTATGTTGGCGCGGGCGTGCTCGGATCCGCGGCCGGCATGGACAAGGACATCATGAAGCGGCTCTTTGCCGCCGCCGATCTCCCGATCGTGAAGCATGTAACGGTGCTGCGCAGTCGCTGGGAAGAAGAACCAAAGAAGGTCAAAAAAGAGATCGAGGCGCGACTGCAATATCCAATGTTTGTGAAGCCGGCGAATCTGGGATCATCCGTCGGAATTTCCAAAGCGCACGATGGTAAGGAACTTGGACCCGCCATGACTCTGGCCGCCAGCTACGATCGCAAGATCGTGATCGAGCAAGGAGTCGGCGGGAAGAAAAAAAAGGCCCGCGAGATCGAATGCTCAGTGCTCGGCAATGACGATCCCAAGGCGAGCGTTCCCGGTGAGATCGTGCCGGTGAAAGAGTTCTATGATTACGCCGCTAAGTATCTGGAGCAAGGCTCCGAGCTTCTGATTCCGGCAAAGCTCTCGAAGAAAATGTCGAAGCAGGTACAGGAAATGGCAATCGCTGCATTCAGAGCCGTCGATTGTGCCGGTCTCGCGCGAGTGGACTTCCTTCTCGATCCGAACAAGGAAAAACTCTACCTGAACGAGATCAATACCATGCCTGGATTCACTGCGATCAGCATGTATCCAAAGCTGTGGGCGGCATCGGGGCTCGAATACCCGAAGCTGATCGATGAACTCATTCAGCTCGCGACGGAACGCCATAAAGAAAAAAACAGGAACAGCTACTCACGCGCATAGTCGTTCGTGTCGGCGCACTGGCGTAATTGACAGTTCAGCGCCCAGCAACATAGATTGGTTGCGACCTCATCGCTTGATTGTGATGAGTTCACTGTAAAGACACTTACGAGTAGCGTGAGGCAGCGAGAGACAAAACTTGCGAAGGTGTTCGTTATCCACAAGGCCCCACTCCTCCGCCTTAAGAAGTTTTGCCGAAACGAGAACGTAATACGGGCTCGCGTCTCTACTGCGGCGCAAGTCCGTTGCGATTTTGCAATGCCACAGCCGTCGCGCTCTCGAGTTTGTTGAAACTTTCGGCCGCGCCTTGTTCGATCGGCTTCTGAGACTCTCCGGTGATCTCCAGCAGCAACGGAGGAACATGCGGCGCCGTCTGCAGCAGTTCCATTGCTTCGTTCCAGTCGATGGTGCCTTCCCCGATCCAGAGATGCTCGTCACGCTCGCCGTGGTTATCGTGCAGGTGCGCGGAGCGGATGTTCGATTTCATGACCTCGAAACTTTCGCGCACGCCGTCACCAAAATGCGCGTGTCCGATGTCGAAGCAGAAACCAACATCGTCAAAGTGGGCGACCCGCAGAATCTCTACCAGCCGCTCTGGAGTCGCAATCTCATTCGCGATGTTCTCAACCAGCACGGTCACGCCAAGCGGCTTGGCAAATACGCGCAGATGTTCCAACGCAGTAATTGCGTATTCCATCTTGCGCGAGTCCCACTTCTCTTTTGAAATCCCAAGATGCTGAATGAGAAACCGAAATGGGACCTGCTCAGCGACCTCGATGGCACGTTTGATCTCGTCCATCGCGCGGACACGCTGCGGCTTCTCATTCTCGATCACGTTTACGGTCGGTGCCATGTGCCGACCATAGTCGGGTGCGCTGTAAATGGGTGAGTGGATCGAGTGCAGCGGGATGGGATTGTGCTTGAACCACGCTGCGATCTCCCGGATGCGACTACGATCGGTGTAGTCGAAGTGCTCCTTCGCGCAGAAGAGTTCGATTGCCTGGGCTCCTCCTCGGATCATCGCATCGAGATGGCTGGTCTGCAGGCGTTCGCGCACACGCACATGGGTGGACATGGCTCGCAACATCAGAATCCCGCCGCCTTACCATAATTATGGCGCTCATCGTGGCCGCCCAGCCGCTCGCCCGTTTTGGGATCGATCAGAATGCACTCAGCATCACCCCAGTAGGAGCTGCGCTCATCGATGGTGTGGCCATCGGTCTTAAGCAGACGCAGTGTGTCGGGGGAGAAGCGGTTCCGTTCGACTATAGACTTATCCGGCAGCCACTGATTGTGGAAGCGTGGAGCGTCCACTGCCTGCTGGATGTCGAGTCCGTAGTCGATCACTCCCATCAGGACGTTTGCTACTGTCGTAATGATAGTCGGTCCGCCCGGTGATCCCAGCACCATGAAGAGTTTGCCATCTTTAGTCACGATGGTCGGAGTCATGGCTGATAACGGCCGCTTGTTTGGTCCAACGGCATTCGCGGGTCCCTGGATGAGCCCATACATGTTGGGAACGCCAACCTTCGCGGCGAAGTCATCCATCTCGTTGTTCAGCAGGAAGCCGAGTCCCTCAGCCGTTACATAAGACCCGAAGCCGCCGTTGAGCGTAGTGGTTACGGACACTGCGTTTCCTTCCGCATCGACGGTCGAATAGTGAGTAGTCTCGTTCGGCTCTGCGGCAGTAGCTGCTCGTGCAACCTTGTCGAGATCGTTGAATATTCCCGCCGGGCGCTTCAAATCCTTGCTCACGCTGGCATGCGCGGGATTGATCGACTCCCGCCACGCCGAGGCGTAGGTCTTGTCAATCAACTGTGCGACCGGGACCTTGGCAAAGTCGGGGTCGCCCATGAAGTCTGCGCGGTCCATGAAGGCGCGCCGATAAGCCTCGATCGTGAGATGCATCGCTTCCGCCGAGTCGGCGCCCAGCTTACCGAGGTCGTATTTCTCCAAAACGTTGAGGATCTCAACCAACGCGACGCCGCCTGACGACGGTGGAGGCGCGCTGTAAACGTCGTATCCGCGATAGGTGCCGTGGATCGCCTCCCGTTCCTTCACTTCATAATTTGCGAGGTCCTGAGCGGTAATGATGCCGCCGCCCTTCTGAATGGCCGCAGCAATCTCTTTCGCGAGCCGCCCGTGGTAGAAGTCGTCGGGATTGGCCGCGATACGCTGCAGCGTGCGCGCTAGATCTGGCTGCTTGAAGAGCTCACCAGCTTGATAGTAGTTGCCGTCGCGCTGAAAAATGCGCCGAGATTCTGCGAACTGAGTCAGATGAGAGTCGCGAAATTCCCTCGCGTACTCCCATGGCAGCGGGAAGCCGTCACTTGCTAACCGAATCGCGGGTGCGAGCACCTTCTGCAGCCCAAGTTTTCCCCACTGCTGTTCGGCTTTGACCATGCCGGCGACTGAACCCGGAACGCCGATCGCCTTGTATCCGACCGTGCTCAGATCGGGAACGACATTGCCCTGCTTGTCCCAATACATGTTCACAGTGGCGGCTGCGGGAGCCTTCTCGCGGTAATCGAGAAAGTGCAGCTTGCCGTCGGCGAGCCGGATCAGCATGAATCCACCGCCACCAATGTTCCCCGCCTGCGGGTGGACGACTGCCAGCGCGAATCCCGTGGCTACCGCGGCATCGATGGCATTGCCGCCCTGCTGCATGACTTCAACCCCGGCATCGGTCGCAAGCGAATGGATGCTGACGACCATTGCCTTCGAGGCATGGGTGGGTCGCATGCCGGCCCAAGTTGTGACAGGAACAACTAGTAGAAAAGCGATAAGGAGCCGAATCCGAGTACCTGAGGCGAGTGTTTTCAACATAGAAGTCCGAGAGTGGCGGCCTGACGGCGAGTTCAACTAATAACAGGGAAATCAGCGACTTGCAGTGCGCGTCAAGTAAGCACTGAGGCTAGCCCACCCGAAGCGGCAGAGTCAAATTGATCGCAGGATGCCCACTGGTGAGTAACCCATCGGGTACTTCCCGCGACAGTTTCGGAGGTCTTTTTAGGGTACTTGCTAGCGTATACTCAGCCAACTTTTATTGATTTGTATATCCGGAAATGCTCCCATAAGGCGAGATCGTAGAGCTTTCAGGCCACAGCAACCACCGCCAACAGGCGGTCACCTGACGAGGACATTGGATGCGATTGAAATTCTGGGGTGTTCGTGGTTCCACGCCCACACCTCAGGCTGAAAATTTGCGGTACGGCGGCAACACTTCCTGCGTGGAGCTACGCATTCACGGTCAGATGTACATCTTTGATTGCGGCACCGGCTTCCGCAATCTGGGCAAACATCTTTCCCAGGAGTTTGCCGGAAAGCCGATTTACGCGCACGTCTTCCTCTCTCATTTTCATTGGGACCATATCCAAGGCATTCCGTTCTTCGGGCCGCTCTACAGCAGTCCGGATAATTACTTCTTTTTCCATTCCTCCAGCCGAACTCGCGGGCTGCAGCGTGCAATCGAAGAACAAATGGCGGATCCGTATTTCCCCGTGGACATGGGCGAGATGGCGGCGCATCGGAATTTCTATGACATTGAGGAAGACCGTATCGCCTTTGATGAATGCATCGTCGAATCGATGTGGCTGAATCATCCTCAAGGCTGCCTTGGGTTTCGTATCGAGACGAACGATAAGGTGATCGTGTACGCCACAGACAATGAACCCGGACACCCTGTTTTTGACAAAAACGTCAGACGCCTTGCCGAGGGAGCGGACATCCTCATCTATGACGCACAGTATTTACCGGAAGAATATGAAGCGCAGAAGCGTGGATGGGGACACAGTCACTGGCGCGAGGCGGTAAACGTAGTGATGGAAAGCGGAGCGAAGGAACTAATTTTGTTCCATCATGATCCCGATCACAACGACCTGTTGATCGACAACATCGTCCAGAAGGCGCGGGACCATCATCCGAAGGTGCGGGCTGCATCCGAAGGAATGGAAATCGAGCTATAGTTCGGAGGTTATCTTGCCCATTCCGCGATCCATTGCGGAGTTGGCAAGCCGATCGGCGTGCTGATTCTTGGCACGAAGTACGTGCTCAATCTGGAAGCGATCAAGCTTTCTCACTAGGCTGCGCGCCTTTTCATGCAGCGGCTTGAGATCCTCGCTGTTCACTTTGTATTGGCCAGTCATCTGCCGAACCATCAATTCCGAATCGCTAATCACCTTCAGTGCGCGATGTCCGTGCGCAACCGCGAACTCAAGAGCCGCCAATAGCGCGGAATACTCCGCAAAATTGTTGGTGCGATGGCCTAGATACTCGCTCAATTGCGCGATTGCCGTCCCATCCGCGTCGCGTATATAGACTCCATAACCTGCCGGCCCAGGGTTTCCGCGGGCGCCGCCATCCACATTTGCCGTAATCCATTCGGCCGGTGGCGCCGATCTCTTAACTGCGGCACTCGTGTCGGGCGAATTCTGATCGAGAAATAGCGAGGGGCTGTCGGATTCAGGGGGTGATTTACGGATCATGGAATCGAGTTTACTTTAGCGCCCCTCGGCCAGTCGCGACGCTAATCGCGCCGGCAAACCTGCCTCTGTAATATCCTTCTGCGCTGCCGCAATGTCGTACGGAACCCGATAGAAAACGATTTTGCCGGCTTGGGTGTCGTACAGCAGGAAAGCGGCGCGCGGATCGCCGTCGCGCGGCTGACCAACCGAACCTGGATTCAGCATGTAAGTAACGCCTTGCTCGAGTTGAAGGTTAGATTTCTCGAGTTTGCCGAGCGATTTGTATTCCGGACGAAGGTCCAACACCTCCGATGCATGGCTCGCAAAGCCTCCCTGTAGATGTGTATGCCCGAAGAAAGTGCAACTTGCCGCAGTGTGAACAAGCGGTTCGGCCGCATCATGAACGTTGATTACATACTCATCCTCGTCCATCGGAGATCCGTGCACGCACGCGAGATCGAGTGTCGGTTCCGGCTTTATGGGTCCTTGCGGTAGTCCTCGCAGCCATTCGAGATTCTCGGGAGTCAGTGTTTGTTGAGTCCAATAGGCTGCTAGTGCGGCCATGGAGTTGAAATCAGCCAAATCGGATATTCCGGAACAGGCTTTGTCGTGATTGCCACGAACGAAAACCTTGCCTAATTCCTGTGATCTCGCAATCACTTCCTTGGGATTCGCGCCGTATCCGACGACATCCCCCAGGTTCCACACAACATCATGGTCGGGAAATACGGCAGTACAGGCGTCGAGTGCAGGGAGATTTGCGTGGATATCGCTGACAACCAGGATGCGCATTGCGGCAGAGGAACAGGAATTGTACGCCTTGGATTTAGTCGGAAGCTGCACCCGGCTGCCATTTGTATTTGTGTCCGTTCCAGTAGAGAAACGCGTTCAAAACACCGGTTTCTTCGATGGCAATGTCGTCAACTTCGTGCTTTTTTCGTCTGAGATGGCCGATGGAAACGCGATCAAATGGAACATTTATGAGCAGAAAACGGTCTTTTGGCTGCGCAGACCGCCATCCGTCTTTGCCGCTTCCGTGGATCACAAGCAGGTATTTCCGTCCGCCTGGGTACGGGTTAGCGAATTGCGTGCTGATGCTGACATCGCCAATGCCGAAGAAATCGCTCTCGGGATCGAGAACCGTGTACCGCGAGGACTTCGCCTGGATTGCGTCCTTGGAGGTCACGACAACAACCAAGTCCTGAACGCCGTCAGCGTTGAAATCCCCGGTGAGCACCGGAAAGGCCGGAGCCACCGTGAATCCGTCACCAATTTGAGAAGAGATTGCGGGTTGAAGATCGGCCGGAGCGGGTGCGGGGGCACTTTGGGCGGGCAATTTCGCCGCAGATCCCCAAATCAACGCGAACAGGAAAACTGACTTCATAGTCTGTACTTTAGCTTTGAATCAGGGTTTTGGTAGTGTCCAAATTGGGTCACGCAAGACGTTGCCCAGTCGCGCAAACGTGGAGTATTGCAGTCTCAAAAAGAGATACTGGCGAATTGTGGAAAACCTTGTGGGAAAGAGCCAAGCCGCCACAAAACCTGAGCAGTTTCAAGTCTTTGGGGCCGCTGGGCGCTACTTGCCGTAACGGTAAGCTTATTGTAATCAATCGCTTGCCTCGCAAACGCGACGCAGCGAGCAAGTCCCGTTACTTCCGTTTCAAAAACGTGAATCCAAGAGTTTTGCACATTTGAGAAAGAACAGTGGATGAAGAAGAGCGAAGGAATAAGGTGAAAAGCTATCGCGCAGCCCAGTGAATTCGACCCCATAATCGGATCAAAAGCAGGCCAAGAATAGCGATTGCCAGAAGAATTAATCCTGCCGCTTGCTGCCGCGGAGCGTCCACTTTGTTACTTCAACTCGCCGCGATCAGGATTGTAATAGAACCGGAAGCGCAGTGCCAGAAACGGGCCGTTAAATTGGTTGGGCAGTGGTGGAAATGGATTCGACGCTGTAATGCCACCCCATGCGGCTCGGTCCAACGCCACGTCGCCTGATGGAGCACGCAGCTTCATGCCTTCGACCGATCCGTTCTTCGAGATGACGAACTCAATCGCGAGCTTGCCTTGCTTGAACAGAGGTGAGCGCGCCTCCTCAGGGATAAGGTTGTACCAATTGCGACGGACCTCCTCGAGCACTCGCGACAGGTATGGACCGAAGTCCACCCCCAGCGTGTCGCTCAAGATGTCGAGTTGCCCTTGCGCGTTGGTGTTCGGTGACAGCGGACCGATGCCGTAGTCCCCGCCCCCCCCGTGCCCCTGCGCGGCAGCGCGCGCAGCCTGATCGATGGCAGACCCCGGTGAAACGGGCGAGTTGAACACGTTGCGGTTTGCCGGACGCTCCTCGGGAGGTGGCTGCAGCTTCGCCGTCTCATTCGTATTCTCCGGCGGCTTCTGCGCGGGCTGAGCCTGTGACGTCTGTTGTTGAGGCTGCTGCTGCGCAGGTGCAGCGGCCCGTGCCGCAGCCGGAGGCGCCTGCATACCGCGCGGACCCGGAGCAGCCTGCTTGCGCGCGTTCTGCAACTCCTCGAGCGTGTGCCGATCGATGGTCGGGCGCCTCGCCTCGGCCACGCGGTTCTTGTCGGACATGATGTTCGTTTTGGGCTGGGGCGTACGCTTCTGCGCATCCGGAGGCAGGTCGAGGTACTGCAGGTTGCGCTCCTGGATCTGCGGACTTACCAGTACGACTTTGTCCTTCGACGAGAAGAGGTCAGGGAAGAACTTGGGCTGCAGGATGATCGTGATCACGATCAGCAAGTGCAGTATGACCGATATCCAAACGGACTCCCGCCAACGGCCCTTGTCCCGTTCATCTTCCAACTCCTCGATGAGCAGGTGCAGCTCAGCCGGATCATGAGGCAGGTCGCGCCGCAGCTTGCGTTCTTCAGATGGCGTGTTGGGAGGTGCCTCGGTGATTGGCATTGGAAACTGCGGCGCTGGTATGCCCTTGCTGTAGTTAGAACTACTTCGATTTTCGCATTATTGCCCGGTCCCTGCACTCAGGCCACTGCCCTAACCACTCACCCGAGTACGTAATTAGACGTGTACCAGTAGGTTAAAGTCGCTCAATCAGAGTGGTGGAATGAGGACAAGTTCAGTCATTAAGAAATGTAAATACCTGCGAGTAGATGACTTAGGGGGACAATCATCTCGGGCGCGGTCCTCGGGAGCGGTAAGATCTCCGAAGGCACTATGCCGTCAAATTTGTATCAGGGCACAACCCCGGACGAAACGACCCCGAGCTAGCTCACGCGAATGCTGCCCAGACCTGCGCGGGCATGATGCTCGCGGATCGCCGCATTGATATCCAGGGCGAGCGCTAGCACGCCTTTGCCATCGGCAAGCGAGACTGCCGGAGTGCTGCGAGCCCGCACCGAGTAGAGGAAGGCTTCGATCTCGGCACGCAGCGGTTCGCGATCCTCGACTTCCGGTTTCTTCAGCGCGATGCCTGGCGCCGGTCCTGACCCTTGCGCGGGTGACTCCCCGCGCATCAGCGCTGCGGCGGCGCGCTCGTCAACTTCAATCACGATCAGGTCCCTGCGGCCGTAGTCGAGCGAGATGTACTGATGAGGCTGGAAGAAGCGCAGCTTGCGGACACGCTCCGTGCTCACCCGACTGGCGGTGAAGTTGGCGATGCAGCCGGACTCGAACTCAATCCGCACGTTGGCGATGTCAACTCTATTGCTGATTACCGGAAGGCCGACGGCACGCAGTTCCCTGACCGGCGACTTCACCAGCGCGAGCACGACGTCGAGGTCATGCACCATCAGGTCCATGACGACATCCACGTCGAGCGATCGCGGCGTGAAGACGCTGAGCCGGTGTACTTCGAAGAACATCGGCTTAGTCACGAGCGGAAGTGCGGCGACTACCGCGGGATTAAATCGCTCCAGATGTCCGACCTGTGCCACTCGCCTCGTGCGCTCGGCAACGGCAACGAGTTCATCGGCTTCGGCCAGGGACGTTGCCAGTGGCTTCTCGATCAGGACGTCTGCGCCAGCTTCCATCGCAGCCCGTGCGAGAGGCAGGTGGTGCACCGTAGGCACCGCAATGGAGGCGGCATCGATTCTGCCTTTCAGTTCTGCGATTGACGAATATGCCTGCGTGGAGAACTCGCGAGCGACGGCTTCGGCGCGATCACGATTGTTATCGACCACTCCGGCCAACGCAACTCCAGCTCTCTCCTGCTGTAGCTGGTGATAGACGCGTGCATGGTTGCGTCCAAATGCGCCGGCGCCGATTACGGCGACTCGAAGTGGTTTGCTGGGATCCATCAGTCGGCGGTGATCGAGATCGCTGCGGCATTCGCAGCTTCGATGATGCGATCGCCATCGAGCAGCAGGCAGCGCTGCGCGTCGATCGCAAGACAAGTCGCGCCGGCCTCGCGCATGCTCTCAATCGTCTTCAGTCCGATTACCGGCACGTCAAAGCGTAAGTCCTGTTTGGGCTTCGCCACCTTCACCACAGTCAAGGCGCGGCTGAGAAACGACCCAGGCGTCTCGTCTTGATGCAGGGTGCGCATGATAGCGGCGGCACGCGCGATTGTCGCGTCGGTGCCTTCCATCGCTTCCACCGCAACGCAGGCCGACTCGGCAATCACGACGGTTTGTCCGATGTCGTATTGCGCGAGATGACGCGCCACTTCACGTCCGTAACCGACGTCCCGTTGCTCCTGCTCGTTCGGCGCGCGTCGGGTGAGCACGCCCGAGCCCGCAAGCAGCGGTTCGAGATATGAAGTCGAACTCAGCAAAGAGATGCCCTCATCCGCCAGCACTTTGCCCACAGCTCCCAACAGAGCGTCGGTGTTGCGCGTGCGCAGCGATAACAGCAGTTTAGCGAGACGCCAGTCAGGCCGAATGCTGGAGAATATCTGCTTGTGGCGCACCTGCCCGGCCATAATGGCCCGGCTTACGCCCTCGCGTTGGAAGGTCTCCACCAGCTTGGACAGTTCTCCCAATGACAACCAATGCACGCGTACGCCAGAATCCCGTGCGGCCCGCTCCGTGATCTCAGGCTCAGTCTCTTCCTTCAAAGCCGCAACCACTACCTGCTCGCCCTTGGCCCGCGCTGCATCCAGCACCAGGAAAGGGAAGCGGCCGTTACCTGCTATTAGGCCGAGCTTGGACATAGTTGTCAGTTGTGAGTTGCGATTTCTGATTTTCCTAATTTCGCAATTTGGTAATTGAAACGTCAGATCGTACCCCACACCAATTACCAAATTTCCAAATTACAAAATTACGAAATCCTACTTCAGGATTCCTCGTGTGGACCCTTCCACAAACCTAACCAGCATCTCCACGTCCTCACTGAGCTCTCCCTCGGCCTTGAGCTTCTCGAGGGCCTGGCCGATGTTGAGTTTCGAGCTGAGCAGAGTGCGGTAGGCGCGCTGGATATTTCTCAGGCGCTCCTTGGTGAAGCCCCGGCGTTCCAGGCCCACCGAGTTCACTCCGTAGGCATGGACTTCGCGCTTGGCGCTGGTAAGCGAAAAGGGCAGCACGTCTTGAGTGATGGTCGTTCCGCCGCCGATGTAGGCGTACGCTCCAACGCGCACGAACTGATGCACCGGACAAAGCGCTCCAACGACGGCGTAGTCTTCGACGGTCACATGGCCGGCGAGCGTCGCCGCATTGGCGAGGATCACGTTATTGCCGATGTGGCAGTCGTGCGCAACGTGCGTGTACGCCATGATCAGGCAGTCGCTGCCAATGTGGGTTACACCGCCGCCGCCGGGGGTTCCGCGGTGGATCGTGACGCTCTCGCGGATGGTATTGTTGTCGCCGATTTCGAGCCGCGTCTTCTCGCCCCGAAATTTCAGGTCCTGCGGTTCGAGTCCCAGCGTAGTGAACGGGAAGACGCGATTTCGGGAACCGATACGTGTTGGGCCGTTGAGCACGACGTGGGAGATGAGCTCGCAATCGTCGCTCATCTCTACGTCGGCGCCAACAACGCAGTAGGGGCCAATCGTGCAGCTTTCGGGAACGAGCGCAGCGGGATCGACGATAGCAGTTGGATGGATCCGGAGTTGGGTGCTCGACTGCGCCTTCACGCCGGACGGCTCACCAGTTGACAGGTAACGACGGCCTCGCACGCAAGCTTGTCGCCGACGTAGACGTGTCCTTGCATCTTCACGGCGGTGCTGCGCCAGGCGAGTACGTCCACCTCGACGCGCAGTTGGTCCCCGGGAGTCACCGGCTTGCGAAACTTGGCGCGCTCGATGCCAGTGAAGACCATCAGCTTGTTAGTGCGGTCGGGGATTTCGGTGAGCAACAAGGCTCCACCCGCCTGCGCGATTGCCTCCACCATCAGCACTCCGGGCATGATCGGATAGCCGGGAAAGTGGCCGGCGAAGTGCGGCTCGTTGGCCGTAACGTTCTTGATGGCGACGATCCGTTTCTTCCGCTCCATCTCGACCACACGGTCGATCAGCAGGAACGGAAACCGATGCGGCAGGATGGCCTCGATCTCCGTGATGTCGAGCGTGCGCTTCTCGGCCGTGGCCTGCTCCGGCTCAAGGGTGGTCACGCTTATCTCTTCTTCGGCGCTCATAGCTCAGTCGCAGAATTATAGTTCCTGCACTTCAGATAGCGAATAGCAACGTGAATACTGTATGGAGTATTGTCGCCCGCATCCACGTTGTCTCTCTTTGGTATGCTGCCGTCATGGTGTCAGTCGATCTCGTCCGCCGGCGTGAAGCCGATTTCATTGCAGACCTCGAGCAGCTTGTTGAGATCGAGTCGCCCAGCAGCGACAAGGCCGCAATTGACGGTCTGGCGACGGTGCTCGCCGGCAAACTCGAGAGGCTTGGCGCCAGCGTACACGTCCATTCCGCGCGCGGATTCGGCAACCATGTCCAGGCGGATTTCGTCGGCGGCAAGAATGGCAAATCCGTACTCCTGCTCGGGCACATCGACACTGTTTGGGACATCGGTACCTTGACGCAGATGCCGTTCCGCGTCGCCGAAGGACGCATCTGGGGGCCGGGCGTTCTCGACATGAAGGCCGGAATCGTAGTCGCTATGCACGCGTTGGCGTTGCTAAAGGAAGATCGCGTTTCCTATCCGCCAGTAAGCCTGCTGTGCGTCTCGGATGAAGAAATCGGCAGCCATTCCTCGCGGCCGATCACCGAGCGCCTTGCTCTGGAATCGCAAGCGGTCCTAGTGCTCGAACCTGGGCAGGGACTGGAAGGCTCGCTGAAGACGGCGCGTAAGGGTGTCGGCGTTTACGAGATCAAAGTCACGGGAGTTGCGGCGCACGCCGGAGTCGATCCCGGGAAGGGCGTCAGTGCGATCCACGAACTCGCCCAGCAGATTGAGACTGCGGCAGCGTTTACCGACTTCGAGCGCGGGCTCACCGTCAACGCCGGAGTGATTCGCGGCGGAACGCGCAGTAACGTGGTCGCAGCCGAAGCCTGGGCCGAAGTGGACGTCCGCGTGAAGACCATGGCTGATGGCAAGTTCATCGACAGCAAAATGCATTCATTGCGCCCGCGAGATCCGCGCTGCCAGGTTGAGGTCACCGGAGGCATCAATCGTCCGCCCATGGAGCGGACCGAAAAGGGAGTTGCATTGTATCGCAAGGCAGCGAGCGTCGCGCAGCAGCTCGGAATGGCGATAGACGAACAATCCACCGGAGGCGGCTCCGACGGGAATTTCACAGCCGCGCTTGGAGTCCCTACCCTTGACGGGTTGGGCGCAGTCGGAGAAGGAGCGCACGCAGTGAATGAGTCGATCCTGCTCGATCAAATCGCGCCGAGGATCGCCCTGCTGGCGGGGTTGATCGCTTCACTGTAAAGCTTTGTCACAATCAGCTTTGTTCTTTTGACGCAGTGCTTATAAGCGCCTATCATCGGAGTAAGCGTTCCACAGGGAGATTTCTATGTTTGGTGGCAAATTAGGTTTACCCGAGCTGCTCGTACTGCTCGCAATCGCTCTGCTGATCTTCGGACCAGGCAAGCTGGCTGACTTCGGCAAGGGCCTTGGCGAGGGTATCAAGAACTTTAAAGGCGCGATCAAAGAGGGCGAGCAGAACCCTACGGACAAGACTCCGCCGGCTTAACTCGTCGCCAATTGTGGCGACAGCGCTGGATCTTTCCGGCGCTCCGCTCGAAGCCGGTAAGCTACTGCACGATCAGTCCTGACAACGCAACGGCTATTCCCGTCCCAGCCGCCGCCAATCCTAAATACCAAAATTCACGCCGTTTGGTGAGCAGCGTTATGGAAGTAATCACCAACGCGACTTCCAGCAGCGCCTCGCCGAAATCGAAGCGATCGGCGCGATGCTCCTGGTGCCGTACATCGCCTTCCATCGCCTCAGCCTGTTCGCGAAGCTTCTTGCGCTCTTCATCATAGTGCGCAGACTGCTGCCGATACTGCTCCCGGAGCTTCTGCGCTTGCGCCTTCTCGTTTGCAGGCGCGAGATCGACGAAGTTTCCGAAAATCTCATAGCTGTGGCGCCGCGTGTTGACCGCCTGATATTCAGACCAGGTGTCCGTGGCGCGAATCTGCGCGACCACGGTGTGCGTGTGTGCGCGATGCGCAAGCAGCGTCACAACGGCGACCATCACGGCTAGCACGCTCATGGTGAAACTCACCGGGAGAAGAGAAGGATCGGAGTGCGCCCGCTCCGCGTGCTCGTGGAATTCCTGGAGATCGTCTTCCGGCGTGCTCATGATGTGGATGAATGTATCACCGGCCCCAAGATCAACCGCCGCACCACCGATCACACGGATGTTCCCGGATCGCACGGATCAGACGTAGGACAAAGGCTTTGCCGGGCGGGAGGCGCAAAAGCTTCACAAAGCTTTCTGGCGGGGCATGCCATACCATTGCAGCCTCGATACTCCAACTTCCATTGATCCGTGGAAATCCGTGAAAATCCGTGTGATCCGTGGTCTGAGGCCTTAACTCAAGCGTACTTCATCCACTTCAGCATCTCCGGCAACGTCGGACGCTTGCCGTACATGAGAATTCCGATGCGATAGATGCGCGAGCAGATCGAGAGCATTGCGTAGATCGTTCCCAGCAGCAGAACCAGGCTGAGCGCGATCTGCCATGCTGGCGGCGTCTCGACCAGGATGCGGACGTACATCAGCAATGGCGCGCAGAAGGGAATGAGCGACAGCACCGTTGCCAGTGTCGAATGTGGCTGCTGGATCACCGGCGTCATGAAGATCACCGACACGATCAGCGGCATCATGATCACAAACTGCAGTTGCTGAGCTTCCTGCTCCGAGTTGACTGCCGATCCTAAGGCCGCTCCCAGCGACGAATAAAGCAGAAATCCCAAGATGAAGAACACGCCGAAGAAGATCATGTTCATAATCGAGAGATTCAGATGGAAGTTCTCGCCAAACATGCTGAGAGACTGAGCGGCGAAGGGCACGGCGACCAGTGTCCAGATAGCAATCTGCGTGAGTCCGACGGCTCCGGTGCCGAGAATCTTGCCCGCCATCAATTCTTTTGCCGTGGCGGTCGAGAGCAGCACTTCGAAGATGCGCGAGTTCTTTTCTTCGAGCACCGAACGCATCACGCTCATGCCGTACATGAGGATGGTGACGTAGAGCAGGATCATCAGCAGCAGCGCGGTAAAGAACAGCGCGAGGCCACTGGAATCGGTGATCTTGCCGTTCTCGATCTTTTTCGTTTCGATGTCTACCGGCTTGAGTGCTGCGGCAATCTCGGCGGGTGCCGCTCCGTGGTCCCGGAATGACTGCCGCAGGAGCGCATCTCGCACCGCAGAACCGAGCGCGCCTTGCGTGTCGAAATCGCTCGAACTGCGCGACCGGTAGCTCACCTTCCTCTCGCTAAGACGATCAGCAGGAGCCCACAGATAGCCGTCGATCTGATGAGAATTCACGCGTTGGGTGAGAGCCTCTTCTTCCTGCGGCGTGAGATTGGTATCGATCTCAACGTCGAAGGCCCGCTGCGAGGCTTTCTGCTTTTGCGCCTTCGCCGCGTTCTTCTCCTGATCGGAGACATTCAGGAACTTGTCGCGAACAGCGTCCGCGAACTGCGGATCAGCGGTAGCAATCACAATGCGCTGGAGCTCACCCGAATGCCGCGAAGAAATCATGGTGGGAAGAATGGTGAAGCCGAACATCATCGCCGGCAGCAGGATTGTCATGATGATGAATGATTTCTTGCGCACGGTCTCGAGATATTCACGGCGGGCAAACAGCAGCGCGTTATGCATCGGTCTTCCCCACTACATCGATGAAAATGGCTTCCAGTGACGGTTCCACCAACTCAAACTTGTTCACCCGACATCTCTCGGCGGCCAGACGCAACAGCGTTTGCGCGTCTCCGCCGGGCGCCATGCGGACTTCCACGTAATTTCCGTAGTTGTTGAACGACTGCACCAGGCCATTGCCATGAAGAAAATCGTCAGCGCCCTCATATTCAATCTGAACGTTGCTCTTGCCGTAGCGGCCCTTGATCTCCTTCAGTTTGCCTTCGAGAACGGCTTCACCGCGGTTGATCAGGCAAATCGAATCGCATAATTTCTCGACCTGATCCATGCGATGTGTGGAGAAGAGAATCGTTCTGCCCTGCTTGTTCAGTTCCAGCAGGACGTCCTTCAGCAGCGCTGCATTCACCGGATCGAGGCCGGAGAACGGCTCGTCCATGATGAGGAATTCCGGATCGTGCAGCAGTGTGGCAACGAATTGCATTTTCTGCTGCATGCCCTTGGACAATTCCTCGGCTTTCTTCTCCATGGCATCCGCGATCTCCATCTTTTCGCACCAGCGGTGCGCACGCTGCGCGGCATCGGCAGTGGTGAGCCCATGCAATTTGCCAAACAGAATGAGCTGCTCGCTCACTTTCATCTTCTTGTAAAGACCGGCGGTTTCCGGCAGGTAGCCGATACGCTTGAGATGATCGCGCCGAAACGGCTCGCCGAACATCCGCACCTGTCCTGAATCGGGTGCAGTAATGCCGATCATCATGCGGATGGTGCTGGTTTTCCCCGCCCCATTCGGCCCCAACAGGCCGAAGATGCTGCCTTGTTCGATGGTGAGTGACAGGTCTTTGACAGCGACGAATCTGTCGTAGCTCTTGCGGACCTGTTGCAACTCGATGGTTTGCATGGTGCCACCTACGCTCTGTTTGGGATCAAAGTTCAGGGAAAGATGTTAAGCCGCAGATGCCGAAAAACAGGTTAAGCCGTGGTCGTGTTGCGGGTGGCAGTTGACGCGCCCGAGACCCGATTCTTGCCTGTCTCCTTCGACACATAGAGCGCGGCGTCGGCGGCGGCTACCAGTTCGTCGCGCGTACGTCCGTGCGCAGGAAATTCGGCGACTCCGGCGCTGATCGCAACCTTCACGGGCACGCCGGGAAAACGGAATGCCTCGACCATTCGGCGAAGTTTGTCTGCGACTTCGAGCGCATTTCCGCCCGAGGTCTGCGGTACGAGAATGGCAAATTCCTCACCACCGTAACGGCAAACTACGTCCACTTTACGCAACTGCTGCACGAACACATTGGAGACTTGACGGAGAACCTCGTCTCCCAGCAGGTGTCCGAACTCGTCATTCAGTCGCTTGAAGTTGTCGATATCGACCATGATGATCGCCAATCGGCCGTCGTAACGCGATGCGCGCTCGATTTCCGACGCGATTTGCATTTCGAAATAGCGACGGTTGTAGATGCCGGTGAGTCCATCGACGTACGCGAGCTGTTGCGCTTTCTCGAAATAATGCGCGTTCTGGATCGCGCCAGCGCAAATGTCCGCGACAGATTCGAGCGGCGCGACGTCTTCTGTGCTGAAATTGCCCGGAGTCGCGCTCTCCAGCATCAGCACGCCGAGCTTTTCTCCGAAGAAAATCAGCGGCACGCAGATTTCCGAGCGCGTCTCTACGAAGGCGGCAACATAGTGCGGAACCAGCGATACTTCGTTTTCAATAACCGTTTTCACGGCTTCCAGCGCGCGTAATCCCATCCCCGTGCCTGCGGGAAGCAGCGATCCTTGCGGAATGATGGGCGTCAGCTTGCCTTTATGCGCGCGAACTTTGAGGTGCTCATCGTCATCAGTGAGCAAAACGACTACGTGATCGACGGCAAAATGCTGCAAAACGAGGTCGCAAACTTTGCCCAGCAGTTCGTCGAGGTTCAAGACCGCGGTGGTTTGCCGCGCGATCGCGTTGATTGCCTCGAGATGTTTGGTCCGGCGTCGTTCCAGCGTGTACAAACGCGCGTTCTCGAGCGCGATGGAAGCCTGCGTGGAGAAGAGCGTAAGCATGTCGAGCGTATCGGAATCGAAGGCATTCAACGATTCGCTTTGGATATCGAGCACGCCAACAACTTCATCGCGGACCATCAAAGGAATCGCGACTTCGGATTTTGTTGTTGGAAAATATGCGATGTAAAGCGGGTCTTTACTGACATCCGGCGAGTAAACCGGCCTTTTCTGTGCTGCCGCAGTGCCAATCAGGCCGACTCCGAAGCCGATTCGGAGGCTTTTTTCGTCGATGGCCCGACCGATTGAGGTGCAAACCGAGAATTCGCGCGTCTTTGCGTTCAGCAGAAGGACGGCGGCATTGTCGATGTGAAAGTAGTTCCTTACGATATCGAGAATCTGGGCCAGCACCTCGTCCAGATTAAAAGTGGAGAGAACGGCCTGACTGGCGTCGTAAAGTAGGGCAATTTTCTGCATTTAAACAAAGCGCAATGACACCAAAAGCCACTCCGAGAATCCGCTGTTCGGGGGAGGGACAGACAGAGTTCAGGCCTCGGATAAGTAAACGCCTGGGCTGCTGGCCGAAGCTAAATCAATTAAAACGTGGTTTTGGGCCGATTGACAAGCAATTTTCAGCGTCTTTGCTCGGATTGAGAGTGCCGCGCGTGAGGCGGGAAAACCAGCCGAATGATCCCGTAAAGGGCCACGCACAGCCAAAAATCGATCAGAAGGCCCAAATCCGGCAGCAATCGGTAGCTTCGGTGCTGCGCAGCCGGCGGCAAATGAGGCATTAGAAGGAAGTAAATCGCGTTCCCCAACACGACCGCAGCGAGCGAAATGAAGAAATTTCTGCTGAAGCTCACCGCTATTTAGACACCTGAATCGCCATTACAGGTTTCCATCGCGCATTTTCCGGCGCCACTCGACCGATTTTGGCTCTGCTTCTGCGGCAGGGCTGCGATCCTGCATGGCCGATTCACACCGATTAGGGCGTTATACTTGGTTCTGAATGTACGAAGTTACTGTCGAAGATACCTTTGCCGCAGGCCATTACCTGCGCAATTATCGTGGCAAATGCGAGAATCCGCATGGCCATAACTACAAAGTTCGTGTCACTTTGCAGGGACTCGAATTGGACGCTGCCGGTCTTTTGCTCGATTTTAAAGAGCTGAAACACGTGATGAAGCCGGTAATCGAGCGTCTCGATCACCAGATGATCAACGAAATCGCTCCTTTTACGACCGTAAATCCGTCGGCTGAGAACATCGCCAAGTATTTTTATGAGCAGACAAACCACTCATTGAAGTCCTCAACTTCCGGCCGGGTCAGCGTAAAAGAGGTCACAATCTGGGAAACCGATACCACCACGGCGCGCTATTTTGAATAACTAGCTTCGGATTCCGGCATTCTTCGTAGAAATTCTGGTGGCGTAAAAACACGAATCCAAGCTGGAATCGCTGCATTTTGAGTCAGAATTCCGGCCCCAAAGCCTTCTGTATGTACCTGATTGAAATCTACAAATCCGTCCAGGGCGAGTCCTCTTTTGCAGGATTACCGTGTATTTTCGTGCGTTTGGCGGGCTGTAATCTGCGCTGTAGCTGGTGCGACAGCGAATATACCTTCACCGGCGGGCACAAAATGTCGCTCGAAGAGGTGCTTCGCGAGGTCAAAGAGCTGGCTCCGGTAAAGCTGGTGGAGATCACTGGCGGCGAACCGATGCTGCAGGAGCGCGAAGTAGTGCCGCTTATGCAGCGTTTGCTGGCCGAAAACTACGAAGTATTGCTCGAAACCAGCGGCGAAAGGCCCCTGAAAACCGTCCCAAAGGCCGTCCACAAGATCGTGGACGTGAAGTGTCCCGGCTCCGGAGAGGGTGAAAGCTTCCGAATCGAGAACCTGGAAGCGCTCACACTGGCCGACGAGGTGAAGTTTGTGCTCTCCAATCGGGCGGATTACGAGTTTGCATGCGACTTTACCCGCACCCATGGGCTGGAAAAGCGCGTCGGAAGCGTGCTGTTTTCGCCTGCGTTCCGCAAGGATGCCGGCCCGCAGCGGGACGCCAACAACTGTTTGCTCGACCCCCAACAGCTCGTCGAATGGATTTTGGCGGACGGATTGAACGTCCGGCTGGGTCTGCAGATCCACAAATTCATCTGGGAACCGATGATGAAGGGCGTCTGAACGCGAACAATTTGCGCGTATTTCGGCCGCTACCCCTACCATACCAGACAGATATGCGCTTTTCTGGCCACGTAAATCGTTGAAAAATAGAGCTCTCGGCAGGCTTTCGCGGCTCAAATGAATGGATTTTCGCGTCCTACAGCATCCGAAATGTTGCCGATTTCTGTGTTTTAACCGCTCGCGAACGGCTCTTTTCGGCGCTATTTCGCCTCCGCGCAGCCCAATATGCGCTTCCCGCGATTTAGTTTCGGCTCCGAACTGTGCCGATATGTGAGAATCAAGGGTTCTTTAAGGCCGGTTAATCATTCCTGACGTGCTCCAAAACGGTCCGCTTTCGGTCGTTCTGCTCAGCG
>CAZLIE010000060.1:0-18612 GCA_964559345.1 uncultured Terriglobales bacterium
CACTGCAATCGCGTAAGAGCCGTAGGTTCTCGCTCGCCCGTCTTTATACTGGGTAAGCACGCATGCCCTCCATTCATCGGAAATCTCGTGAACTTCAGCAGAAGGCGGAGAAGTTTTTCCCTGGTGGCGTGAACTCGCCAGTCCGGGCCTTCCGCGCGGTCGGCGGAGAGCCGCCGATCATTGTCCGCGCTAAAGGCGCAAAGCTTTGGGACGCGGATGGCAATGAGTACATCGATTACGTGGGCTCCTGGGGGCCGATGATCCTCGGCCATGCCGACGAGGAAGTCACCGAGGCCATTCAGCGGGCGGCGGCAGACGGCGTCAGCTTTGGCGCATCCATTCCGGCAGAAGCGGAGCTGGCGGAACTTGTGGTCGAGGCGTTCCCGTCGATCCAGATGATGCGCTTCGTCAGCTCCGGCACCGAGGCAGTGATGTCTGCTGTCCGTCTTGCTCGAGCGTTCACCGGACGCAAATACATCGTCAAGTTTGAGGGCTGCTATCACGGTCACGCCGACTCGCTGTTAGTGAAGGCCGGCTCCGGAGTGGCGACGCTTGGCATTCCCGGCTCCGCAGGCGTGCTCCCCGAGCAAGCGCAGTTCACTCTGGCGCTGCCATTCAATTCCGTCGATGCCATTGCGCAGGCTTTCGAGACCTACGTGGGCCAGATCGCGGCGGTGATCGTCGAACCGGTAGTGGGAAACATGGGCTGTGTACCGCCCGGAGACGGATACCTGCAAGCACTCCGCGAGCTGACCGCCAACAATCGAGCGCTGCTCATCTTTGACGAAGTCATGACCGGCTTCCGCGTGGCTTTTGGCGGAGCGCAAGAGCTGTACGAAATTTCGCCGGATCTGACTTGTCTGGGCAAGATCATCGGTGGCGGCCTTCCCGTAGGCGCGTACGGCGGACGGGCCGACATCATGAAGTGCGTCGCACCACTCGGGCCTGTTTACCAGGCAGGTACGTTAAGCGGCAATCCGTTGGCGATGGCCGCAGGAAGCGCCACGCTGAAGCGCTTAAAGCGCGATGGTTCCAACATCTATCCCGCTCTGGAACAAAACTCCGAAGAGATTGCTTCCGGTGTCGCCAACGTGGCGCGACAGGCAGGAGTACACGTCAGGGTCAATCGCGTGGGCTCGATGTTCACTTGGTTTTTCAGCGAGCGAGATGTTCAGAATTACCGTGATGCGGAACGATCCGACACTCAGGCCTTCGCGCGCTTCCATCGGGGCATGCTGGACAGCGGAGTGTATTTACCGCCGTCGCAGTTTGAAGCGGCATTCGTCAGCTATGCTCATCAGTTGGCAGAAATCAGAGACACAATAAGGGCTGCGGGGCAAGTGTTTCAGAGCCTTCCGGAGTTACAAAAGGTGGAATAATGCTGCCAGCGAAAACTCGCAGAACCATTTTGGACATTAACCGTGTGACAAAAATTGTCCTTGCAGAAAGGTTGTACTCTGGTTACTATTCCCGTCGGTAGCCCCCAGGACGCACGCCCGTTGGTGAAACCACTTATGAATATCGGTGAGACGATCCGAAGTTATCGCCTGCAGAAGGGAATGTCACAGGGGGATATCGAGAAACGCACTGGGTTGTTGCGTTGCTATCTTTCGCGTGTCGAGAATGGCCACACGATTCCGTCTCTGGACACGCTGGCCAAAATTGCTTCTGCAATGGATCTGGCGTTGGCACAGTTCTTTGCCGATCACAATTCTGAATCGAGCAATGGCAAGAACCTGCCGCAGTGGAGCGACGATGAAGTGCGCTTCCTCACTCAATTCCGCCGCTACTCTAACAACCTGAACGACAGCGATCGCAAGTTGGTGCTTGCGATGGTGAAGAAGCTGGCTGCCGGCTCGGGAAAGTAACTCCTAGGCGGCCTTGCTGGCCTCGTTCAGGGCCAATACTGCAAGCTCCAGCCGATCGCGCGAGCCTGTTTTCCCAAAAATGCTTTGCAAATGACGCTTCACCGTGTTCTCGCTGATGTTGAGCTGCGCCGCGATATCGCGGTTCTTCATTCCCCGCGCCACTGAATACGCGATTTGCCGCTCGCGGTCTGACAGGCGCTGCAGTGAAGCTTGTTGCGGCACTTGCGTCCGGTTGTCTGATGCGAGGCTAGTGACCACCTGTCGTGCCAGTTCGTCGGAAAAGGCGAGTTCCCCACCTGCAACGGTGCGAATGGCGTCGAACAGCCGTTGTGGGTCGTCGCCCTTCATAACAAGTCCGCGGGCACCCAACCGGACTACCTGCGCGTAATCCGTGTCAGACTCAGATCCTGTAAGAACCACAGTCGCAACGCGGTTGCCATGGCGGTCAAGAGTTCGGAGAACTTCAAAGCCGTCGAAATCAGGCATAAACAGGTCGAGAACGAGCACCGCCGGACGGAAGCGCTGCACCATCTCAAGTGCCTGCTGACCATTCGCAGCCGCGCCCTGCACCTCGAAATCCTTCTGCGTCCCGAGGAGAAGCGCGAGAGATTCCCTGAGGATCGAGTGATCGTCAGCTACGACAATTCGAACTTTCTGTGCGTCAAAATCCGCCATGTACGAAATTGGATGCAAAGAAAGTAGATAAGGAGGGAACCCAATCCGCTTGCAATCCAGAGGAGCCAGACTTAGCTGAATTTTCACCCTGTAGTAACTGATTACTAAAGTACAGCTTAGGGATTGGGCCGCTAAATGCCATGTTATAGTCCGCTCAAGCAGCGCTTCCGTGCTGCCGAACGGCTACTTCCGTGACTCTCGACGAAGAACTCAATCAGCTCGACGATAATGTCCGTCGTCTCAAAATCGAGTATGACGTGTTCTTTGGTGGCGGCTCAAAGAAGCCCCCTACCGACCTGGAATGGCGGGTGCAGGCCACCATCAAGAAGCACTCCGACAACCGCAAACTGAACTTTGCGCAGCGCTTCAAGTTCAATTCCATTACCCAGAAGTACGCCGTTTTCAATAGCTTGTGGCAGCAGAAGCTTCGGATCAAGGAAGAGGGTTATCGCCGTCCGCAGGACGCGCTGCTCTCCATCCAGGGTTTGCGGCCGTTTGAGGATACCGACTCGGAAGTCATCGACATCAGTGAGCCTGAGCCCTTTCGCGCTGTCTTCAGTGATGTTGAACGGGAACGGAAACAGGTCCAATCGCTGTACGAGGCGATGATGGAAGCGCGCCGACATTCCGACGTCAAAGCGCCGGCCGGCAGCTTTGAATCCTTCCAGCAGTTTGTGGCGAAGAAGACCGACCAGATCCGCAAGGAATTCGGCTGTTCCCAAGTTGAATACTCGGTTGAGACGGAAAATGGTCAGGTCCGCCTGAAGGCCAAAGCCAAAGCTCAATAACACCTTCAGCTAGGCGCTTGCCGCTTCTGTTCCCGATCCCAGCGGCAGGAAGTACTGTGTTCCTCTGATCGGTTCAGACAATCGTCTCAGCAGCTCTTGCAGATCGCGGTGATGCTCCACAAAGTCGATGTCGTTGGTATTTACAACGAGGAGATCCGAAGCGGTGTAGTGGAAGAAGAAGTGTTCGTAAGCCTTTACAACCTCTTCAATGTAGTCGTCGCTGATTGCCGATTCCCCAGGCGCTTTTTTTCGGCGCAGCCGCTTCTTCAGCACCTCCGGACTGGCCTGAAGATAGATCACCAAATCCGGCGTCGGCAACTGCTCACGGAAGAGGTTGTAGTAGCGGTTGTAGATCGCTAGCTCCGCGTCTGTGAGATTGATGCAGGCGAACAGCTTGTCCTTTTCAAAGATGTAATCGGAGACGATGGTTTTATTCGAGCCCCGCTCAAGGCCGCGGAGCTGCTCGAACCGCGCAATCAGAAATGCGAATTGCGCGTGGAACCCGGCGCCCGATTCTCCTTCATAAAAGCGCTTAAGGAACGCGTTTTCTTCAGGTTCGGCGATACGTTGCGCGTGCAGGCGCTCAGCAATGATCCCCGCCAAGGTGCTTTTGCCCACGCGGATAGGGCCTTCCAGTGCAATATATCGGGGGAGTTCAAAGAGATTGGCCATGACCGGGTCTGCACGGCAGCATAGCTCGGAGCAGCCCGCCATTACAACGGCAAGATTTCCTCTGAGGCGAACACCCCAAATTGCATTTCTGTTTCAAGACTACTTGCCGCACTGCACTTACAATCGCCAAGTGCTTCCAGGCAATGCATTGATTTCAGTCTCCGCCGGATTGGCTGCCGGAACGGCGTCGCTCCTCGGCTATCACTGCTTCGCTCCAACGTCTCAGCTCTATGGACCGACCATCGCGTTCTGCCGCGTTCCCAAAGATCTCGCTCTGACATACGACGACGGGCCCAACAATCTCCACACCGAACGCCTGCTGGAGCTTCTGGCGCGTCATCAAATTCGCGCGACATTCTTTCTGATCGGACGTTTTGTTACACAACGGCCAAACATCGCGCGGGCCATCGTCCAGGCTGGACACGTAATTGGAAACCACACCGAGAGCCATCCCAATCTGCTGTTTGTGCCTTCTTCAACACTCCGCAGCCAGCTCACTGATTGTCAAAAGCGAATCGCGGATGTGACCGGGATTCAAACTGCATGGTTCCGTCCACCATTCGGAGCGCGCAGGCCCGCCGTTTTGAAGATCGCGCGCGAATTAGGCCTTCAACCGGTGATGTGGAGCGTCACCTGCTACGACTGGAAAAAAACGACCGCTGACGCCGTGGAGCAGCACGCCCGCGCGGGCATTGGCAAGCTTCATGACCGCGGGCCCATCCTGCTGCTGCATGACGGCGGACACACAGGCTTAGGCGCCGATCGGAGCCACACCGTCGAGGCCACCGAGCGGCTGATTCTGCGATACAAACAGCATTACCGCTTCAGAACCGTCGCCGAAATTTAGGTCCTTAGTCGCACTCTCAAAATCGTGGCCGTTCCCGTGTTTGCGCTATCATTACTCTGTATGGCGAAAGCGAAGCTCGATGCCTTCGATGTCGGATGTCCGTGCTGCGGCGCGCTGCTGAAGGTGGATCCCGAAGCGCGAGCTGTGATCGCTCATACCCCTCCGGCGCGCCCGAAGATGTTCAACGATTTTGAGGAGGCGGCCCGGGCGATGCGCGATCAGGAGAGCCGCAAAGAGTCCCTCTTCCGCCAGGCAGTCGATAATGAAAAGCACAAAGCCGACCTGCTCGAGCGCAAGTTTCAGGAAGCTGTAAAGCGCGCTAAGGACACTCCCGATACCGGCAAGCCGATTCGCGATTTCGATCTCGACTGAGCCTTTCCTGAAATTCCCGTTTACAATTCGCGCAAGATGATTGCCCACCTGCGCGGCCGTATCCTCGAGAAGTCTCCCGATCGCGTGGTACTGGACGTTGCTGGAGTCGGCTATCAGCTCAACATCAGCGTCTCCACGTTTTCCGATCTGCCGGGCGATAGCACGGAAACCGCTCTCTACGTGTACACGCACGTCCGCGAAGACACGCTGGCGCTCTACGGATTCCGTACGCGCGATGAGAAGCAGCTCTTTGAACGTCTCATTTCCGTTACCGGCATCGGTCCAAAACTGGCGATCACCGCTCTGAGCGGCATGGCTGCCGATTCGTTGGTAAACGCATTGCGCGCCAACGATCTGGCCGCGCTCACGCGCATCCCCGGCGTGGGAAAGAAGACAGCCGAGCGCATGGTGCTGGAACTCCGCGACAAGCTTCAGGGCTTCGCCGTGGCCGAAGTCGCAGTCCCGACTGCCGACCAGATGCAAGAGGACGTCATTTCGGCGCTGGTCAACCTCGGCTACCAGAGACCCGGCGCCGAACAGGCCGCCAAGCGAGCCGGAGAAAAGGCCGGTTCGGACGCCACGTTCGAACAGCTTTTCCGATCGACCCTCACCTTACTGCAGCGATAAATCTCGGAACAGCGTGCGATAGCGGTCCGCGCCCTTGTTTCTACTCCGCCTTCTTCCACGTATCCGAGCCGCTCAACTTAACTGCCACGTCAGAAAGGAAGAGGTGCAGCGGGGTGCCATCGGCGGTGCCGCGGTGCTCCGTGGAGACTAGAAGCGGACCTGCCTTTTTGTAGCCGGCCCATGTCGCGGTTACAAGGCTCGGCTTTTTGTCTCCGCCCCGGTGATACACCATTGCCTGGACGCGGTTGTCTTTGCCTACGTAGAGTTCCCACGTGTCACCCGGCGTGTAACCGCCGGCTTCCGAGGGATACTTCACTGTGATCAGCCGCGCTGAGCCACTGCCAATCGGCAGTTTATGCATACCACCATCGGTTACCCTAGCGCTAGTGTCCCAGTAGGCGTGGAACGGGAACAGGAGCCAATAGTTGTCGTTGACGAACGTCGGCTCAACTTCGTTCTTCACTGCGTCGGGTTGGCTCGGATCGAAGCGCGTGTAGGTAACTTTGACCGGCTTGCCGGATTTATCTTTCCCCTCGTAAGTGACCTTGTTCGTCTTGGGTTCCCATTCCCAGGCATGGGAGAGGGAGAGCTTCAATTTGGGGATCTGCAAATTGAACGTGTAGCGGATTGCGTCGATTTGTCCGAACGAATCAATACCGTACGTCTTGGCGATCTGCTCGAGAATCGGCGGGCGCTGCTGCGCCGACGAAGTTCCACACAGGACTGCGGCGAGGGCCAGAAGAGAAATCATCGAAACACGCTTCGATCTTTTCACGGAGGTTCCCTTTCCAGATTCAACGTACGCGGCGAAGATGGCCGTAAAGCCCCGGTTGAATAGAGAATCGCGTGGGCGCGGTACAGTGTACGACATTCGGCGGAATCTGCGTGCCACACTAGTGTTTCCGCGACCCTCCGTCGAATAAATACTCTTTAAGTGCATTTGATAATCACGACGGTCTTGTCGTCGATGCGATCTTGCTGGCCGTTCTTCTGCCAGTAATTGTCCTGCTTCACTGCCTCGTTCAGCACCGCGTTGCAAATGTCTTTTGCCGACCGATTCCGGTGCTCGCGAATTACTCGCTCGATTCGCATTCGATCGGCTTCGTCGCTGCCGTCGTAAACGCCGTCGGTGTAAAGGAACAGAACGTCGCCTTGCTTCAATATGATTTCCCTTATGTCGGAAGAACCAATCTCTTTGGTTCGCAAGTCGATTGAGAAATATTTGCTACGGTCAGGGTGGTCCTCAGGAATCTCCAGGCCGAGTGGAGGAAAACAAACGATGCGATCTCGATCCACCTGAGTGAATTTTTCCGATGCCGCTGAGAAGAGCAGCGGCATCGGATGCCCAAAATCCACGAAGCGGAACCGTCCCTCCTGATGTATTTCGCCGTACACCATGGTCGCGATTTCGCGCGAGTTGTCGTTGGGGTCCAGTCCCAAAGCATTTCGCGCGGTGACTGACTGACCGAGTCTCAAGTTCAAGTTCTCGAAGAGCTCGGGAGTCGTCGTGCCATATCGGCCAAGGTCCGACAGCATGAACGCCTGAAACGTATCGTGGACGGTCGAGGCTATCTTCGCCGAGATGATGCCGTGGCCCTGAGCATCCACGAGCAGCACTCCCGCGACGGTGTAGAGCTCCTGCAGATTCTCTGCGACCATTAGCTGCTCGGATCGTTTCGATTTTCTGTACTCGACGGCTTGTGCAGGAACGTAGTCTGGCCTGCCCTTCAGCCACTGTACGTACGCATCGACCGGATTGCGCGGAGCTTCGCCTTCAGCAGGACATTCCAGATACTGCTTCGACAACTTCCGCGCATTGGCGATGCGCGCAGCAAGGTTGTATCTCTGCTCAAAATTGATGTACTCGAAAAGATCGCCGCCAACGGCTCCTGCGGGAATGGAGTTGCCATACATTTCGATTCCTGGCAGTTGAGGAATCGAGCCCTCCACCGGCATCAGTCGCTTGCGCAGGTACTCATCGATGCTAAGTTCCGCTTGCTCGATTGCCATGGTCGGGACGCCGTGAGGCTACTCTTCTACATCAATCTACTCTTCGGGGTGCTCTCATTTGCATATCAATCCATTATTCATCGAGCCAGCACCCTGAACGGAGGGGGTTCCAGTGCGGATCGTTCCTCTGCGCCGTCTATGTAAGGCGTTTGCCTCTTGAAGCCCAGCGGCAGGTTCAGCTACATTCTGTGACGCCTTGCGCTCAAATGTCGCTGAGGCATGACCAGCCACTAAATTCTTGTTGGAGAAGTTATGCGATTTCTTGTTCTGGCGCTCGCCGTCGCTACTATTTGGGGTACAGCTTCAGCTCAGAGCACGAGTGGTCCAACCGATCCCAAGGCGCAGAAGACCTACGCTGAGGCCCTGCAGGATCTCCGCATTCGCCGCTACTTCGATGCTCTGGATAAATTCAAGAAGGCCAACAAGCAGGACGGCAGCCATTGTTCTGAGTGCCTCACGCACGTGGTTTCCCTGGCTACGGAGATCGGGGACTACAAGGCGGCGGATGCGGCGTCGAGAGATCTGCTCGCGCTGGCACACTCGCCGGCGGAGATCGCTCAGGCCCACTATCAGCGCGGCACTTTGCTGCTGCAACAGGGAATCGCGAAAAAGAGAAACGAGTCGCTCACTGAGGCTGATCAGGAATTCAAGCAGTCTCTTGCCGCAGATCCAAAGGACATGAAGTCACTTTACGCCGACGGTCTCGCACTTTCGAACCTCAAGCAAGATGAGGCCGCAAGAGTGAACTTCCAGAAAGTGGTTGAGTTGACGCGAGCAGGCAGCGTAGATCGTTCGCGAGCATTGCGCTTTGCTGCTCGTCCTGAACTAGCCCGCGAACGCATGGCTCCAGCCTTCGCCTTCACCGCGGAAAATGGACAGCGGGTTTCGATGGACGAACTTGAGGGCAAGGTCGTGCTGATTGACTTCTGGGCAACGTGGTGCGGGCCATGTCGTGAGGCACTTCCGCACATGAAGCACATCGCGCAAAAGTTTTCCGGCGAACCCCTGGTTGTGATGAGCATCAGCCTCGACACTGACGAACAGAAGTGGAAAGACTTTATTGCAAAAAATGAAATGACCTGGCTGCAATTTCGCGATACCGGATTTGAAGGACCCATGGCCCAATTGTTCAACGTGAGAGCCATCCCGCACACGTTCACCATTGATTCCGATGGAGTCCTTCGCAATGAGAACGTAGGCGACGCGTCGATTGAAGGCAAACTCAAAAAGCTGGTTGCGCAGGCACGCGACGTTCAGGAACTGCGCGGTGCTCAACAGGCAAGTTCGAAGTGAGAATGTTGGAACATGAGCGGCGAATACCACGGATCACGCGGATTTAAGGATGTTTGTCGAGGAGCGACGCATCCCTCGGACGGGTCCTCGTAAAATATCTTTCAACTGCCAGTTGCCGGTCCAGTAGCAACTACTCACGCCGACTTAGACATCTGTGCCGGGGCGCAGGCCTCTGCCGAAAAAGAAAAACAGCCATTTCGGCTCCGTGTGAGGACTACATTCGGGCGATTCTTGTGGCATTTTCGATCCCTTACCTACCTCGATCTGGCGTCAAAGGCCGCATGATCTTCGCTCAATGAGCTCGTGAGCGCCAAATACAGGCCGTGTTTTTCCGGGTTGAGCGGCTCTGAATGACAAATGTTGCTCGAATTCCCACCACCAGGCCCCGGTTTGCCCCACATCTCTATAGATCCGGACCCCACCAGAGATAGAATCCACCTCATGCAATCACTCTGTAGATCCACTTTCGGCCTCTTGATTGCCATTTCCTGCACATTAAACGCACAACTTGCCCCCGGCGCACCGGGGCAAATGGCCCATTGGACGAATGGAAATAAGCAGGGTGTGGGCACTTCGAATACTTTGGCGTCCCACATTTGGTTCACTTTGGGCAGCGATGGGGCCTTGAACGAGGTCTATTACCCGACCGTGGACAAGGCAAATACTCGCCTTCTCGACTTCGTTGTGACCGACGGAAAGAGCTGGGTGGAAGAAGAATCCGAGGATACGACGCATCAAGTCGAGGTTCCCGACCCCGGTGTACTGAGTTTTCGGCAGGTAAATACGTCGAAATCCGGCCACTACCGCATCACGAAAACCTACATCACGGACCCCGATCGCGACACTTTGCTCATCCAGGTGAAGTTCCAGCGGCTGAAATCAGGATCCATGCAGGTGTATGTCTTCTACGATCCCTCCATAAATAACAGCGGAATGCACGATACCGGCTACACGATCGACGATATTCTGGTCGCGTCGGATAGCGGAATCGCCTCTGCACTGGCCAGCAGTCTGCCATTTACGAAAACCAGCAGTGGATATTTGGGCACGAGTGATGGCCTAACGGAGCTCAAAAAGACATTTTCGCTCAAGAATTTGTACCAGCGCGCGCAGGATGGGAACGTTGTTCAGATCGCAGAACTGCCGAATTCCGCCGTTCACGATCCCTCTTTTACCCTCGCTTTGGCCTTCGGATCCGAGGGTGATGTCGCGATTGAGAACGCGCGCAAGTCGCTGCAGAAGGGTTTTGAGCGCAGTTATACCGAGTATGCGAAGGGCTGGCGCGACTGGATTGAGACGTTAAATACCGTCGATCCGAAGTATCACGACCAATATCAGATCGCTGCAATGGTCATGAAAGCCCACGAAGATAAGACTTATCGTGGCGCCGGAGCCGCTTCTTTAACCATTCCGTGGGGCAATGAGACCGATGCCGACCAGCCTTCGGTCGGCGGATATCACCTGGTTTGGGCGCGAGATTTGTACGAAGTGGCCACTGCGTTCTATGCAATGGGCGACAAAGAGGCCGCAGATCGCGCGCTGAATTACTTGTTTAACGTCCAACAGAAGCCGGATGGATCGTTTCCGCAGAACTCCTGGCTTGATGGGCGTCCGTTTTGGGGCTCACTGCAGCTGGATGAAGTTGCTTATCCGATGATTCTGGCGTGGCAATTGGGCCGCACAGACTCGCAAACCTACGAAAAACACGTGAAGCCAGCAGCCAATTTTCTGATCGCAAAGGGCCCGGCAACGCCGCAAGAACGGTGGGAAGAGTCGGGCGGATACTCGCCTTCGACCATCGCCGCTGAGATTGCAGGCCTCATTTGTGCCGCGCAAATCGCTCTAATGAACAACGACAAGCCTTCGCGGGCCGCGTGGCTCGCCACTGCGGACGATTGGGCGAACAAATTAGAAGGTTGGACGGTCACCACAACCGGCAAATATGGCGATAAATACTTCCTACGACTCAGTCAGCACGGCACTCCAGACACTGGAGAGGTCTTCGAAATTGCGAATAAAGGCGGCAAATGGGACGAGCGCGAGATCGTCGATGCCGGATTTCTGGAGCTTGTACGCCTCGGAATCCGCACTCCGGACGATCCACTGATCAGAAATTCACTGAATGTGGTCGATAAAATCATCAAAGTTGACACGCCAAGCGGCCCGGTTTGGTATCGCTACAACCACGATGGATACGGCGAACAGATCGACGGACACGGATATAACGAAGTCGGCGTCGGCAGATTGTGGGCACTTTTGACCGGCGAACGCGGCGAATATGCCGTGGCTTCAGGTCAGGACGCCACTCCGTATCTCGACGCCATGCAGAAAATGGCGAATAGCGGACATATGTTGGGCGAACAAGTCTGGGATCGCAAGGAGTCGCCCGCAATCCATCTACGTTTTGGCGAGTTTACCGGCTCTGCAACGCCGCTGAATTGGACGTGCGCGCAGTTCGTCCGCCTCGCCGTCGCGGCCGAAGAAAAGAAAATTCCGGAAATGCCATCGATCGTCTATGAACATTTCCGTCAGCAGAAACGCGCGGGAGTTAGTCCCGCAGCAAACACTTCGGCGGGCGGAAATCAAACCAGATAGTCCGGGAAAACGCTTCATTTCCTAGAGAGGGCTAGGTCTTTTGTCCCCTCTAATCTGTCTCGAATCCGGAGTACAATCTCCGACCTATGCGCCTGCGTTTTGTCGCCCTCCTGTTTTTTCCCATTCTGGGATTCGCCTCCGAGCAATGGAGCGAAGTAAAGTCTCCTCATTTCACCGTGGTTACCGATGCTGGCGAAAAACGCGGACGCGATGTGGCGTTGCGCTTCGAGCAAATGCGCCAGGTTTTCGGCACGCTCGTGCTCCACGGCGAAGTCAAGACTTCGCGCCCAATCCAGATCCTTGCTTTCAAAAACACCAAAGGAATTCGGTCGGTATCGCCGATGTTCAAGGGCAAGCCGGTGGAACTTGCCGGGCTATATCAGAAAGGCCAATCGGAAGACTACATTGCGCTCGATCTTTCTACCGAAGGCGATTACAAGTGGCACACAGTTTTTCACGAATATGCGCACTTGCTCCTGAATTCAAACACGTTCGAATGGCCGGCATGGTTTGATGAAGGCTTTGCTGAACTTTTCTCAACTATAGATTTGAGCGGTAAAACAGCGCTGATCGGACGCGCTCCTGACTATGCGGTAGAGATGATCGTGAGCAACCGGCTGATTCCTGTAGCCGAATTGTTCGCCGTGCAGCACGATTCTGCTATCTACAACGAGAGTGGCGATCACCGCAATATGTTCTATGCCGAGTCGTGGCTGATCGTGCATTACCTCGAAGACAAGAGGCTAATAAAGCCTGTGATTCTTTCTTTCGCCCAAACACACGGGCGACTCGACGCACAAGTCTTTCAAAAAAATACAGGTATGAGTTTCGCAGAGTTCGATCGTGCGCTGCAGGACTATATTCGCGCTAATCGTCTGGTCGCCTGGAATACACCGTTGCCGACCGGCATCGATGCAAACTCCTTCCAGTCGCGTGCTTTGACTCCGAATGACGCTCTTGTTGGCGTGGGAGAAATGCATGCCAATGAACTCGATCATCGCGAGCAAGCCCTCAGTGAGCTGCAGCAAGCACTAACTTCGGATCCGGCAAATGTGAAAGCGCAGAGTGATCTCGGCTTTCTCTATCTGATGGAGCGGGATTACGAGCACGCCGAACCTTATCTGGAAAAGGCGGCAGCCGGCGGAAGTAGTGACGCCATGGTGCACTGCTATTACGCGATGCTGTTGCAACAGAAATTCGAGACGCGCAGTCCCACTCCGGAGCAAGTGGCGCGCCAGAAGAAGGAATTGGATGACGCCGTCTCTCTCAATCCGAGTTTGGCCGATGCTTACAATTTGCTGGCTCTCAATGCCCATCAACGGAACGATCCAGCGGCCGCTCTGCAGGCTTCTTTACACGCTGTAGCGCTCAACCAGCGAAACGAGTATTACGCGATCACGCTGGCGAATGGCTATCTGGCCTTACAAAAGTTTCCGGAAGCTCAGACAATCATCAATCGGCTCCGCAACAGCCAAAACCAACAGGTCCTAACAGCGATCGTCTCGATGCAGTCGTACATCTCGCAAATGCAGAGCTTTCAGCAAGCAAACGAGAGTTATCGAAAACAGGACGTGCAGCCTGAAGACGCGGCTGATGGAAAAACCGAAACAAGCACCTCGCAAACCATACCAATTCAAACATCGGTCCAGCCGGCTAGCGGTTTGTCGCGGACGCTTGAGGGAATACTCGTGCAAGTTGATTGCAAATCCGACGGTTCCGGCGTGCTCTACATGCGCGACGGAAATCGCCTGCTGCAGCTTCGCTTCCATTCGTTCTCGCAGATGATCAGCGGCGAAGCCGAGACGCTTACTTGCTGGACGAAAGATAAGCGGGCGACGGCGGAATATTCGGTTGACGGTCTGGTCCACAAGCTTTCGTTACAAAAATTGGGCGGGCAGGCAGACTCGGAGGACGCCACCAAATAATATTCAGTGAATATCCTCGATTCCCGGCTGTCGCACACCTTGCGCTGTCCTGACCCAAGCTTTCTTTTGTCTTGAGAGTTGCGCACGTTTGCTACTACAATCCCGCAACTCTAAGTGACACGTAGTCCTGTGATAGAAACAACCTCTGTCCGCCCGAGATTGCCGGCGCTTACTTCTTTGCGTTTTTTCGCCGCTTTTCATGTGCTGTTGTTCCATTCCTGGGCGATGGGAGCAGTTTTCGGGCCGGGCTGGTATCAGAAGCTTTGCGCGATCGGTTACATAGGCGTCAGCTTTTTCTTCGTTCTTTCCGGATTCATCCTGGTATACACATACGCCGGACGCCCGATCAGTCCACTCAGATTTTGGCAGACGCGTTTCGCCCGCGTTTATCCGGCTTACGCCTTCGCTCTGCTGATCTCGCTGCCCTGGTTTCTGTGGGGTGTGCTTCACTTCAGTGAAATTGGACTGGGATTTATGGCGTTTGAAGCCGCACATGCAAAATTAGCGGCAGCGCTGGAGATCCTTCTGCTGCAGTCTTGGATTCCGGCGGCCGCTTTGTCGTGGAATGCTGTGGGCTGGAGCTTGTCGGTGGAAGCTTTCTTTTATTCGGTGTTCCCGTTTGTGATCCGCAAATATAAACAACTCGGACGAAGAGGACTGCTGGCTCTGGTAGCGCTGAGCTGCGTTCTCAGCAACGTGGTGTCGGTGGGTTACACGATTTTTCGTCCGGATGGAATCATGCATCCCGGCCAGGACGTGTACACGTCGTGGATGGCTTTTGTGAAATTTTTCCCCATCGTGCGTTTACCGGAATTTCTGCTGGGCATGGCTTGTGGCTTTCTGTTCTTGCGGTCACCACGAAATGCGCGTCTAGGTGGAATGCTCATTGCCGGAGGAGTGCTGGCGGTTGCCGCTGTGGCCGCTGTCGCGAATTACTTGCCGTATGCGGTGATCCACACGGCACTGCTCTCGCCTGCGTTTGCAGCAATCGTCTATGGGGTTGCGAGCCGTCCAAACTGGACTGGAATTCTCGAAAATAGAGCGCTGGTACTTCTGGGGAACGCTAGCTACAGCTTCTATCTCATTCACGCCAATATTGTCTTTCAATTCTTTCACACTCCCACTGGAGCAGTACGAAACGCCAACTTCCCCGGCTTGGCAATGTGTTCGGCGATTGTGATTGCCATCTCGATTGTGATGTACCTGCTGATCGAGGAACCCGCGCGGCGAAGACTCCGCCCGAAGCCGCCAAGGCCACAAGCAATCGCCGCCGCTGCACACTCCTGAGCAATTTCGGCGACATACCGCAGGTTTGGCGGATATCGTCATAGTTTCAGATCCCATGAAGCTCATTCGGTGCACGTGATGAATTTCATAAAACGTTCACCCTAACGGCCCAGCCTGATTTGAAGAACCGTCATCCAACCTCAGCCGTAACCCACAAATCGCATTAGACGGAGAAAGAGATGGATCGTCGCAAATTCCTTCGCGGATTCGCGAGTACTGCCGGTGGAACTCTGCTGGCCTCTAAAGTGGATCTCTTCAGCAGCGAACATTCTGTTTCGCAAATTACTTCGAGTTCGAAGCCTCTGATCGACCATGTGATCGTTGTCATGATGGAAAATCGGAGTTTCGATCACCTGCTCGGATGGTTGCCGAATGCGGACGGAAAGCAGGCAGGTTTGACCTATACCGATTCCAACGGCGTGGCCCATCAGACGCATTCTCTTGCTCCCGATTACACGGGATGCCCGCATCCTGATCCCGATCATTCTTACCAGGGCGGACGCATACAGTACGACGGCGGGAAAATGGATGGCTTTTTGCGTTCAGGACACAACGACGTCTATTCAATCGGCTATTACACTGAACAGAGTCTTCCTTTTTACAATGCGCTTGCGCGCAACTACACGAGCTTCGATCGTTACTTCTGTTCGATTCTGAGCTCCACGTTTCCTAACCGCATTTTCCAGCACGCCGCTCAAACCGATCGTCTGAAGAACGATTTCACGGTATCAACACTGCCGACTATCTGGGACCGCCTTGCAGCAGCAGGAGTAAGCGCGCGCTACTACTACTCCAACGTTCCATTCCTGGCGCTGTGGGGATCGAAGTATATTTCTACGTCCGCGCCATACCAGGAGTTTCTGACAAGCGCACTGACAGGAAATTTGCCGGCATTCTCATTCGTCGATCCGCGCTATACGATCCTCGATGATGGAAGTGGGAACGACGATCATCCTCATGCCGACATGCGCGCCGGAGAGGCCTTCATGCATGAGATTTTCAACGCGGTGACGAACTCGATCGCCTGGCCCAAGACCGCCCTCATCTTTACTTTCGACGAGTGGGGCGGATTTTTTGACCACGTCGCTCCGCCGCGCGTGATTGCGCCCAACACGGTGGATCCAGACCTGGTCAATGGGAAGGCGTTGCTCGGAATTCGAATACCTCCAGTCGTGGTTTCAGCGTTCACTCGCGGCAATCCTGCCAACCCTCGCGTGCTACATAGTCTCTTCGATCACACTTCTGTGTTGAAACTGCTCGAATGGCGTTGGAATCTGCAGCCGCTGACTGCGCGCGATGCGTCCACTCAGATCACGAACTTGAATCAGGCGTTCGATTTTCGGCAACAGGCCTTAGCTATACCATCGCTTCCAGCGCCTGAGCCATATGTGCCGCTCGCGTGTCCGCAGGGAACCGCCCAGACCTTCGGAGACACCTTCGGTTCGGAAGAATCGGTGGAGATGGGAACATTGCAAAGCATGGCCGCGGCGAACGGATGGCCAATTTACTAGCTCTGCCGCCAAAGCTGCTGACATAAAAAAAGAGGCGGGGATTCTCCCAGCCTCTGCTCAAATACGAGTCTGCTATTTCTCCGAATCACTTGTGGACAGTCCCGGCAAGACTTGGGTCTTTTCCACGCGAACCGAGTTCAGCGCTTGCGGATCGAGCTGCAGAGCTTGAAGAATCGTCGGCGCAACTTGCGACGTGAGTACCGGAGTCTTCAGAACTCGGGCCGGCAAGCCTGGCTTAGATACGATGAGCCCGACATTGGTATCGCCGAAGCTGAAACCACCGTGCTCGGCATTCTTTGCTGTCGAACTGGTGTAAACGGTTCCATAAACCGGCTGCACGATCACGTCTGGCGTACGACTGTCCGCTGTGGGATCATTGAATTTGAGTTGAAGATCGTCGCCAGCCATCACTTCGTCGATGAACAACGCTTTGGCATTCGCATTGAGATAGTCGGACACCGCTTGAGTATCACTCTGATGCTCCAGCCAGATCAGCGCAATGTCGTCGTCTTGAACGAATCCGCAGGAACCGGTGCTGCAATTGTTAGCGCTTGCGATGGCGAGCGCTCCCGCGTTGCTGCCGGAATCCGGCAAAGTTGCGACTAGATCGGCGAAGTGACGAGGCTTGTTGATCTTTTCAGGATTGATCGGCGATTGTCCGTGCTTTGCCGTAACGATGAATAGCGTGGAGTCGTAGATTCCCTGGTCTTTGAGCGCCTGAATCATGCGGCCCAACGCTGCGTCGGTCTTATCGAGTCCGTAAGCGAGAACCTGCGTCGGAGTCACAGCATCTGCAAGATAGCCGCCGCTCTTTCCGCGTAAGGCATTCCCGTCAGTCTGGTTGCAACGGGCATCGGCATTGTCGTGAGACAGCTTTTGTCCCACGCTGACGGCCTGGAAGTTCATGCCGAACACTGCAGGAACGCCAGTTCCGCGTGATCCGTCATGCCGCAATCCGTGGATCTCGTTGATGATGCCGTTTACCTTCTTCTGATCGTTCTCGACTGTGCAAACGACGCTGACGGTCGCGTCGAAACCATTGACGTTTGTGATTTCCGGAGTGTAGAGGTCATCGACGCCTTTACCCGAAGGGCCGTTTACCAGATCGTAAGCCGGGTGCTTGTCTGCCCACGCGGTGTGCCCGCCGGCAGCTTTTACCACTTCAAAAATTGTGTTGGTGCGCAGCGCCTCATGAGGAAACAGCGGAACACAGTGGCCGCTCTGATCCAGGTGGCGCGGCAGCTGGTTCGGATCGATCACGTCGAGTGAAACATTGCCGCTCGTGTAGAGATCGATGCTCTCGTCGAACACCATCATGTTTCCCGGCGAACCCGCGCATTTTGTGTTGGTGGGATCGAAGATTGTGCGGTCATAGCTGACGTCATAAAACATGCCATGCGAAATGGGTGAACCGCCCGTTACCAGAGCTAAAAGCCCGGGAAACGAATCTGAGTTCGCCGGAGTACGTGCGTTTGAATACGTGATGCCGTGCCGTGACAACTCCGCCATCGCGGACTGCGGATGCGTAGCGACGAAATGAGCAACATCCAATGCATGCAGTCCATCGACGCTGATCAACAGCACATGCTTTGCGGAAATACCATCCCCATTCCCATCGCCCTCGCCGGCAAAGGCCGCAAACGGCCTGGCGAGCAATAGCGCGATAGCAGCAACAAGCAATTGCTTTCTAAAGTGCATTTTCTTCCCTCCGCTACTGAATTTGTAAGCAGAGCAAAGCTAGTCGGCGATGATTTCTCGGATGTGAAGGCTGGATGAATAGTGTGTGTCTATCGGCTCGCTGAACTCCGGACTCTGGCGCGCTGCCAACTTTCGTCCGAGTTGACAGGAATGAGCCGTTCGCATTCGCACACTATGGGCGATTTCGATCGTGCACGTGCGCACGCTCGATGATCCGACCAGCATGATTCCGGAACTGGAGCGCGTTATCCACTCGGTTGCTCCCGATCTTCCGGTTTTCGAGGTGAAGAGACGATGACGCAAGCCCTTTACACCCTGAACGGATTTTTGATGTATCAGATTGGAGCCGGAGTGGCCGCCGTGATGGGCGGAGTTGGCTGGGTACTCTCCGTCATCGGCGTTTACGGAGCGGTCTCATATTCCGAAAGTCAGCGTACACAGGAG
>CAZLIE010000060.1:18622-23295 GCA_964559345.1 uncultured Terriglobales bacterium
GCAAGCTAGTTCCATTTTGCGATCGATATTGCGACGAGGCGCGGTGATCGTTGCCGCCGGACTAGTGCTAGGAATCGCCTGCGCACTCGCCAGTGCAAAACTGGTTGGGAAATGTCTCGCAGTCAGCGCTCCGATCCGGTTACTTACATCGCAGTCTCGGCCGCGTTTGACGTTCGTTGCCCTAGCGGCATACTACATACCCGCAAGGCGAAGCACCCGAGTAAATCCGATCGTAGCTCTTCGGCACGAATAACTTCACGGCAAACTGATGCTCCTTCGAGCCGGATTTGCTCATGTGGACGCGGCCCCCGCCCGGCGGTTGCTTCTACTCTTTCCCGAACGGTCAGGAATCCACATCAATGCCCTTTGTACTCAACGAACAGATCCGGAAACTGCTCCTTCAATCCTGAAATTTTCGGATGGTCGCAGATCTGGATGTACGGCTGGTCGGGATGATGGAGAGCATAATCCTGGTGGTAGTCTTCCGCGCGATAGAATCCTTTGAGCGGCGTCACCTCGGTGACAATGGGTTTCGGGAAAACTTTCGCCGCATCGAGCTGGGCGATATACGCCATGGCAATCCGTCGCTGCTCGTCATTGGTGTAGAAGATGGCCGACCGGTATGACGTGCCCACGTCGGGTCCTTGACGGTTGAGTTCGGTTGGATCGTGGCCGACGGAAAAGAAAATGCGCAGCAGCGTGCCATAAGTAATCTTCGACGGATCGTAAACAACCTCGACCGACTCGGCGTGCCCGGTCTTCTCCGTCGTCACCTGGTCGTAGGTCGCAGTCGATGCCGATCCGCCGGCATATCCAGCCGTAGTCGCGATCACGCCTTTTACGCGTTGGAACACAGATTGCGTTCCCCAGAAGCATCCGCCGGCAAACACCGCCGTCTGCTTGCCCGATGAGGCGCTGAGCGAAGCGTCGGAGGCGGCCGCGGGAATCGGCGACTTCGGAGCTGCATGAGCGACGCAAGAAAGAAGAGAGAAGGCGAGCGACAGGATCGTCGAATAGCTAAGCGTGCCGAAAACTATAGAGGCTTTCATGACATCTCCAGATCACACAAAAAACGATGACACGAGAATCGTATACCTGTACAGAGTCAAAGATGTCTTCGTGCAAATGAGAAGCTGACCTGACTTGTTTCGGGTTGATGTAGTCGTGGCTTGGCGTAGTTCCGGCTTGCGTGGTTCGGGCCGACCCCGGCCGGTGTCCGCGCCTCGAGGCTGAGGGCACAAAGAGAGGCACTTGCTGGCATCAGCGGCAATAGACAATCCTGTCGGCGAAACTCAGCCACAGCCTTTGCCGTAGCCGACAGCCGAGAGCTGATCACCGACAGCTTGCTTACGCCGCTTTCGCTTTGGGCTCAACGGGAAGCCCAGCATCGTGCCAGGCATAAAATCCGCCCTGAAGCGCCCAGACATTCCTGTACCCGCGCTCGCGAAGTTTTTGCGCCAAACTGGCGCTTGAGCCTTCGTTGGGTCAAGTGCAATAGGCGATGACGGGCTTGTCTTTGGGAAGCTCGTTCAAGTGCCCTTCAAAGTTGTCCAACGTAATGCGAAGCGCTTTGGGCAATTTCGCGTCCGATTGCGCCCACGCCTGCGGATTGCGAGTGTCGAGAAGGGTGAAATCCTCGCCAGCGTCCATCCGCTTGCGCAACTGATCGATCGTGATTCTGAGGGAATCTGTCAGATCGAACCTCATTTCTTCCGCCACCTGTTGCCGTTCAGGCAGCTTGTTTGGTGTCAATCCCGGCAATGCCCGCCTTTTTCTTGACTACGTTCATCAGTATTGGGATTGTCGTGATCGCTCCCACGCCAACAAGCGCGCATCCGGCAGCTTTCCGCTGGTCGGGATTGAACCGCTCGGAAATCAGGAGCCCTATTCCAATACCCAAGGCTACGCGCGTACCGGCAATGAGCACAATATCGGGGACGCTGAGCTGTCGTTCGTGCATAAAGGCCTCCAACGTAAGGGTATGATGTCGGGCTTCGAAGTCGAGGATGGCTTCGTAAGGCGGCTGTCGCAGCGCCAGTAAATATTGTTTTGGATGTTCCGCAGGGTAACTGAAAGCTCGGGAGACCGTCCGCTAAAAGCCTTCAGGTGTGCCAACCGGCTTTCCCAGACTGAATGGATTCTTAACCATGGTGACTTACCGCAAGGCCCTCAAATCTGATGTGGCTGCATCGGCACGGATACGGTCTGCGGACTGGGAGACTGAATCGTATTGGACGATTCGCATTTCGCGGTACATGGAGGGCGAGCTGCATCCGCGAGAAGCGCTGCCGCCGCGTGTGCTTTACGTCGCGGTGGAAGACCATGCGATTGTCGGCTTCATCGCGGGACATCTCACGCGCCGTTTCGGTTGCCAGGGAGAGCTTGAGTGGATTGACGTGATCCGCGAGCGTAGGCGCCAGGGAATCGCTTCGGAGTTGTTGCGATTGCTGGCGGCGTGGTTTGTCGAACAGAAGGCGTTAAGAGTGTGCGTCGATCCCGGCAATGACATTGCCCGACAGTTCTATTCGCGGCACGGCGCCGTTGCGCTAAACCGGCATTGGATGGTTTGGGAAAACGCGAGGGACATTTTGTAATTAAGAAATTACGAAATTTCTTAATTTGCAACCGACGCAGCTCTCGGCTTTCATCCGACATTGCCCGATTTCGGAGATTACCAAATTTACGAAATCCGGCCTGAACGTTTTGCCACCAGGTACTCCCACTATTCGACGGGAACTGAAATTGTTCCGATGCGCCGGCTCAGCGCGCCGCTGGGATGCAATTCGACCGCTGAGTTACATCACGTACACTTTTCCATCTCGATCGATGGCAACTGCAACCACGTCGAACAGCATGTGATTGTGTTCGCGTGCATCCACAGCGATTGCTCCGGGACCCAAGCCGCCTGGGATGAACGCTTAGGCATCCGGGCAGTTAGCTGAGCACTTTCATTGGTCTTTTGATTCGATCGTGTTCGGGCTGCATCCGCCGCCGAATGCCATGGCTGAGTCGCGGTTAGAGCGGCTACGACTTCGTCCTTACATTTCTTTACATTCATGCTCCCGGTTCTCGCGACACTGGCATAACCGTAGGGTTTGAGGAGGTGAGTAGGGGGCTCCCATGACTTACACCAGCGTCTTGGAAAACCTGACACAATTTGCCAGTCGCGCAATGAAAACCGGCTGTTTAGTGGCGCTTGCGATGATTGCGACGTTTACATCTGCGGTAATGCAGCCGGCGCAAGCTCAGACTGCGGACACTTGGAAGAGCGTTGCCATCATTGGCGGATCCGCGGCTGCCGGCGCATATATCGGCCACAAAGTTGCCGGGCGTACCGGAGCGCTGGTGGGCGCTGGCGTCGGCGCGTCGGCCGGATACGCCATCGACAGGCATCGCCGCGCGAATGAGTACTACAACCAGTCTGCCTATGATCCCGCCGGCTATTACGGCAACAACGATCCGTACTACGGAAACGGTGGCGGGTATTACGGAAACGATGGAAACTACAGCGGGCCTTACGATGGTGGTGGATATCGGTATCCGTCGGGATATCAGAGCAACAACTATTGCAGCAATCGGTATTCGAGGCGTCGGTAAGTTCGACGCAGAAAAGGGTTATGCCGCTTCATTCTCACGCCACCCTCGCGATCGCGCGAGAGTGGGGTGCCGCAATCTGGATAGATTGATAGCTCTTGACTCACCAATACTTTGATATCTGGGAAGCCCATTAGCTTCAGGATGAAGTAGTTCAGTGCGGCTTCACCGGGATCGCCGGAGAAGCAGACGAGTTCCGCATATCTTGGCACTCCGGCCTTAGCTGCTCGGGCCTGATGGCCTGCAACGGCAAGAAGGATGGAATACCTCAAAACCTTCGACATCCGATTCTCCTGTCGTTCGAATTTAGTTATCTCTTTGGCAACTGATTCAACTTTCCTCGATCGTGGCCCTTTTTGCGATCCTGGATAGTCCGTCATGCTCTGTGCCGACAGCAATCGATTACGGAGCTTCCTCTGGTCGCATCCTAGACGCCGCTACTTTCCACAAATTAAGAACAATGCCGAAAAATCTGGAGAGAAGAATGAGGCGCAGTTCGGCCGATGGAGATACGTACGAGAAGCGCATCTCGACGGTCCCGGCTACTTTCTGGCGCACAGGAGGTGCGCTACGTCACTGTGCGGTCGCCATGGTTCTGGCAAGTGATACTGCCGAACTGGAGGCCATTCCGCTGAAATAATCGACAAATCGCTTAGGCTCAGGTGCCTTGTCATACGGTTCGAGATTGTGGGCCCAGCGAAACCCTATCGGCTGGTAGAGCAGTTCGACTTCGATCGAGTAAGGTCCAGCCGAGCTGCCGACCGGTATGGAATATCGGACTACGCTTCCCTTGTCATTGAAGTCGGGATCGTTCGCAGCCTCTCCAATTACTGCAATCTCCTTGTCAGCCGTGCTCTTTTCAAAGCCTTCGGGAAGGATGCGATTGTCTTTGTGATACGTCACTGCGGAGAGAAGCCCGGTCGTCACTTTGCCGTTGATGTCTTTCAAAATTGACTCGTAGATCTCCACCTGGTCCGGATTGGTGATCTCGCGATAATGTGGCTCGTACTTGGTGGCATCGGCGTCGTTGTCGTTTCCGACGATCGATCCATCCGCGTTGAGCGCGCCCGATTCGAATA
>CAZLIE010000061.1:0-22769 GCA_964559345.1 uncultured Terriglobales bacterium
CGAAGGCGACATGCTCGACCTGGCCGTGAACAACAACATCGTCGAGAAGTCCGGCTCGTGGTTCAGCTATAAGAATGAGCGCATCGGGCAAGGCCGCGAAAACGCGAAGGCTTTCCTCAAAGAGAACAAGGACATTGCTGCAAAGATCGAAGCCGAAGTGCGCAAAGGACTCGGGCTGCTCACTCCGGGCGAGAGGGCTACAGCAGCAGCGGCTGGTCCGAACGGCAGCGGGCACGATCATCCGCCGGCGCAACCACGTCCCATAGCGGTACAGCGCAAATAACTTCCGGAAGCGGAAGCTCTACTTGTTTTTCCAGACCGGCTTGCGTTTTTCCAGTACGGCCCTGAGGCCCTCCTGCACGTCTTGGAGGTTCATCAGCTCGTTCAGGTAAATGTTTTGGGACTGCTTCATCGCTTCTTCGATGGGTAGTCCTATTGAGCTTCCAATCACTTTTTTGGTCACCTCGAGTACCGGGCCGCTGAATTCGCCAATCTTGCTGATGATGGTCTCTACGACCGTGTCTAGTTCAACCTCAGGTACCACGCGGTTAACAAATCCCAGCCGCAGGGCCTCTTCGGCGCTGAGCGCCTCACCTGTGAGGATGAGTTCATAAGTCTTCTTCGGACCAATGGTTTGCGGCAGCATCACTGCGGCAAACGGAGGAAAGACGCCGAGCTTCACTTCAGGCTGCGCGAATTTTGCATTTGTCGTGGCGATCACCATATCGCCGAATGCGACTAGTTCAGATCCTGCGCCGATGGCAGGCCCGTTCACAACCACAATCAACGGCTTCGAAATCTCGCGAATTGCGGTGAACACGCGATTGAAGGCGTCGAGGGTCTGAAAAACGCGATCAGGACGCGAATCTTCGAGCGAGATTCCCGCCGAAAACGTCTTCTGCGAAGACGTGAGCAGGATGGCTTTGATGTCTCCGCGGCCATTGAGGCTCTCGATGGATTGCGCCAGCTCCGTCATCATGGGCACGGTGAGCACGTTGTATGGCGGGTGGTTCAGGGAGATGCGGGCGATCAGGTTTACTACGTCGAACTGGATGAACTTGAGCTGGTCGGTAACGGCGGTTGTAGGTGAGCCCATCTGGTCCTCGAGGTTAAGCGAATTATGGCATAGTCAGGCTGGCCAGAACCGCCGTTTCCAAAGCTGGTGAACCTTCAGGATACGCAGGGTTTGTGGCGGAATTGACACATGGGATAAGCTACTGGAGAATCAAAGGTAATAGCTGGCGATGTCATCGCCGGCGCCGCTGGCCGATCGCGGTACAAGGACCCGCATGGCAAATATTCTTTGCGTTGACGACGAGCCGCACGTCGTAACTCTGAAGTGTGCAATTTTGGAATCGGCTGGACATTCGGTGACAGCCTGCACTTCTGCGCGCGATGCCATCGATAAACTGCGCCACAATGCTTATGACGCGGTCGTAACGGATTGGCGCCTCGGCGATGCTAACGGTCGCGCGATTGTTCAGGCCGCGAAAGACCATTCCAGCATGCCGGTAGTTGTGGTTTCAGGATATGTCGCCGAGGCTTTTCAAGCAGCAGAGCCGCTCGCAGATCTCTATCTTGAAAAGCCGGTGAATCCTGAGGAACTGGTGACGATCGTCAATGAGCTCCTAAAAAATCAGGAGCGCAGCGAAGAAGATCAGGAACGACAACCGTCGTAGCCTCTATTCCAGCTTTCCATGAGCACAAAAAAAAGCCCTCGCTCGCGAGGGCTTTCACATCTTAAGATAGCTTACTTTGTACCGGTTTTGCGGCGGTGGCAGGTGTCTTCTCGTACTTGCGGCGGAAGCGTTCGACGCGTCCGGCCGTGTCCACCAGCTTCTGCTTACCTGTGTAGAACGGATGACAGTTTGAACAGATTTCCAGGTGAATGTCACCTTTGTGAGTAGAACGGGTTACAAACGAATTCCCGCAAGCGCAAACAACTCGCGTGTCTTTGTAAGCGGGATGGATATTTTCTTTCATTCCTCTGACCTTTTCTAATCACCGGGGCACACGGAGCCTCTCCGCGAGTTATCCGGGAGTTGATTAGTGTATTAGATGCACCAGCATAGAGCAAGGAACCACCCGCAAGTCGCTGTCAGCACGCTACTTGTCGTAATGGAGAAGCGAGAAGACGTCGTATCCGTTCAGCCGCTGACGACCATTCAGGAAATCCAGTTCAACCACGAAAGCTAAACCGGCGATATCGGCTCCTAGCCCCTTTGCTAACTCGACGGTCGCGGCGCAAGTTCCCCCGGTCGCAAGCAAATCGTCGACTATGACCACTCGCTGGCCCGGCCGCACGGCGTCATTGTGGACCTCCAGCGAATCGCTGCCGTATTCGAGCTGATATGTGACCTTGGCCGTCTCAGCCGGCAGCTTCCCCGGTTTGCGCACAGGGACGAACCCAGCATTCAAACGATAGGCGAGTGCGGGGCCAAAAATGAATCCGCGCGCCTCAATTCCGAGGATCAGGTCGATGTCCTTTTCCATGTAGTGCGCCGAGAGCGCGTCGATCAACGTGGCGAATCCGACTTTATCCTTCAGCAACGTGGTGATGTCGTAGAAAAGAATGCCCGGCTTAGGAAAGTCGGGAACTTCGCGGATCAACTTTTTCAGCGGCTCGCAATTGGTGACGTCGGCTTTCATTGGTGAACTTGCCGGAGATGGACTCATCGGCTACCAGGCCCCCTCGATCTGAAATGATGACGCATTGCCTTGCTGCTCGGCCTCAAATTCCTGCACCTCATCGACGCGCGCGGCCCGCGGACCCTGGCGCAAACGGTTCTTTAATGCCGCAAGCTGTTCTTCGGTGCCACTCGCCAGCACTTCGACCGCGCCATTGTCCGTATTGCGCACCCATCCACCAACGCCGATCGTGCGCGCCTCAAGCTCGACGAACCAGCGAAACCCCACGCCCTGAACACGGCCGGAGATGATGTACCGCCTGGTCACTAGGCCCTCGAGAGGTACGCGCCTTCGGCGGTGTCCACGCGGATGCGTTCCCCTTCGTTGATGAACGGAGGCACTTGCACCACTAATCCAGTCTCTAGTTTCGCGGGCTTGGTCACGCTCGATGCGGTCGCGCTCTTCAGCCCGGGCTCCGTCGAGACCACGGTGAGTTCCACCGTCTGCGGCAACTCGATTCCCACTGCTTTTCCGTCGTAGAACTCCACCTTGATCTGCAGGTTCGATGTCAGATATTCCACCGAGTCGCCGAGAACGTCGCGCGTGAGGTGCGTCTGTTCGTAATTCTCCATGTTCATGAAGTAATAGCCGTCGCCATCGTTGTAGAGGTATTCCATGTTCACTTCATCGACCACGATCTTGTCGATCGGATCGGGCGAGCGGAAGCGATGCTCGAACATCGCGCCAGTGCGCAGGTTGCGCAATTTAGCCTGAATAAAGGCTCGCAGGTTACCCGGTGTCCGGTGCTCTACGCTAAATACCGAATGCAGGTCGCCGTTATGCTTGATGACCATGCCCGGACGCAACTGTGTGGCTGGAATCGCCATGCAGAAAACTCTCCTCGCTGAAACTGGTGAATGCGCTGATCGCGCTCGAAGCCGCGGAATCGGCGCGGCGAACCCACTATTTTAGCAGGAGCCTTCCTGAACGACGGGGAGCACAACGCCCCGCATTTTCGCTTTGGTCCTTCGCAATGGAAAAGTTAAACTTGTTTCTGAGCGGCTTCGATGTAACGGCTGCTCAACCGCTCACGCGATTCCCACAGAAAACTGCTTTATTCACACGCACTCACAACGTCCACTCATAACTCTGAGTTGAAGTTAAAAAATCTGCGCTTACACTCGTTTTCGGAACCTTGGCCACAGCCGATCTAAATCTCGAACGCGGAATGCCCGCAAGCATTGAGGCGGAACGCTCCATCCTCGGCACGATTCTCCTCGATAATCTCGCTTACAACGAGGCGGCCGAGGCTCTCAAAGCCGACGACTTCTATCTCGACTCGCACCGGCGGCTCTTCAGCCGAATGATGGACCTGATGGAAACCGGGCGTCCGGTTGACATCATCACGCTCACCGAAGAGCTGTCGAAGAAGAAGGAAGTTGAATCCGTCGGTGGTGTGGCCTACATCTCCTCGCTCACCGACGGACTGCCGATTCGCCCCAGCATCGCGCAATACGTTCACATAGTGCGCGACAAGGCGTTGCTGCGCTCGCTGATCCATGCCTGCAGCAGCGCGATCGCACAAGCGACGGAGCAAAGCGATTCCGCGGCGGAGATCATCGACGCCGCTGAGTCCAGTATTTTCCAAATTTCGGAAAACCGAATCGGCCAGGGCTTTCTCGGGATCCCCGAGATCGTTAAGCAATCGTTCGGCAGCATCGATGCCCTGTATGAGCGCGGTCAGCGCATCACCGGACTGGAAACACACTACGAGAAGCTCGACGAAATGACGAGCGGCTTCCAGCCATCTGACCTCATCATCATCGCCGCGCGTCCATCGATGGGAAAGACCGCATTCGCGATGAATATCGCGGAGAACGCGGCCGTGCGAAGCCGCAAGACGGTGGGGGTCTTCTCTCTCGAAATGTCGCGCGAGGCGCTTGTCCTGCGTATGCTCTCCTCGCTGGCACACGTTGACTCGCAGAAGCTGCGTTCCGGATTTCTTACACGTGATGACCGGCAAAAACTCGTCTCGGCACTTTCTGCGCTCGCCGAGGCGCCGCTATTCATCGATGACACTCCTGGAATCTCGCTCACGGAGATGCGCGCAAAAGCTCGCCGCCTGGCGCAACAGCAGGGTCAACTGGATCTGATCGTCGTGGACTATCTGCAGCTTATGAGCGGCGGGGGCAGCAAGCGGTATGAGAACCGCACTCAAGAGGTTTCCGCGGTCTCGCGTGGGCTGAAGGCGCTGGCAAAGGAAATGCGCGTGCCGGTCGTCGCTCTTTCTCAATTGAGCCGCGCCCCCGAGAGTCGGGGGAAAGGGGAGCAGCGTCCACAATTGTCGGATCTGCGCGAATCGGGATCGATTGAGCAGGATGCCGACGTTGTCGCATTCATCTTCCGCGAAGAGTATTACCTGCGAGACGAAGTACCGCCTGAGCTAGAAGGTGTCGCGGAAATCATCATCGCTAAGCAGCGTAATGGCCCAACCGGTGGTGTGAAACTTGCCTTCCTAAAGAACTGCACGCGATTTGAGAATTTGATGGAGGGCGCAGCGCCGCCGGAGTACTAAAGAGGGCGGCTCTCGGCGGTCGGAGAGAGGCCGCTATCGGCTTTCGGCTATCGGCGCTCGGCCATCGCAAAGTTTAAGCAGTTCCGGACAACGTGGATACGGGTGCCCTCGCAGGCGCGTTTTGTTTTACTCCTCCGGTTATTCCGAGCAAGCGAAAACGTTCCGCCTTAAGGTTGTCCGCAAACCTGCCCAAGCTCTTGAAAAGCCGAACGCTGATAGCCGATCGCCGAAAGCTGATACCGACCGCCGACAGCATCTCCACGTTTACACTGAAGCCCATGTCCACAACCTCCACGCGACCCACCTGGGCCGAAGTGTCTCTGTCAGCGCTGCGCAGAAATTTCAAACTGGTTGCTGACTTTGTCAGTCCACGTGCGATGGTTTGCGCCGTGGTGAAGTGTGACGCGTACGGACACGGTGCGATCGAATGCGCACGCGCTCTGGAAGCAAGCGGCGCCAGGTGGTTGGGAGTGACCTCTGCCGATGAAGGCATCGAGCTGCGTCGGACGGGAATTACCGGCCGCATCCTTCTCATGAGTGGCATCTGGCGGGGCGAAGCAGAGAGTGTTGTGGAGCAGAACCTCACGCCTGCAGTTTGGAGCGAGGAACAAATTGCCGCACTGGATAGGGCGGCCGAAAAACTCGGCAAGCAAGCCTTTCCTGTGCACGTCGAAGTGGATACCGGCATGGCAAGGCAAGGAGTGCCGCTCAAGAATTTACCTGTGCTAATCGATGCTTTTCGCAAAGCCAAATTCATCTGTCTGGAAGGATTGCATTCGCATCTCGCTTCGGCTGAAGTGGTTGATGCCGCCGATGCAGAAGAGCAATTCAAGAGATATCAGCAGGCGCTTGAAATCCTGGCAGCAGCCCACCTGCGTCCCGCGTGTGTCCACATGGCGAACAGCGGTGGGATTGTTGCCCATCAACGAAGTTGGAATCAGCAATCCGGCCAAGATCGCGTGACTCTCGTGCGTCCCGGCATCGCTCTGTACGGGTATTTTCTGCCGTTCGCATTTGCATCGGGCGCGGCATCGGACATCGAGCATCCTGCTGTGCAGCCGGTTCTCTCCTGGAAGACACGCATTATCGCCCTCCGCACTGTCGATGCCGGACAGGGCATCGGGTATAGCCGCGCGTATGTCACTCCGACCCCGGCAAGGATCGCAACCATTCCCGTTGGATATGGCGACGGCTACAGCCGTCATCTTTCGTCCTGCGGTCGCGTGCTGTTGCGCGGACAGCTTGCTCCCGTAGTCGGAAATGTGTCGATGGACGTGGCCACAATAGACATCACCAACATTCCCGGCGCAGAGGTTGGCGACGAGGTTGTCCTGATTGGCGAACAGGAAGGTCAGAGGCTTACGGCCTGGGATATGGCGCGACAGACCAACACCATTCCTTACGAAGTCCTGTGCGCAATCGGCAAGCGCGTCCCGCGTTTGTACACGACCAGATAGGCACCTCTATTTCCCAACCGCGCCGCGGTATACGGGCAAGCTCAGGCTCCCGTTCTGATTTGTTAACCTGAGAACGATGCTCAAGCTTTGGGAAAAGGCGATGTTCGCGTGGGAGACGCACCTGACGACCCGCGATACCAATCGCATCGTGCGTCCGTTCGAGTGGGGAATAGAGTGGACGCGCTCGTGGCCGCAGGTAAACGGAAATTATCCTGCTACTCCCAGCCGGCTTACCACTCGAGACACAGAGGGTTTCTTTCGCGATCTGAACCAGAAGATCGTTGCCGATAGCGACAGCTTCTTCTCCTACACGACACCCACAGACTTCCGGCTCGAGGAGCGCCTGCCCAAACTGTTCCCAACCAATGAGCGCCAAGGCAAGCAGCTTCAGATCCTCGAGAAGAAGGAACGCAAGGGCAAGCTGCCAAAGGCTCAGTTCCTACGCTTCACCTCGCCGGTTCGCACTCCGTATCCCGAGAACGACATCGTGAATGCTCGCTGGTTTCCGGCATTCGATGGCCATGGCAAGCCCAGCAAAAAGGCCGTGGTCGTGTTGCCGCAGTGGAACGCCGACGCCTTCAGCCACAATGCGCTGTGCGCGATCATGAACCGCTACGGAGTTTCGGCGCTCCGGCTGAGTAAGCCTTACCATGACATTCGCCGTCCGGCCGAAATCGAGCGGAGTGATTACGCCGTCTCCGCCAACATCGGACGTACCATGGACTCATGCCGGCAAGCAGTTACTGATATCCGTTCCTGTATTGACTGGCTAGAGGCTCAAGGCTGCAAGCGATTTGGTGTGCTCGGCACGAGTCTGGGATCTTGCTATGCCTTCATCGCGAGTGCCCACGATCGGCGCATCGAGGTGAATGCGTTCAATCACGCCTCCACGCACTTCGGAGACGTAGTCTGGACCGGCCAATCCACCCGACACATTCGCGCTGCTCTCGAGGGCGTCATGAATCTCGAAACCCTTCGGCAGCTCTGGGCGGCGATTAGCCCGGTGTCGTACATGGAAAAGTTTGCTGCCCATCCCAAGAAGGTGCTGATGATCTATGCCAAATACGACCTCACCTTTTTGCGCGAATTTTCGGAACAGGTCGTGCGCCTCTTTCGGCAGCACGGAATTGACTTGAAAGCTGTGGCACTGCCCTGCGGACACTACACAGTTGGCGAGATTCCCTTCAAGTTCATGGATGGCTGGCATCTCGGATCGTTTATTTACTCCGCATTCAAACAGTTACAAGTGGCTGAATAACTCGACCGATACGAAGCTGCTTGCCTCCACGCTGCGTCTGACAACCGCCATTAGGATCAAACCATCCGAGGTTATACGACTTGGAGGAGGTCTAATGAAACAAGCCTTGGTATTCGTGTTGGGAGCACTCGGGCTGCTCACGCTTGCCAAGTACCAGCAGGCCGGCGCACGCACTCGCCGGGCCGGAGAGCCAGCCCAGGAGCCGTCGCGGCGACGGGGCCGTCCACGGATGGGACGCAGGCGCTTTCGGCATCGCACAGAAGAAGGGCTGCTCGACCTGAACTCTGCCAGCGTCTTCGAGCTTCAGGAGCTCAACGGAATCGGTGAGGTGCTGGCCGGACGCATCATTGAGAATCGTCCCTATGCGACCAAGATCGACCTGGTCGGTCGGCGTGTGATTCCCGACAGCGCCTACGAATCCATCAAGCGCTTTATCACCGTGCGTCACGCTGCCTGATTGCCATTCACCACTGCCATCGCCCGGCCTGAATCGGAGGCCGGGTTTTTTATGCTCCCGCACTCGCAAACTCCTGCTGCGAAAGGCGTAGCACCCCCGTAACTAAGCAATAACCCTACGGCATTACTCAGGTTCACTTTGCATTGACTTGGAGCATAGGAAACAGTACGTTCCTCAACAGCACTCCTGCGCTTTTTAGTTAGTGATTAGTCAAAGGACGAATTGTGGGTATCAAGATACTGCTCGCCGACGACAGCGTGACTGCCCAGAACATGGGCAAGAAGATCCTCAGCGAAGCCGGACACGATGTTGTCACGGTGAGCAACGGCGCTGCGGCAGCCAAGAAGATCGCAGAGATCAAACCCGACCTCGTCCTGCTTGACGTCTTCATGCCGGGTTACAGCGGCCTGGAGCTTTGCGAGCGCTTGCGCAACGCTGCTGACACTACCAAAATGCCGGTGTTGCTCACGGTCGGACGCATGGAGCCATACAGTCCACAGGACGGCGCGCGCGTCAGAGCTGACGGTGTGATCATCAAGCCGTTTGAGGCGACCGATCTCACCGCCGCAGTCGAGCGTCTCGCGTCTGGCTCAAAACCATCTAAGACCCTTGCCTGGAAAGCTGATTCGAAATCGCAGGAGACGTCCAGTACTTCCGAGCCCAAAGCTGCGCAGAAGCCAAATAATCACGACCAGACGATGCGTCTCGATCCTGCGGAGATTGCAGCCATACTCGCCGGCAAATCGAGCGCGCCTGCCAAGGAGGCTTCCACTCTCACCGATCCTGCTGCGGAAGAATTCAATACGACGCCAATTGATCGCCGCGAGGCAATCGTTGCTAGCGACACGGCTACGCCAGCTTTTGCCGACGATCTCGTGCACGCTCCCACCCCGGAGGCCGCTCCGAGTGCGGCAATGGTGCCAGCATTCGCCCTAGAAGAAGTTGCGCCGGTCTCGCCAGCGGAGCCGGTCGCAGAGCAGCCCCCCGCGAATGACTTTTCGGTGCAACGATTCGATGTTGAAGCTGAAACAGTGCCAGTGGGCGCTGTCGAAGGACTAGAGCTGACGGCCGCTGCTCCGGTTCCGGAGATGCCGATCACGATCGAGTCTGCGCTTGAACCCACGTTGCAGACCGTCGATCCGAACGTTGTCGTCAACAAAGATCCTGCTCTCGAGACAAACCCGCACCAGGCGGCCACGGATTTTCCAACGCAGTTCGGGACATCCGAACCCGCCGCCGATCCGGTCATTGCTATGCATCACGTTGAAGTAAATCAAAGTGTAGTTGCCAGCTCTGATGCGATGCTCGATGCCGCACTCAGTTCGTACGCTCCAGAGACGCCGCAAGCTGCTCCGCCCGATGAATTTGAAGCCCGCCTCCAGGCCGCAATGTCGGCGTATGAGCAACCTGAGACACAGACCGAGCCTGTTGCGAAGGCGGAAGAGCAGTCAGTGCCGGCCAGTGACCAGGAGATCGCGCTGGATTCGACGCCGAGCTTTCAAGTAGCGCCGGAACCGTCGAGCCTGGCCGATAAAGAGCACACTTTTTCAACGACAGCTCCCGTCGGAATCCACGCTGTAGCGGAACCCAAGTATCCAGCGCCTCCGTCATCGCTTCCGGAGATCGCGCTCTCGACTGAAGAGCACACGGGCGAGCCTACAAGAGAGTTCACTCCGCTGGCCTTGGATGACAACGCTGCGCCGCAACATTCAGAACTCTCCTCAACGAGCCTGCAGGAAGACGCGACGCAATCGGTTGCGGATGCGGCCGACGAATTCCTCAAGTCAGTCTCCGGAATACAAGCCACGTCGGCCGATGCCGAAATGTCCATCGTCGAGGCTCCTGAAAGCGACGATATCGTCATTCAGCGAATGCGAGAGGCGCTGTCAGAGCTCCCGATCGAACATCATCCGGCTGCCGAGATTCAGAGCGACTCAATCCCGAAGGCCATGGCCGCCGCGGCGACGTTTAATCCAGCGTCAGGAAATGAAGTCGAGACTCAGGTTGCGCATGCGCTTGACGCTGCCATGAAGGGCGAAGCGTCGAGCCCCACGCAGGCTGGACACTCCGATAATGGCGACGCTAATCATCATGTTGCGTCGGCGGTCGATCACGTGCTCCAGCGCGAACTTCCTAGCTTGGTCGGAAAGATCATGGCTGAGCTCGATCTGCGCAAGAACCGCAAGTAACGAAAAATCCAGCAACTCATCTCATTCTGTAGGGCACTCTCCTAATTGCGCGAGAAGTCTCTTCAGGGGATACTCTCTGCGGTTCCCCGGGAGGCTGTACGGTGCTTCTCGTTATAAGTCTTGTTCCGTTTGCTTGCGCATTGATTCTGTTCGTCGTTGCTTTCGATCGCTTTATGGGATCGACCGACACGCCCGATGTAGCGGGCGCGATGCGTGAAATGAATCTGCCGGACCCGAACGCTGCAGCCGAGTCACGGTCGAGCAAAACCTTCGCTGCCAGAGCGTAACCTCTTCCTTTTTCCTCCACACCGGCAACAGCGCGGAGACATGGAACTCCGTAATGTTGCCGAGGTGTGGGGAACGGATGCGTTCGGCGTTCGGCCACTTCAAGCGTGTAACCAGGTTCCAGACAACGTGGATGCGGGCGCCCTCGCCTTTTCGATAGGTTCTCCGACACTCTGAGTTGAAGTAAGTCACGCCCCAGGAACACTGGTGATCGGAACTAAAGAGCTCCCACACTGAACATTGATTCCAACGTTGCGGTTGGAAGCCAGAACACGAAAAAGGCGCGGGCGAGGGCGCCCGCATCCATGTTGTCTCGATGCGGCCGACACTCTCGAATGGCCGAGCGCCGACAGCCGCATTTGCGCGTGTTATCGTTTTTACATCGCATCCCATGTCTCACGATCTGCCCAAAACCTACGATCCGAGCGCGATTGAGCCGCGTTGGGCCGAATACTGGGTCAAAGAAAAGCTGTTCGACGCGCCTACTCCGGCCCTTGGCGAGGAGCGTCCGGTGTTCTCGATGTTGTTACCGCCGCCCAACGTTACTGGACGCCTGCACATGGGACACATGCTGAACCAGACGCAGATGGACATTCAGACGCGCTGGTATCGCATGCGCGGTGATCTTAGCCTTTGGTTGCCGGGCACCGATCACGCCGGCATCGCAACGCAGATGATGGTCGAACGTCAGCTCGCGACTGAAGGCAGGAAGCGTCAGGATCTCGGACGCGAGAAATTCATCGAGCGCGTTTGGGAATGGAAGCGGCTTTACGGCGGCGCCATTCAGCAGCAGATGAAGCGTTTGGGCGCTTCGGTCGATTGGTCGCGCGAATACTTCACCATGGACGAGAATCTCAGCGCAGCCGTGCGCGAGGCCTTCGTGCGTCTGTGGGAGCACGGGCTGATTTATCGCGGCGAATACATCGTGAACTGGTGTCCGGATTGCCAGACTGCGATATCCGATCTGGAAGTAGTTCACGAAGAGCAGCCCGGCAAGCTGTATGAAATCCGTTATCCGCTCGCGGATGGCAGCGGATACATTCACATCGCGACTACGCGTCCGGAGACGATGCTGGGCGACGTCGCGGTCGCGGTGAATCCGCATGACGAACGCTACACCGCTCTGATCGGCAAGATGTTGCGCTTGCCGCTGATGAATCGCGAGATTCCCATCATTGCGGATGAACTCGCGAATTCCGAGTTCGGCACCGGCGCAGTGAAAGTGACTCCTGCGCATGATCCAAACGATTTCGCCATGGGCAAGCGACACAACTTGCCGATGCCGAAGATCATGGACGAGAACGCCAGGATCAACCAGAACGGTGCTCGCTACGCCGGCCTTGACCGCTACATCGCGCGCAAGCGCGTGCTCGAAGATCTCACCGCACAAGGCTTTCTCGTGGGCGAGAAGGACCACACGATCTCGATCGGCAAATGCGATCGCAGCAAAACCGTGGTCGAACCGACATTGTCGATCCAGTGGTTCATCAAGATTCAGCCGCTCGCGGACAAAGCTATTGCGGCCGTCGAACAAGGGCACATTCGCTTCACCCCGGAGAACTACAAGACCATTTACCTGAACTGGATGTTCAACATCTACGACTGGTGCATCTCGCGCCAGCTCTGGTGGGGACATCGTATTCCGGCGTGGTACTGCACGAATCCGAGTTGCAAGCGGTCGAAACAATCGCCGAAGACGGAACCGCTTGTGGGCCGCGAAGAGATCTCAATCTGTGCCGATTGCGGTTCAGCGGTCGAGCGTGAGACGGATGTTCTCGACACCTGGTTTTCGTCGGCGTTGCTGCCGTTCACGACTCTGGGCTGGCCGGAGCACAGCCGCGATATCGACGTGTTCTATCCCACGTCATTGCTGATCACCGGTTTCGACATCCTCTTTTTCTGGGTGGCACGCATGATCATGATGGGCTGCCACTTCATGCAGGAAATGCCGCGCATCGATGGCAGTCCACGTCCGCTGGCGGAGAGCGTGCCGTTTCGTGAGGTTTATATTCATGCCCTGGTGCGCGATGCCGAGCGCCAGAAGATGTCGAAGACGAAGGGCAACGTGCTGGATCCAATTGCGGTCACGGAGAAATACGGCACCGACGCAGTGCGTTTCACGCTGGCCGCAATGGCCTCGCCGGGAACGGACATTGCATTCAACGAAGCCCGCACTGAAGGTTATCGAAACTTCGCAAACAAGATCTGGAACGCTGCGCGCTTCATGTTCATGAACATCGACCGCGCCCGCGAAGCGGGTATTTGGAGCGCGAGTGACTTGTCAGGGATAGCTTCTGGTGGAGCGCTGCCTCACTCTGCTCCTCTCGAGGATCGCTGGATTGAAGCGCGTTTCCAACAGGCGGCCTTCGCAGTCGATCAGGCGCTGGCGGAGTATCGCTTCCATGAGGCGGCCAACCTCGTTTATCAATTCTTCTGGGGCGACTTCTGCGACTGGTACATCGAAGCCGTGAAGCTGCGCCTTGACGTGTCGCAGCCGAATATGGCGCGCCCAGCCTTGTCGCATCTGGTGAAAACCTTCGAAGCCTCGTTGCGCCTGCTCTCGCCCATCATGCCTTTCATCAGTGAAGAAATCTGGCATGCATTGTACGAGGAGAAAGCGCCGGCGAAGTCCATCGCGCTAACACGGTTCCCACTCGGAGCGGAGCTGAACCAGACTCAGAAATCGGCAATCGAGCAGATGCAGATACTGCAGGAGCTCATCACCGACATCCGTAATCGCCGCGCCGAGCTGAAGGTTGAGCCGAAAGTAAAAGTTCCGGTACGCGTGTATGTCGCTCAGTCGTCCGTGGCTGGCCTGATCGAACAAAATCGCGAGCTCATTCAGAGCCGCGCGGCGGTGGAGTCCATTGAATTCGCCGGCGCTAGCCTCTCGAAACTGCCTGGCGCACAGACGACTAACAGCTACGAACTCCTCGTAGTTTATGAGAAGAAGATCGACGAAGCCGCGGAGCGCGAGCGTCTCTCAAAGGAATTGAAGAAGCTCGAATCGGAGCTCGCGAGCGCGCAGCGTCAACTCGGCAATGAGAATTTCTTGGCGAAGGCTCCGGCCGCTGTGGTGGACGGACTGAGGCGGCGTCAGGCTGAGCTGGAACAGCTTCTTCCGAAGACCAGAGGGGCTTTAGAAGAACTGGCGAGGATCCAGCAGTCGCAGTAACGCTCCCGTGCGGTGTTGCAAGCTCTTGCGCCGCGTCTGGACAAAGCGTCTCCGGTGGACAGGCGCATCGTCCACATAAAACTCATTCATAAACGCATGCGAGTGTGCCGGAGTATTCAGCCATTCGAGGCTGTATTCGCTGAATGTCGTGTGGCTGGCGGTAGCTGGTGTGAGCACGCGCACTGACCCGACCTTGGGAATACTGGCGCCGGCTCGCGGAACTAGAGTTCCTGCCAGAGCTGCAACTACGAGCGTAGATGCCATCTTGCGCAAGCAGGAAAAGTTTAGCGCAAATCCAGGGTGGCTGGCATAGTTTGGCACAAGATTTTTCTAAGTGGCGGTTCTGTGTACCTGGCCGGAGCCCGATGCCAAGCTGGCCAGAAGCTCACGAACCGGGACTCCCAACAGTGGATGGACCGAGTTCGGCGCAATTTCCAACAACGGTTCCAGTACGAAGCGACGCCGGTGCATCGCCGGATGCGGAACTTGCAACTCGGCGCTCTGGATCACCAGATTCCCGATCAGCAGGATGTCAATATCGATAGTTCGCGGTCCCTTTACGACCGTGCGCTCACGCCCAAGCTCTGCCTCGATTGCGCGGATCGAAGCCAGCAGTTGCTCTGGCGTTTGCGCCGTGTCCAGTTCAACGGCGCAGTTCAGAAACCAGGGCTGTTCGCGCATCTCCATCGGCTCGGTTTCGTAGAACGATGAAACCTGGCGCACGTCGCCCAGCTTTCGTAACCGTGCGATACACGCGTTCAGATTAGCTTCGCGGTTGCCGACGTTCGAGCCGAGAGACAGATAGACGAGACTTTCACTGGCTGAAGTCACGTTCTGTTCTCAGTGCCCGGAAAGAGTCGCGGAGCAAACCGGTCCGGACGGCGTATAAGGTGACTTGTTCTCCTGAAAGCAGTACTGCACCTGTTTGCTGCCGTATCGCTGGGTGACTGCCGCCGGAATGTTCTCCGCTTTCACTTCTTTAAACTGGAACTTGATTTTGCCGTCGGGCTGAACGGTGCCGAGCAGATATCCGTACACGTCGGTTCGCGCCTGTTTTGCCCCGCCGAGATCGGCGGGCAAGCGATAGCGCACCGCACCCGCAGTGCCAACGATCCAGCCTGGGAGCAGAGTTTCAGGTTGTGAGTGGCAGGCGTCGTTGTACGGATCTTCGACCATGAAATGAGAATGGCTCGCCAGCACGTAAACGCGCTTTTGAGTCTTCGCGCGAAACGCCAGCAGATCCTGATAGACGCGACGTCCGCTCCTCTCCATCTGCGCCGTTTCATTCATGCTGTGGCCGGCAGAGACGCTGTCGGGCAGCGCATCATGCATTCCCACAACGACGGTGCGAACGTCTTTATTGCTGGCGTCCAGCGCGAGTGTGCGCTCGATCCAAACAACCTGGGCATCTTCGAATTGATCCCCAGATGCGTTGTCCACGGAAATAAAATCGACGCCATTTTCAATCCAGTGATAGTACGTGTGCAGCTGATGATCGTGCGGATCGTCTTTCAGCCGCTGCGCGCGGATCACGGGTGAATCGATCCAGTCCGCAAACTGCTGAAGATAATCCAGGCGGGTCTTCGAAGTGCCAAGCTCATGGTTGCCGATCGCCAGAAATACGGGAGTGTTGCCAAACGGATCGAGCTGTTGCGCTATAAAATCCGGCCATTCAATGCGCAGATAATCGGCGATGGCGAGATGCTTGCTGCGATATTCAGGCGCCGCCAGCAGGTCCTGATCGAAATCATGGGTGACGCGAAAATCTCCGAGATGCCAATAGAAGCGCGCGCCGTCAGTGCGTACGCCGGCGGCGATGCCAGGCATCACGACGTCGCCGCAGTTCCTGGAATCTCCAGAGACAGCGAATGACCAGGCCGAGCTCGACTGAGCGAACAATGCGGGACCGATATCGGCTGCCGTCCAAAGCAGCGCAGCGAACAGCATCCAACCTCGCAGAATCAAAGGCAGTTCCTTTCCTACCGATATTTAGGACTGCACTGCGAGTTTAACCGAGTCCATAATGCGATGGCCGATTTTGCCATCCGATACTTTGGTGTGCGAACGTTAGTTTCAAAGCGACTCTGATTGTCAACTTCCAAGCGACAGGCCAGCCGCATACAATCGAGGTACGCTCGCTGGGCTTCTTGATTCCCCAAAATGGCAGACATTTCCAAGCGTCTGGAAAAAGCTGAAAAGTATCTTCAAAAGGGCAAGGTCGAACCTGCCCTGGAAGAATACCTCTCGATTCTGGACGCCGAACCCGGTAATGATAGCGCCCGGCACACCGCTGCCGACCTGTTTCTTCAACTGAATCGCTCACAAGAGGCGGCGTCGCTGCTCAGTGAACTATTCGATCGTCAGATCGCATTGGGCGACAATGCGAAAGCTGCGCTTACCTACAAAAAGCTTGCGCGATTGGTGCCGCCCAACCTTGGCCAGACGCTTCGCTTCGCCCAAGTTTCAGAGCGCAGCGGCAACCGCAAGGAAGCGTTAGATGCGTACGAGACGGCGGCCAAAGGCTTTCTCGAAGCGAATCGGCAGAACGAAGCGTTGGCGGCGATTCGTCGCATTGCGCTGCTCGAGCCGAGCATCGCGAATCTCAGACGTCAGGGAGATCTCGCGGCCAAGCTGAAGGACGGAAAGACGGCGGGCGAATCCTTTCTCAAAATCGGAATCATGGAGGAGGAGGACGGTCACGTTGCCTTCTCCTCATACGAACGCGCGTACAAGTTCGATTCCGCGAATCCTGAAATTGCGCTGCGCTACGGAACCGGATTGCTCGACAAAGGCGAGGCGCTTCATGCCGTCGAAGTGCTGGAGCCGGGCGCGCGCGGGGAATCGAGTCAGCTCGATCATCGCGAGGCGTACGGCATGGCATTGCTCGCGGCGCATCGTCCGAAAGAGGCGTATCCGATTCTCTGGGAGTTGTTTCAACGCAATCCCGGCAAGTTGGATGAAATCGGCAAGCTCATCACCGAGCTGATCGACTTGCAGTTCTACGAGGAGGCGCTGGAGCTCACGCGCAAGCTGGAGAAGATCGAGGAGCGTGCCGGACGACAGCGCGAATTCGTCGCTTTGTTGCGCGAGATTACCATCGAACACCCCCCCGATGCCGAGTATCTCGAATTTCTGGCGAAGCTCTTCAATTCCGCCAATCGCGAACACGACTACTGCGACACGCTAATTCGGTTGTTCCAACTCCGCTACGCGGCAGGCGATTTCCGGCGCGCCGCCGATGCGCTGGACAAAGCGGCGGAAGTCGATCCATATATCGAAGGCCTCGAGCAGCGCCTCGAACTGCTGCGCGGAAAAGTGGATGCCGGCCGTTATCGCACCATCCAAAACCGGTTGCAGAACACCAACGCTGAGTCTAGTCCGAGCAAAGAAAAAGCTGTTGGCGAACAGCAGCCGCAAATCGAAGCCGAGTCCACGGTTCTCGAGGACCTAATTCTCCAGGCTGAGATTTTTCTTCAATACTCAATGCGCGCGAAGGCTCTCGAACGCGCCGAGAGGATCCGTAAACTTTTTCCGCGCGAAGAACGCCGCAACGAGAAGCTGCGTCTGTTGTATCTGAATGCCGGAGTGGTGCCGGAACATGAGGGTGATGACGAGCCCGACGGTACCGAATCAGCGGCGGAACAGCGTCCCAGCGGGCGTTCTGCAGCATCGGCCAGCGGCGAAGATACCGTCGAAAATTTTGCGCGCGTCACGGAAATCACGCGAAATATTTATCGGCAGTCGAACGTAAAGAGCGTTCTTTTCGCGGCTGTAAACGACGTTGGACGGCATTGGAACGCCAGCCGCTGCGTTGCCGGATTATGTAGTCCGGGAAAGCCGCCATCTGCGGCGCTGGAATATTGCGCGCCCGGAATAAAGCAGTCCGACGTAATGGCGATCGTTCGTCTGATCGGCACGCTACAGCATCTGGCGATGCAACGCGGATCCGTTGTCATTGAAAAAGCGAAAAACTCTCCGGAACTCGCGACGATCCAGCAACACATAAATTCGCTCGAGCTGCAGTCGGTAATGGCGGTCCCGCTGGTTGACGGAGACGAGCACGTCGGAATTCTCATCCTCGAGCAATGCGATCGCCCACGAAAATGGGGACCAAAAGATGTAGTTGTTGCAAAAACCATAGCCGACCAGATGGTTCTTGCAGTGCACAACACCAAGCTGCGCAGTTTGATGAAGACCCTGGCGGTGACCGACGAGAAGTCGGGATTGCTGAAACGCGCGTCTTATATCGACGTAATGCTGTCCGAAGTGAAGCGCGCAACTCAGCAAAATTCTCAAAGCACGCTGATGCTTTTGAATTTTGGAAAGGCGGGCGCGCTGTCACGTGAGGCCGGCGAAGCCGGAATCGAAGGCCTGATGCAGAGCGTTGGACAAACGATTTGCTCGCATATTCGGCAGACGGACACCGCAATTCGCTACGATAAAACGACCATTGCCCTCGTTCTCGGCGACACGAACGACAAAAATGCGTTCTTCGTCGTGGAGAAATTCCGCAAAGCGCTGGCCACAACGCGTGTTCCTGGAAGCGAGCGCCCGATCCATATGGCCGCGGGAATTGCCGGAATCGTCGTGAATGCGCAATACGATCCAGTCGATATCGTCACGGAAGCGATCAATCGCGGCGAACACGCGCTTGAAATGGCGATCTCACAAGGTCCAAACTCGGCGCATTCATTGGCGCCGATCGGCGAGAGCGCGGCAGTCGCGTAGCCATAAACGTACAAATTCCGGACCAGAAGCCGACAAACTACGTTCTCAATTCGACTAGAGTCGCTCCCGCGCCGCCTTCATTCTGCGGAGGCTCGGTCACCAGGGCGACGTGAGGATGCGATTTCAGGAATTGGCGCAGCGCTTTACGCAGTATTCCCATGCCGCTACCGTGCACAACGCGGACGCGCGGCATGCCTGCAAGGAACGCGCGATCGACAAATTTCTCCACTTCGCGGGTCGCATCGTCCACGGTTTGCCCAATCACGTTGATCTCCGACGGCATATTCTGATCGTCGCTCTCGTTCTGTAGCGACACAGAAATGCCGCGCGAACGGGCCGCAACCACGGGATTGACGGCCTTGTCCTGACCGCCAGAGCTGAGTACGCCGGCGATATCGTTGCGCGGAACGCGCATTTTCATGATTCCAGCTTCGACTTCGAAGGTATTCTCGTCGATTTTCCGCTTCACAACCGCATCGCGGCCGATGGATTTGAGGCGCACAACGTCGCCTTCTGCGACATATTTGACCTCATTTGGGCGCGCGTTCGGGTCGCCGCGGTCCGCGCCGGTGCGATGCGCGACCACAGCAGAATCAAATTGCTCCTTAAACTCCCGCCGTAAGCGGGCGATTCGACGCTCGGCGTCCTTCGAAAGCTTCTGCGCAGCGGCCCTTTCCTGCACTGCGTTGACGGCTTCGCGGGTCTGATACTCGAAATCCCGCAGCAAAGTTTCGAGTTTCTTCTCGATTTCGCGTACCTGCTGCCGCTGTTCCTTCATTCCTTCGAGCTCCAGGCGGCTCTTTTCGCGCGCAACCTCCTGCTCTCGACGTCGCAAATCGACACGTTCGGCCTCGGCAGCGGCAATTTGCTCGTGTAATTGATCGAGAAAGCGGGCGATATCCTGGGTCTGCCCGGCTACCCGACGACGCGCAGAGGCGATAATTTCGGCGTTTAGCCCAAGGCGTTGGGCGATATTGATGCCCGATGAGGCCCCGGGAACGCCTACTTTGAGCTCGTACGTGGGCTGGAGGGTGCTCTCGTCGAATCCCACTGCGGCATTTACCACTCCGGAAGTGTTCGCGGCATAGACTTTTAACGCTGTGTGATGGGTGGAAATGATGCTTGTAGCGCCAAGTTCCAGGAAATAAAGGGCAATTGCGACGGCTAAAGCGGCCCCTTCTTCTGGATCTGTGGCCGATCCGAGCTCGTCCAGCAGCACTAATGAGGCCGGCGTCGCGCTTTTTGCGATCGAATTGATGTTGGAAACGTGCGCGGAGAAGGTCGAAAGGTTCTGTTCTATGGACTGATAGTCGCCAATATCGGCGAAAACATCGTCGAAAAGTGGCATTTCAGCGGCCTCAGCAGGCACCGGAATGCCGGATTGGGCCATCAGGACCAGCAGACCGACGGTCTTCAGGCCGACGGTTTTGCCTCCGGTATTCGGTCCGCTGATGATGATTTGCTTCTCTCCGGGTTCCAGCGTGAGGCTTACGGGAACAATTTTTGCTCCGCGCGCGGTCAGATTGCGCTCCAGAACCGGATGCCGAGCGTCGATCAGCGACAGTTTTCTGGCAGAATTTGCGTCGCCAGCGAACTTTGGGCGGACGCATTGGTAGTCTCGGGCGAAGCGTGCCTTGGCGAATTGCAGTTCGATTTTCGCAAGCACCGACGATGCATGCGCGAGCGCGTCGGCAACTTCGCCGATCCGGCCGGTCATATCGAGAAGGATGCGATGGATTTCCGCGTTCTCTTCTTCCAGCAGACGCACGAGTTCGTTGTTCTGCTCGATGGTTTCGAGCGGCTCGACAAAGACAGTTTGTCCGCTGGAACTGGCGCCGTGAACCACTCCGTTGACCCTGCGCTTCTGTTCAACCTTCACCGGGATCACGAAACGTTCGCCGCGAATGGTGATGAGCTCGTCCTGGACGGCGCCGCCTTCCGCCAGATGTCGCAAATAGCCGCGCAGTGAAGTCTGAATTTCGCGCTTCTGCCGCTCGATCTCGCGCCGCAGTCGTGCGAGCTCGGGCGAAGCACGGTCGTCCAGCGTTCCGTCCGGATTTATTTTTCCGCGAAAGTGCCGGAGGAAGAGCGTGAAGTTGGCGATCGCCTCCGACATTGCGCGGACCATCGGCCACCCGCCATCGAGCGATGCGGGAGGATTGAGTGCAATCGCGCGCCACTCGTCCGCCCGATCGGCGAGCAGCAATGCCTCCCGAATCTCTTCGATCTCAAGTGCCGCGCCGGCGATGCGCGACTTCTTCAGGAGATTTTGGCTGTCCTTGAGTCCATGGAACTCGAAGCTGCCGCCGGATTGAAGAAATCGCCGCACCTCGTCGGCGAGTTCCTGCTGACGGTCAATCCACGCCAGGTCAGCGACAGGTTCGAGTTCAGAGACGCGCTGCCGCCCTACATCCGATCCGCAATATCCAAGCAGGATCTCGCGAACGCGGTCGAATTCGAGCAGGCGTGCGCTCCAGTGCTGCGGCATGACTTCATGCTACCAAGATTGTGAGCCACGATTGTGGCGTTCCGGGCTGAGCATTCCTTGGGCAAGTCTGCTACTGTTAGGAATATGAAGATTGCGAGTGCTCACTGATGTCGAATCCCACATGTTCCGCATGCCGCCACACCAAGAATGTCCACGAGCGCTCCGGCACGAAATTTGGACAGTGCTCGCAATGCGAATGCGATGGCTATAAGCCGCGCAAGGCGCAGATCTTCGGGAATCGCGGAGCCCGCCCCGGACAGGGTTCCGGTGATAAGCGCGAGCCAAGCCGTCGCAATTTTTAGAAGCGGCTCCATCGATTCATCCCGCTGCCATTTCGCCCAAGTCTCGCGAGTGTTCCGGAAGCATCCTTTCAAAGTGACTAGCAACAACTTCTCCTCCCAAACACTCAGAACCCGCAGTTCAGTTCTTTGTGTCCTCGTAGTAGCCGTCGTAACCTTCCTGCTAACCACAGGCTGTACGAAGAACTCTCCAGCGAAGCACTACGAGATGCACGGCAAGATCATGGCAGTCGATAAACTCGGAAAAGAGTTGATCGTCGAGCACGATGCGATTCCCGGATTTATGGACGCGATGACTATGCCGTATCCGGTCAGTTCGCCGTCGCTGCTCGACAAAGTTCAGCCTGGAGACGAGATCAAGGCTGACCTCGCTGTGCGATCCGACTCCGCGGTGATCGACAGCCTCGATGTATTAAAGAAGGCGGCCCCAGGAAGCACGCCTGCGCCGAAGACGCAAATGCATACTCCGCAATCCGGAGAGGCGGTCCCGAACTTCGCGCTTATGAATCAAAACGGCCGCCGCATTCAGCTCGGCGACTATCGCGGCAAAGTTCTGCTGGTGACCTTCTTCTACACACGTTGTACGCTGAACGATTTTTGTCCGCGCATGAACGGGAATTTTGCGGCTCTCGACAAGAGTCTCGCCGGCTCTCCCGAGCTATACGCGAACACGCACCTGCTGAGCATCAGCTTCGATCCTGAGCATGACACACCGAAAGTTCTACGCAGCTACGGAGCCGCGTACACAGAGCGCTACAGTAAGGAGGATTTCCAGCATTGGGAATTCGCAACGGCTCCTGAAAATGAAATGAAGAAATTAGCGGATTTCTTTGGGATCTATTACGAGCGCGATGGCAATCAGATCACCCATTCCTTGAGCACAGCCGTGATCGGTCCGACTGGAAAGATTCAGGCGTGGTATCCGGGCAATCACTGGAAGCCTGAAGAATTGCTGGAGACGACAAGAGCAGCGTTGCAAACGCCGGCAGCGAAAGTCGCGAGCGTAACTCCGGGACATTGATTGGCAGACATACAAGCCACTGCCAGAATTGTCATCTCGAAGTCTCCACCGTGAATGCCTTCCGTCCAAAAACAAACGCAAAGGCGGAGCGAGGGATCTGCTTCTCGTTTACGTCATCGAGAGAGAAGAGAAAAAAACAGATCCCTCACTTCGTTTTGATTTCATAACCACGACGGCTCCAGACGCCCGTTAGACTGTGTTTGCTTAAG
>CAZLIE010000062.1:0-22621 GCA_964559345.1 uncultured Terriglobales bacterium
ACAAGCGCGAGCCCGGTACCGGATGCCCAGCCATCACCGGCCACAATCGCACGCTGGCTATCCTCGGCGCCAGTGAGCATTGCATTGCCACCAATCCATCCGACATGTGCGTGGCGTTAGCGGCGCTGGAAGCAACCATTCACATTCAGGGGACGAAGGGCTCGCGCGCGGTCGCGTTCCGCGATTTTCATCTTCTGCCCGGCAATACACCGCATCGCGAGACCGTGCTGGAACCCGGCGATCTGATTACCCACGTCACACTGCCTCCGCCACTCGCCGGAAGTAAGCAGGTTTACCTGAAACTGCGCGATCGCGCGTCGTACGAATTCGCCCTGTCATCTGCGGCAGTGGTGCTCACAATCGCGAGCGGCAACATTGCCCACGCCCGCATTGCTCTTGGTGGCGTGGCTACCAAACCGTGGCGCTCCCCTGAAGCCGAGGGTGCGCTCGCTGGTAAACCTCCCAACGACACTACCTTCCGACACGCTGCTGAAGCGGCAATGCGAGATGCCAGGCCGCAGAGCGAGAACAAGTTCAAGATCGAACTGGCCAAACGCTGCCTGACGCACGCACTGCGAATAGCCGTCGCAAGTTGATTTCCGAGGAATGACCATGTCCACATCACAGCAATCGCCGGCAAGTTCTTCTCCCATCGGACGCGACACTGTCCGTGTCGACGGTCCAAGAAAAGTCACCGGATTGGCAAAATACTCGTCGGACTTTCAGTTCCCGGGCATGCTTTACGCCGTTCCGGTGGAAGCGACAATTGCGAATGGTAAATTGCTCACGCTGGATACTGCCGCGGCTGAGAAGATGCCCGGCGTACGCGCGGTGCTTCATCGCGGAAACATTGCCAAAATCTTCCGCTCCACTCCCGCGCCTGGTTTCGATCGCGTCTGTCTTGAGCGACGGCCACCGTTCGAAGACGACATCATCCGTTACTGGGGCCAATACATCGCTCTGGCTGTTGCCGACACTTTCGAATCCGCTAAAGCTGCCGCCGATGCCGTGCGGGCGACTTACTCGAAAGAAACACCGAATGTTGGCTCTCACCTGGAAGCAGGTAACGATCCTGACGTCGTCTTGACTGCATATGGACCGATGGAAAGACTGCAAAGCCATCGCGGCAACGCCGAAGGTGCGTTCGATAGTGCAGCCGTCAAGCTAGACGAAACTTATGTCACTCCTGCCGAAACACACAATCCTCTCGAGCTGCACTCGACTGTGGCTTTGTGGGACGGTCCGATGCTGACGCTGTATGACTCGACGCAGGGCGTCGTGAATCTTCGCAGTGTCCTGGTCCAAATGTTCGGTTTGCCCAAGGAGAACATCCGCGTTATTTCAAAGTTCCTCGGATCGGGATTCGGCGGCAAACTGTATCCGTGGACGCATGTCCCGCTTGCCGTGGCTGCCGCACGTCAGCTAGGCAAGCCTGTGAAGCTGGTCGTCAGCCGCAAAATGATGTTTCAGTCAGTCGGTCATCGAGCCCGCACTCAGCAGCGTGTTCGGATCGGCGCCTCGCGCGACGGCAAGCTCGTGTCGCTGCAGCACGATTACATCTACCACTTGTCGATGCTTGACGTTTACCACGAGGACTGCGGTGAAGCCACGCCTTTCCATTACAGTGTTCCCAATTTGCGCGTGAGCTTCGGGCGCGCCAGGCGCAATATTGGCGCAACCTCCGACATGCGCGGTCCGGGCGCAGTCCCCGGACTTTACGCCACCGAATCGGCAATGAACGAAATGGCCGAGCGGCTCAAAATGGATCCCGTCCAGTTTCGGATTCTCAACGAGCCGAAGCTCGACGAGTCGCTGAAGCTGCCGTTCTCGTCCCGTCACTACGTGGAATGCCTCACTGTCGGCGCCGACAAATTCGGATGGTCGAAACGCAATCCGGCGGTTGGCTCAATGAAGCGCGATGGCTTGACTCTAGGGTGGGGAATGGCCGGCGCGGCGTGGATCGCGGGGACATTCGCCGGCGAAGCCTATCTTCAACTGCGAGATGACGGGGCGGTGCGCGTTGCCTGCGCAACCCAAGACATCGGCACCGGCACCTATACGATCCTGGCGCAGCTTGCGTCGCAGAAAACCGGTGTGCCCCTGGAGAAAGTCGAAGTTGAATTGGGGGACAGCGCGCTTCCGGATGGTCCGATCTCCGGCGGATCCTTGGCTACCAGTTCCGTGATCCCGCCCGTGTTCATCGCTGCAGACCAGGCGATCGCATCGCTACTGATCATCGCCGTCACCACTCCTGGGTCGCCGTTTTTAGGCCACAAGCCCGACGATCTTGCGCTGGAAGGAGGCCGCGTCTTCGTAAAGGCTGAAGGTGCTGCGCGCGGCATAGCTTTCCAGGACGTACTGCGAATGGGGAATGCACGCCTGGTCACAGGCCACGGCAAGGCTGAAATGACGGCCTTTGCGCCGAATCAGAAGTTTTCTAAGCACTCGTTCGGCTGCCATTTTGCGGAAGTCACGTGGCAGCCGGAGACCGCGCGCCTGCGCGTCAGCCGCGTCGTGTCAGTAATGGACGCAGGCCGAATCTTGAATCCACTTGCCGGCCGGAATCAGATCCAGGGGGCAGTGGTGATGGGCATCGGAATGGCGCTGTTTGAGGAAACCACTTACGACCCACGGAACGGTGCGCCCATCAATAGCAATCTGGCTGATTACATAATGACGGTGAATGGCGACGCGCCTCCTATCGACGTGCACTTTCTTGATTATCCCGACAAGGAAATAAACGAACTCGGGGCGCGCGGAATTGGAGAGATCGGATTAGCCGGCATCGCCGCAGCCATTACCGACGCAGTACACCACGCAACCGGTGTTCGTGTACGGGAACTGCCGGTGAGAATCGAGAATTTGTTGGTGTAATGGCCACACGGTTCACGAAGACAGCGGGTTGCTACTCATGCCTCGCGCAACGTGACGTCGTTCCGGTTTTTTACTGGCGATGAGTGACATTGGCTCTTTTCCTGGCGGATGTCAGGAGTTCGAGCCTCGCTACACGTGCTGCACTGCCTGCGTCAGTTGCGTGATTGAGGACTTGGCATCGCCGTAGAGCATGCCGGTGACCGGTTTGAAGAACAGAGGATTTTCCAGTCCGGAAAAGCCTTTGCCCTTGCCGCGCTTGAGCACCACGACGGACTTGGCCCGATCCACTTCGATGATGGGCATGCCGGCTATCGGGCTCTTGGGATTATCGCGCGCGTCAGGATTGACGACATCGTTGGCGCCGATGACGACTGCGACGTCTGTGGCTGCAAGATCCGGATTGATCTGCTCCATTTCGTATAGCACCGAATAGGGGACGTTGGCCTCGGCGAGCAGCACGTTCATGTGCCCGGGCATGCGTCCGGCAACGGGATGAATGCCGAACTTCACCTCCACTCCGCGACTCTCCAGCAAATTCGCCAGTTCGCGGACCGCATATTGAGCCTGCGCGGTCGCCATTCCATATCCGGGAACAAATACCACCTGCTTGGCATAGGCGAGCTGCATGGCAACATCGTCGAGCGAAACTTCGCGCATGGTGCCCGAGACCGCGGCCGTCGCCGTTTCAGAGACGCTGCCGAACGCGCCGAATAGCACGTTAGTGATGGAGCGATTCATGGCGCGGCACATCAGAACGGAGAGAATGAATCCGGAGAATCCGTCGAGTGTTCCGGCAATGATCAAAACGTTGTTGGACAACACAAACCCTGTGGCTGCAGCAGCCAATCCAGCGTAGGAATTGAGCAATGACATCACGACCGGCATGTCAGCCGCGCCGATCGGAATCACCAGCAGCACGCCGAAACAAAACGCCAGCACCATCATCAGGTAAAAGGCCGCCGCCATCGACGGGTCATAAAGCAGATAGAAAAAGCTGCCGACCATGATCAGCATCAGCGTGCCGTTGAAGGCATTCTGGCCTTTGAAGGTGATCGGAGTGCCGCGGACGATTCCCGCGAGCTTGCCGAACGCAATCAGACTGCCGGTGAAGGTGACGCAGCCCAGCAGGATTTCGAATCCCAACGCGCCAATCTTGAAGCGGCCCATCTCGCCGCCGTAATTCGCATATTCCGCCACGCCCACCATCGCGGCGGCCAGCGCGCCGAACGCGTGTGACAATGCGGTTCGTTCCGGCATTGCCGTCATCGGCATCCAGATCGACATGGCCGCGCCGATCACTCCGCCCACGACCAATCCGATGATGATGAAGTTGTAGCTGACGATTTGCGGATGAAAGAGCGTGCCGATGATCGCCGCTGACATTCCCAACCCGGCGAGAATCATTCCGCGCCGCGCCGAATCGGGGTGCGAGAGCCCCTTTAATCCGAAGATGAACAGAATCGACGCGAGAAGATACGTGAACTCGATGTAGTAGTTCATTTGCTCTTTTTGTTGGAAGGCTTGGTGGGCAGGTCGCGTTTGAACATCTTCAGCATGCGATCGGTGATCATGAATCCGCCGACTACGTTGATGCTTGCGGAAATGACAGCGAGAAATCCCAGCCAGGTGCTGACGGGGTTGTTATTGTGACGCCCCGCCATCACCAACGCGCCGACAACGGAGATCGCCGAAATCGCGTTTGTGGCCGACATCAAGGGTGTGTGCAGTAGCGGCGGCACGCGCGAGATCACTTGATATCCCAGAAACGCGGCCAGCGCAAAGACGTACAGCGACGCCATGAGAACCTGGGGATTAAAAAATTGCTCGGACATATTCCTCCTACCGCGTTGCCGGCGTGGTCAGTGCCGCCGCAACGCGCTGGTTAACGACTTGTCCTTGATGTGTCACGCACGATGGGCCAACCACGTCGTCCGTCATATTGATATTCAATTGGCCATCTTTGTTCAGAAGCTGAAGAAACGCGATCATATTGCGCGAAAAAAGTTGGCTGGCATGGTAAGGGACCGTCGCGGCGAGGTTCAGCGGAGCAAAAATCGTGACGCCATTGTGCGTGACAACCACTTCATCAGGACGGCTGACCGCGACATTCCCGCCGGTCGGCGCAGCCAGATCGACAATTACCGATCCGCGGCGCATGCCGTTCACAGCGGCTTCGTTCATCATCAGCGGCGCGCGTTTGCCTGGGACGGCGGCAGTGGTGATGACTACATCGGCGGTGCGCGCCTGTTTCGCGATCAGATCGCGTCCGCGCTGCAGGGCTTCTTCGGTGAGTTCGCGCGCGTATCCTCCGGCATCTTCGGTTGCGAGCCCACCTAAATCGACGTCGAGAAATGTAGCGCCCAGCGATCGTACTTGCTCGCCGGCGGCGGCGCGCACGTCGTAAGCTTCAACGACGGCACCCAGACGACGAGCAGTCGCGATCGCCTGCAGTCCGGCTACGCCTGCGCCTAACACCAACACTTTTGCGGGCGCAACCGTTCCGGCCGCGGTCATCAGCAACGGAAACATGCGCGGAAGCTGCGCCGCGGCGAGGATTACCGCCTTGTATCCGACGACCGTAGCCATCGAAGAGAGTGCGTCCATGGCTTGCGCGCGCGTAATTCGCGGAATTAGTTCGACGGCGAAGGTCGTAAGTTTTAATCCAATCGCTGCCTCGAGCGCTGCGGGATCGTCGAGCGGCCGCAAAAATCCGAGAATCACGGCCCCGGGACGCAGCGCCGCCATGTATGACGGGGACGGACGCTGCACCGCAACCAGTACATCCGCGGCAAAAAGTTGCGATCGATCGGTCGTAACGTGCGCGCCGGCGGCCTCATAATCGGCGTCATTGATTCCGGCAGCTTCGCCGGCGCCGGATTCTACCCAAACCTCCGCCTTCGCCGCCGACAATTTCTTGATGGATTCAGGAACAAGCGCGACCCGGGCTTCTCCCGGGAGCGTCTCGCGCAGTACCGCTACTCGCATGGAACCTCTCTAATCCCGCTGGAGATTCAGTGTAACGGGGGAATTGGCGGCGCGAAAGAGCGATGAACGATTCTGCACTGATAAAGGACAGCTAAATCAGACCACGGATATCAGGGATTCGCGCGGATTGCACGGATACATCCAAACAGGATTCGTTGCTTTCTCAGAGTCTGACCTACTAGACAGGCTCATTTGATGGACGGCAATGGTCCTCCAAATCAAACGTTGTGCTTTGAGAATGGCGACTTCTGCCATGCCGGATTTCAGCATCAAACGTCATCGATGGCCACGCGAGCCGCAAATCCCATTTCCGACCGGACAGCGCGTGGTCCAAAGCCGCACAAAACTCCGCTTTTCTTTCACCGAAAACATCACATGAATACGCTAGGCATTGTCGTTCTGATCCTTGCGATTGCCTGGGCGTTGATCGTGCTGCTTCAGCCCGGTCCAAAATACCGGTTATCGCGGCCTCCGGACGGTTCCGTGGACTCGCCGGAATTCGCGCGTCTGCTCGAATCGATGACCGATACGAAGCTGCAACGCGCCACTTCCATCGACGTTCTCGACAACGGAGAGCAGTTTTACGAGGCAGAACTGGAAGCGATTCGCGGCGCAAAACGCGATATCAACCTCGAAGCCTACATTTTCCATCGCGGAGAAGTGGCCAACCGCATGATTGAAGCGCTCGCGGAACGTGCGCGGACGGGCGTGGAAGTGCGTCTTGTGGTCGATGCGTTGGGCAGTTTTAGCACGCCAAAGAGTTATTTCAAACACTTGCTTGACGCTGGGGGCCGCGTCGAGTGGTATCACCCGCTACGCTGGAACAACTGGACACGCGTAAATAACCGCACACATCGCGAAATGTTGATGGTCGATGGCGAAATTGGTTTCATCGGCGGCGCCGGAATCAACGATCAGTGGCTCATCAACAAGAAAAATCGACCCCGCTGGCGTGACACCGTGTGCCGCGTTCGCGGCGAAGCCGTGCTCGGATTGCAGTCGGTATTCCTGGAAAACTGGCTGAATTCGTCCGGAGAGATCCTTTCTGGCGCGCGATACTTCCCGGTTCCTCCGTCCGGCGGCGACGCTTTAGGCCTCGTGATCGACAGCACGCCCTCATTTGGCGGCTCTACTCGCGCCCATGTGCTCTTCCAGGCGCTGCTTGGATCAGCCAAAAAGACGATTTCCATCACCACTCCGTACTTCCTTCCGGACAAATCCTTGCGCGACGAGATGGTTCGTGCAATCAAAGAACGCGGCGTGAAGATCACAATTCTGACTCCCGGACGCAAAAGCGATCACGCAATGACGCGCAATTCCAGTCGCGCAATGTACGGCGACCTGCTGAAAGCCGGCGCGGAGATATACGAATACCGACCCTCGATGCTGCACGCGAAGATCCTGATCGTGGACGAAATCTGGTCGATAGTCGGCTCAACCAATATGGACAATCGGTCGTTTGGCTTGAATGACGAGGTCAATCTAGCGACACGTAGTCCCGAATTGGCGGCGCGACTCACCCAGGATCTGGAACGAGACATCGCACAAAGTGACCGCATAACCTACGAACAGTGGAAACGACGGCCGATTTTTGCACGGATCTTCGAAACAGCCGGCTGGTTTTTCCAGCGCCAACAGTAGTTGTGAGGACCTGGAAGCAGTTTTCCCGTCCGTAGAACATGCCATCCACGATTCGTGTTTGCACTTATAACATCCACAAATGCTGTGGATGGGACCGGCGCGTGTTGCCGGAGCGCATTGCACGCGTGCTCGCGCCGCTCGAAGCCGACTGCATTGCACTCCAAGAGGTGCTCGACGCGTCGCCGATCGGGGGTGTAAACCAGCCCCAGGCAATCGCCGACGAGCTCAATGCCGGCTATAAAGTGGTCTTCGGACGGACTCGCGACCTGCGCGGAGCGCATTATGGCAACGCCACGCTGACCAAATTCCCGGTTAAGAGCAGCGAAACTTACAACCTGAGCTGGCGACAGCGCGAGCCGCGCGGCTGTTTACGCACTGATTTGCGGCTGAAAAGCGGCGCGATCCTGCACGTTTTCAACGTTCATCTGGGCACCAGCCACGCAGAACGTCGCGCGCAAGGGCCGCTTTTGCTCGGCGATCGCATGTTGAACGACGCTGCGCATACTGGGCCGCGGATTATCTTCGGCGATTTCAACGAGTGGACCCGCGGATTGACGTCGGAATTGATGTCCGAGCAGTTCCGCCGCATCCATCCACGCGAGCACCAGCGGCGTCGCGGCAGCTTTCCCGGGCCCATTCCCGTGCTGGATCTGGACCATATCTACTACGACGACGATCTGGAACTGATCAGGTTTCAGCTCGTTCGGAGCAAGCTGGCGCTGATTGCATCCGACCATCTGCCGCTACTAGCAGAGTTTCGGCTGAAATAGTGTGAATTTCGCGGCCAGTAACGCCAATTCGCGTTACCTCGAAGTTACCAGAGAGCACTTTACAGCAGCAGGAACTCACAATATGCTCCCGTTCGTAGGCAGTTCTGGGGGAGGGCTGCCGAGCGCTTTTGGTCCCGCTTCGGCGGGACCGAGGCGCTTTAATCGTCTTAAGGCGCTTTCCCGTGTCCTTCCAGCGGCTTGCAGGCTGCTACTTTCTGTCCCTTTGCGACATCTAATCGTCATAGTCAGATCGAATTACCCCTCAAATGCTAGGATGGAACCCGCCTTTGGGGCAGCAATTCTCGACAAATCGAGGCACGGGAGAAATCAAATGGCAGGTGAAGCGGTACTCGAAGTAACTGATTCGAGCTTTGAGCAGAGTGTTTTGAAGTCAGATCAGCCGGTGATGGTGGACTTTTGGGCCAGCTGGTGCGGTCCCTGCAAAGCGCTGTCGCCCATCGTTGACGAAGTTGCGCAGGCCTATAACGGCAAAATCAAGGTCTATAAGATGAATGTGGACAGCAATAATGCGACGCCCATGCGCTACGGCGTGCGCGGAATCCCCACTCTGCTGGTCTTTAAGGACGGCAAAGTGCAGGACCAGATCGTCGGATACGTCCCCAAAGACACAATCCAGAAGGCCCTGGACAAGCACGTAAAGCCGGTCTAAAGCCTCCGAGTACAGAATACAGGCCCATCAAGGCGCGATCTTAATGGTCGCGCCTTTACTATTTGTGACGTTTTTCTGACGAAATAGCGTCGCAAAGTGGCCTGGAAGTGGTCAGATGGGGCCGAATTGTGGTCAAAATCGCACCAGCAACACCTTTGATCACGGATATCACGGATTCCCACGGATTCCACCGATTCTGCCCAAAAAACCATGCAATCCGTGAAGATCCGTGTGATCCGTGGTGAGAAGATTTTGATTTAGTGGCGTGCACACCGCTTTTCACCACAAAGGGCACGGAGGAAATCGGGATCAGAGCTAACGACCCAACGGCGAGTGCATTCGAGCGCCTCCGGTTTCCCTCTGTGCGCCTCAGCGTCCTCTGTGGTGATCGATGTGTTGTGCAATCCGTGAAAATCCGTGCGATCCGTGGTGAGAGGATTTTGATTTAGCGGACTCACTATCCGGAGCCAAAGCTTACTTTTGCTTTTGAGCATTATCATTGATACTGCGGTGTCCGAAGATTCCATCTCGCTTTCGCAGCGTGCGCGCTTCCAGCTCGCTATGCTGTTGGCCGTTGCCGCCGATGCCGCCCAGATTGTGCTGTTCCCCATGTTCGCTGAAGGCGGCTTATCACCGGCTGACGATGTTCTTGATGTCGTAGTAGGAGCCGCCCTGGTTCATCTCCTGGGCTGGCATTGGGAATTCCTGCCTTCGTTGCTCGGCGAACTCGTGCCCGGAGTCGATTTAGTTCCGTTCTGGACGCTAGCGGTTGCGAACGTCTATCGCAAATGGAAGAAGACCATCACTGCCGAGCGTGGTCAGGCATTCGGAGCTTCACAGCCTCCCACCCAACTGCCATAAACCTCTCTGCGACACGCAGTAACTTTGAGCTCAACATAAGTAAGCAACAACTTACATTAAGTTATTGATGTCAATCATTCTTCCCATAAAGCAATATCAAACCCACAACAATTCCGCGCCCTCTGAAGAGTCGTTGCACTCCTCTCGGCATCGATCTGTTGTGCGCCGAACTAGCGAGAGCGCCCAAGGAGAATAGGCGATCAAGAGAGGATATGTTCTGCTTTTTAGGTAGGGGTCTTTCTTTGCCACCTGGCTGCTACGGCAAATGCTGAGGTACTCAAGGTGACCGTCCCATTCGATTTTGTTGTGGACGGAAACTCACTTCCAGCCGCCACATATACGATTCGCTGAGCGCTGCCGAACAGCAATAGCGCGCTCGATTTCCAGCGTGATGGCGGTCAGACTCTGACACAAGCAACAAGCATCGAATCTGAGGTCACTGGAAGTAAGTTGGTGTTTCACCGAATCGGCGATCAGTATTTTCTAACCGATGTTGTGGCCAAACGGCACTATGCACTTTGCAGCTTCACGCAAAGAGCAGCAACTGGAAGCCGACGCGGATCAGCCGTCGATCACGGTTGTCACTGCGCAACAGTAAGTGCTGGTTAGCACTGACGATGCACAACAACGCCACGCTGCAGCGAGGTGCTGGTCGCATTTTGCAGGACAGATTGACAGTGCTTACCGGTTAAGCACGGACAGATAGGCTCGCCATGGGCCTGCTTCGTCGCGGTATTCGTGTGACATCACGCGCACAATTTGGTCGATGTGATTCAGATCGTGGACGACCCAGGCTGCCAGTAGTTGACGCATGGTTACTTGTCCCAGTTCGGGATGGCGACCAGGCGCGTCAAGCTTCCCTTGGTTCAGCTGAAACGACCCTAGAGCTTCAAGACTTTGGGTGCGCAGCTCGGCGAATTTATCAAGCATTTCGCCGATGGATTTTCCCTCGATCAGGGGGACGAAGCCGCGGCGGTCGAAGGGATCGAAGGCGCGAGATTCACCATGGTCGAGAATGATGCGGGCGCGCGGGATCCAGTCGGTGATCTCGCCGAAGATCAGGTGACCAAGCACGTCCCTGGGACTGAACGCCGCGGGCTCTATACGGCAATTGAGCCAAGCGGCGGACTGACCGCGGAGCAGGGCATCCATCACCGCCGGAGTTCGCTCCAGGACTTTCACAGCTTCGCCGATTTCGAATCGCATCACCTTCGAGCGTATATCGACGGAGAACAGCGAAACAAGAGCTAACAAAAAGCCGCCCAGGGCGGGCATCTGACCTTGAAACTCCTTTTTACTTGGTCACATATTCGTCGTCGGAAGAAGAGGAGGGAGTCGCCTGGTAGCACTTTTTGATAAATGGTAAGAGAGATTGCTGATCGGTGGGCCGCGCGAAAAAGTATCCTTGAGCGAGTTCGCAACCCAGATCTCTGAGTTGTTGTGCCTGCTCGGCGGTTTCCACGCCCTCCGCCACCACCGACATGCCAAGATTGTGCGCGAGCATAATGATGATGCGAACCATCTCGCTGCTTTCGGCGTCTGTTCCGATGTTGGAGATGAAGGCGCGGTCGATCTTCAAGGTATCGACCGGGAAAGACTGAAGCCGGCTGAGGGATGAATATCCGGTGCCGAAATCGTCGATACTTAGATGAACTCCCAGCGCTTTCAATTCCGAGAGCACCAGGGCCGAGCGATTTACATCTCCCATAGCGATAGTCTCGGTAATTTCCACATCGAGATTTTGGGGGTCGATGCCGACCGCCTCGAGGACGCTTCCGATCTGCGCGGCCAAATCCGGCTGCGCAAATTGTTTCGAAGTGATGTTGACGCTCACCATCAGCGGCGGAGTGGATGGAAATTGAGTGTGCCACGTACGTAGCTGTGCGCAGGCTTCGCGCAGCACCATTTCGTTCAACCGCAGGATCATGCCGGTCTCGTCGGCGACACCAATGAACTCGCCTGGCATCACGATGCCTGTCGGGCGTTGCCAGCGGCTCAGCGTCTCCAACGAGACGATCTTTCCATCTTGCAGCGAAACGATCGGCTGATAGTGGACCAGGAACTCGCCCTTTTCTAATCCTTTGCGAATCTCGGTTTCGAGTTTGAGTCTTTTCACCGCGAGCGTGTGCATGTCATTGTCGAAGACGCGGCAGTGGGCTTTGCCTTCGCGCTTGGCACGGTACATGGCGATTTCGGCGTCGCGAACTAATTCTTCAGGATCAGTGTATGAGGGCGCGCTGAAAGCGATCCCGACGCTCGCAGTCGTCACCACTTCCTGCGAGTGCACCCGGAACGGGAGTTTCAATCTCTCCTGAATGCGCTCCGCTACACGGATGGCATCGCTAGAATCTCGAATATCTTCGAGCAGCACAGTGAATTCGTCGCCGCCGAGTCGCGCGAGACCTACTTCACCGGAAGAAACCTGCGATCCGTCCATAAGCCGCGGACGCGAAATGGTGTCGATGCCGCGGAGTGAAGCGCTGAGCCGGCGGCCGAGCTGGACGAGCAAGTCATCTCCGGCGCTGTGGCCCATGCTGTCGTTGAAGACCTTGAACTGATCGATGTCGATGAACAGTACCGCAAATTTGTAGCTGGTGTGACGTTGAGACAGCGTGAGCGCATGTCCCACGCGGTCGAGGAAGAGCGCACGATTCGGCAGGTTCGTTAACGAATCATGGAGCGCATTGTGCTCGAGCATCTGCTCGGCGCGCTTACGATCGCTGATATCTCGGTTCACGACGACAAGACTTTCGGTGTGACCATCGCCGTCGAGGATCACGCTGGCTGTCGATTCGAGAATGCGCCATGTGCCATCTTTGTGGCGGATCCGGTACTCGAGCCTTTCGCCGCGCCCAGTAAGACGCGCTTTCTCCGCTGCATCGAGGACGCGGGGACGGTCCTCCGGATGTACTTGCTCCATTGAGGAGGTGGACTGTAAATCTTCAGATGAATAGCCGAGGACCTTTTCATATGACGGACTGTTGTAGAGCCGGCGTCCATCGCGATCGATCACCGCAATCATGTCGGCGGCGTTCTCGGTGATCACCTGAAAAAGCCGATCCTGTTCGGCCAACTCGCGGCGAATGCGCTGAAGCAACAGGTGCTGGTACGCGGTGTAAATGTCAAAGAGAAAAACGAGCGCGGCCAGTCCGCGCACCCATTCTTTGAGATCGGTCCAGTAAGTGGCATCGGAATTCGGCCGAAACTCAGGGAAGGTAAGCGATGCGATTCCCGCGAGTAGCACCAACGTCACCGTTACAGCAAATCCCCACAGCCACCATTCGCGCGCGTCGAGTCTGCGCAGCGCCTCGGGAGACGTCTCCGCAGTTGTTTGTCGGATTTGCTTTTTATTCAGGGGCCGCACGGGCATCACATTGAAACCACAGAGATTCTAGACCGAGACTGGAAACCACAAAGTTACGTAAGACGGTGGCCCTCGCGCGTCAGGTCACGTGACCTTGACGTGATTTAATACTCACGTTACTATTTACTCACATAAGGGATTTCCGACTTCGTACTGAATAGAAAGGAAAAGGAAGAGATGAAACTCGAAGACATGACGCTGGATGTCGAACAACACATTGAAATCAAAGGCAGTCCGGAAAAGGTATTCGCGGCCGTTCTGCATCGGCTGGGCAAGGGTAATTCAAAGCCGGACGGCGAGTCTCTGCAATTGGATTTGGAGCCCAAGCCCGGCGGACGCTGGTACCGCGACCGCGGAAATGGCGTTGGGCATCTGTGGGGATTTGTTCAGGCCATCAAGCCTCCGTCCCTGCTTGAGCTCAGCGGACCGATGTTCATGTCGTATCCGGTGAATAACCATGTCGAAGTAAAAGTCGAGAAGGTTAATGGCAGATGCAAGGTCACCCTGCGGCATCGAGCCATCGGAATGATCGACCCTGAGCACCGCAAGAACGTCAGCAAAGGCTGGCAGTACATGCTCGAAGGCGTGAAGAAGGATGCCGAGTAGGCGTGCGTGATCGAGGTGGAGTGACGCACGAGTTAGACGCAATCTGGAAGGCGTTGTCGGATTCGACGCGGCGGGGAATTCTAGATTTCCTCCGCGACGGTCCGCGCACCACGACTGAGATCGTGGACGCCTTCCCCCACCTCACGCGTTTCGGAGTCATGAAACACCTCGAGGTGCTGCGCGAAGCTCACCTGGTCAACTCACGCGAACAAGGACGCCAACGCATGAACTCTTTGAACGCCGTGCCGATCCGGCAAATCTACGAGCGATGGGTAAGCCGGTATCAGGAGCTGTGGTCGAGCGAACTGCTGCGGATCAAGGAAGACGCCGAAAAGGAGAGCGTCACGCATTTCCCTCGCGCAAACCGAAAGCGGAAGAAGGAACACACCGACTAAACGGCAAAGGCTCGCTCGGTGATGGGCGACCTCCTTCGTTCTTCGTTCTGAATGCTGCTCAGCCAAATACTGCTTCTGCCTTCGTTGTTGCACCCTCCAACTCGGCCTGCATTCGCGCGAGGTAGGCATCGTGGTCGCCGTCTTCTGGTACGACGAATGGACTGCAAACGTAGCAATGCACTCGCGAGAAGGGTTTGGGGAGGATAAAGGCGTCCCAGCTCTTCAAGATCCAGGCACGTTCTACGGCTACGTAAAAGCAGAAGATCGGGGCCGCAGTTTCGCGGGACAGATGAATCGGTCCAGGCTTGGCGACGTATCTCGGGCCGCGCGGACCATCGATCGTGAAGGCGACGAACTCACCCGCTTCGAGCTCGCGCTGTAACTCGCGCAGCGCCGACACGGCGCCGCGGGAACTCGACCCGCGAACAGCGCGATATCCGAGTTTCTCGATGACTCTGGCAATGTATTCTCCGTCGTAGCTGCGGCTGGTAAGCACGCGGATGCCGTGACCGCGAAAGAGGTATCCGCTGGCAAAGACGCATCGATGCCAGAAGCAGTAAATCGCCGGACGCGTATGCGGTTCCAATTCCGATCCGGGCTCGCGGGTGAATGACGTCCGCAGCGTGGGTCCGATGAAGCGAATCGCCAGGAATGCGGCCCATGAGATCAACGTCAGAGCTAGCCGCTGCCCGAGCGTGAACCGCGGTGCCTGTGCTGTCTCAGGCGCGTTTTGTCGCGCCGTGTTGTGTCGCTCGGATGCAAGTTCGGGGGCCACAGCAGTATTCTAGGTGAGCACACTTCATCATTGCCGTCTAGAACGTAAGGACCGCGATCCCATTGCTCGCACAATTGCGCAGCTTTCCTAATCTGCTGACCCTGCTACGGCTGATGTTCATCCCGTTCGTGATCAGCTCGATCCTGGACGGACGCTACGGTATCGCGCTCACTCTGTTCATTCTTGCAGGGATCAGCGACGGACTGGACGGCGTGCTGGCGCGCTCTCTGGGCCAGCGAACCAAACTCGGCGAATATCTCGATCCGATCGCGGACAAGCTGCTGCTCAGCACGCTCTTTCTTGTCCTTTCCACCGCGCACCGCATTCCGTGGCGCGTGACGGTGATCGTCTTCAGCCGGGACGTGATTATCCTCGTGATCTGCTCGCTGGTGTATGTAACGACGCCACTGCGCGATTTCAGTCCAAGCATCTTTGGCAAAGCCAATACTGTGGCGCAGATAGTCACGCTGGGGGCAACACTGCTTCATGAAGTGACGCCGTGGGGATGGGTGGCCACGACAAAGCAGTTTGGATTGTGGATCGTGTTCGGCCTCACCATCTTTTCGGCGCTGCATTACGTTTTTCTGTTGGTGATTCGTCTCCACGGCTTGACGGAGAAGACCGCGAAGGCGATGTAGATCTGCGCACCCAAGGAATCGAAACTTCTCGTGCTGTAAAATTTGCGCGTGCTCAATAACAGGCGTTTCCTGCGTGCTGTTGTTCTGTTTCCTCTCTTAACCTTCATCATTTCCGTTGCTGCCGGCCAGCAGCTTGACCCCAAGCTGTACAGCGGCATGCGCTGGCGGCTCGTCGGCCCGTTTCGCGGCGGACGTACCGTGTCTGTCGCCGGCATCCCCGGTCAGCCGAGCGTCTATTACTTCGGCAGCGTCGGGGGCGGGGTTTGGAAGACGACCAATGGCGGCGTGACCTGGAATCCAGTCTTCGATTCGCAGAACGTCGCTTCTATCGGCGCGATCGCGATAGCGCCCTCCGATCCGAACACAATCTATGTTGGGACAGGAGAACCGGATTTGCGTTCCGATCTTTCCACCGGAAATGGGATGTACAAGAGCACGGATGCGGGCGCGACGTGGCAACACATCGGCCTCGACGACTCGCGCCAGATCAGCCGCATTGTGGTCGATGCGCACGATCCGAATGTCTTGCTGGTTGCCGCGTTGGGACATGCGTATGGTCCGAATGCCGAGCGTGGGGTGTTCAAGTCCACCGACGGCGGACGTACTTGGAAGAAGGTTCTCTATACGGACGAGAATCATGGTGCAATCGATCTTCAGACCGATCCGGATAATCCGCGCACGCTTTACGCCGCCATGTGGCATGTGCAGCGCCCGCCCTGGAGCCAATATTCGCCCGACAACAATGATGGCGCGATCTATCGCTCGGCCGACGCGGGCGAGACTTGGGCGCAACTCAATGCGCATGGCTTGCCGCAAGCAAACTGGGGACGCATTGGATTGGCAGTCGCGCGGGGCAGCGCAGGCAAGCGGGTGTATGCAGTGATGGATACCCCCAAAGATCCGAAGCAGGCTGGATTCTTCCGCTCTGACGATGGCGGAGCAACGTGGTCGCGCATGGGGACCGATCCGCGGATACTTGGACGGCTGTGGTATTTCGGCGAAGTGGATGTGGATCCTAAGAATCCGGACGTGATTTACCTGCCGAACGTGTCGATCTATCGATCCGAGGACGGCGGCAAGGCTTGGCAAGCGATTAAGGGCGCCCCGGGCGGTGATGATTATCACGCACTGTGGATCGATCCTAATGATCCCAATCGCATGATTGTTGGCAGCGATCAGGGCGCTACGGTCAGTGTGGACGGCGGGACGAGCTGGAGCTCGGGGTACAACCAGCCGACAGCGCAGTGCTATCACGTGATTACCGACAACGAATTTCCGTATCACATCTATGGCTCGCAGCAGGACAGCGGCACGGCTGCCATTGCCAGCCGCAGCGACTATGGCACGATCACGTTTCGCAACTGGTACTCAATCGGCGCCGGCGAGAGCGGATACATTGCCCCCGATCCGCGCGACGCCAAAACGGTTTATGGCGGCGATCCATATGGGCCAGCGCTGCGCTTTGACCGTCGTACGGGCCAGTCGCAGGATGTCTCGCCGCTGCCGGTGCAGGCGTTCGGGACCGAAATTGCTGACCGTAAGCTGCGCGCCACTTGGACGTCGCCCATCGTGCTGTCTCCGCGCGATCCAGCGACGCTCTACTTCGGATCACAGTATTTGCTGCGTTCGAAGGATAAAGGTTTGAGCTGGCAGCAAATCAGCCCCGATCTCACAGGCGCAGACGTAAATACTCCGAAGCAAGGTCCAGCCACGATGGAGAACGCCAAAACTCGCGGGTATGGCGTGATCTACACGGTCGCACCTTCGCCTGTGGACGCGAACGTAGTCTGGACCGGCAGCGACACTGGAATGATCTACCTCACGCGCGACGCGGGAAAGACCTGGAACAATGTCACGCCTCCGGGATTGAGCGATTGGAGCAAGATCAATCTGATCGACACCTCGCATTTCGATGCAGGTACCGCGTACGCCGCAGTGGATCGCCATCGTCTGGATGACATGTCGCCGATCGTCTATCGCACCCACAATTTTGGGAAAACTTGGACGAAGAGCACGACGGGAATTGCTCCGACTGCTTTCGTCCGAGCTGTGCGCGAAGATCCCGCGCGCAAGGGCCTGCTCTTTGCAGCCACCGAATCCGGAGTCTATTTTTCTATCGATGACGGCGATCATTGGAACGCTCTGCAGTTGAACCTGCCGGTCGCGCCGATCCACGATTTGGTGGTCAAGAACAATGACGTAGTCGTCGCCACACACGGACGATCGTTCTGGGTACTGGATGATGTCTCACCGCTGCGAGAGTTGTCCGCGGAAACCGCGAGAGAGGCGCGTCTGTTCAAGCCGGCGCCTGCGCTGCGTGTTCGCAAGAGCGTGAACAATGACACGCCGCTGCCGCCCGAGGAGCCGCAGGGCGAAAATCCGCCTGCGGGCGCAACCATTTACTACTACTTGCCGACGCAGACATCGGGCGAGGTCACGCTGGAGGTTCTCGACGGAAGCGGCCAAGTGATTCGCCGGTATTCGAGCAATGACCGGCCGCAGCCCCCGCGCACTCCTCCGCCGTTTGCGGACTACTGGCTGCCACAGCCCGAGATTCTCTCCGCCGAACCGGGAATGCACAGATTCAATTGGGACCTTCGCTATGCGCCTCCTGCAACAGGAGGGGGTGGCTATTCCATGGCGGTCGCGAACCTGAAAACCGAGGCGCGAGCGCAAGCGCCATTGGTCGTGCCCGGCGCGTACCGGCTAAGTCTCACGGTTGCAGGAAAGAAGTACGAGCAGCGGCTTGAAGTCGGACCGGATCCGCGGGTGCAGGCCTCGTCCGCCGTTTACGCGCAGCAGTTCGCGTTGGCGAAGCGCATCTACGACGGTCTGCAGCAAGCCGGAGTTGGGCTGCGTCAGATCGGCCAAACGCGGGCAGCGCTCAAGCAGCAGCCGAATGCGGAGCTCGACCGCAAGCTGGCCAGACTGGCAGGCGCCGGTCGCGGAGAAGACGACGAAGAAGCTGCGGCGTCAGGACAACCTACGCTGCAGCACGTCAGCACATCTCTGTCACACTTGCTCGGTGTCGTCGAAAGCGCGGATGCGCCGCCAACTAAACAGGCGAGCGACGCGACGGAAGAGACTTTGACCCAGCTCCGCGATCTTCTCGCGCAGCTCCAGCAATTACAGCCAGCTAAATAGGAGCGAACTAGGCAGTTTCGGCAAGACGGAAGCGGACGTGATCTTCGTGCTCGGAAAGCACTTGGCAGCCGAGTTCCCGGAGGCAGGCCACGACATCGTCAATGGAGTCCGGTGCAAGGCGATTCCATAGGACGATTTCGGAAACGCCATGCCATTCCGAGTGTTTCTTCATGATTCCCCGGACGGCATCCTGGACGGACGAGCAGTCGAAGCTCGCCCCCCGATCGCTGACTACATCCACCGAAATCGCGCCCGCCGGCAAGCTTTCCAGAACTACTTTGACACGCAGTTCCGAGCCGGTTTGTACAGGACGTGCCATTACCTTGCAGTTTACGCCTTCGCGTGACTCCAGACTTGTTGCTGCAAAATTCCGGGATGACCCGCCGTCAAGTTATGCCGGAAAATAGTGGCAACCCAAGAGCAATTCTGGTCGTCGCATCCCATGATTTATACAGAACAAACTTAGGAGAACTGATGCTCGGTGTGACAGTGGGAAAAGATGGCGTGCACTTTCGGGTTTGGGCTCCTCACGCTCAACGTATCGCCCTCGAACTCGGACAATCCCAGCAGGTTGAGATGAGCCGTTCTGACGATGGCATGTTCGAGTGCCTGACCAAAGCTTCACCCGGTGAGCGCTATTCCTACATTCTGGACGGCGGCGACAAACGCCTGCCGGATCCCGTGTCACGGTTACTGCCCGAAGGCGTGCATGGGCCAACTGAGATCGTGGACTGTGACAGCTTCCACTGGTCAGACGAGGAATGGTCTGGCATTCCGGTTACCGAGTATGTGATTTACGAGCTGCACGTGGGCACATTCTCACCTGAAGGCACCTTCGACGGAGCCATCAAACGGCTCGAGCATCTGCGATCGTTGGGAGTAACCGCGATCGAGATCATGCCCGTGGCGGAGTTTCCCGGCAAGCGCAATTGGGGATACGACGGAGTGTCTCCGTACGCCGTGCAGCATAGTTATGGCGGGCCGGCAGGGTTAAAGAGGTTGGTGAATGCCGCCCATCGCGTGGGCCTGGCGGTGGTGCTGGACGTGGTTTACAACCACGTCGGAAACGAGGGCAACTATCTCCGTCAGTTCGGTCCGTACTTCACTGATCGCTACAAGACAGCCTGGGGCGACGCCGTCAATTTCGACGGACCGGGTAGTGAACACGTTCGCCGATATGTAGTCGAAAACGCGCTGTATTGGGTGCGCGAATATCACATGGATGGTCTGCGCCTGGACGCGATCCAAACCATCATCGATTCCTCCACCACGCACATAGTCGCCGAAATCCAACGCGACGTGCAGGAGTTCGCTCGCGGCGCTGCACGCAAAATCTGCGTGATTGCTGAGTCCGACCAGAACGATCGCAAGCTGCTTCTTTCACAAAACGAGGGGGGTTTCGGGCTGGATGCCGTCTGGACTGACGACTTTCATCACGCGATCCACACGGTGCTTACGAACGAAAAGTTGGGCTATTACCAGGATTACGGGGATGCGGAAAAAGTCGTGAAGGCCTTGAATGAAGGATTCGTTTTTCAAGGCCAGCATTTTCGCTTTTGGAAGGCCTCGCGCGGAACTTCGGCTGAGGGGATTGAGCTGTATCGGCATGTCATCTGCCTGCAGAACCACGATCAGGTGGGCAATCGCTGCCTTGGTGAACGCCTCTCGGCCCTCGTACCTCGAGGCGCGGTGAAGGCTGCGGCGGCGATTCTGCTGCTTGCACCTCATACGCCGTTGTTGTTCATGGGCGAAGAATATGCTGAGCAGCATCCTTTTCAGTTCTTCACGGATTTCACCGACGAGAACCTGCAGCGCGCGGTAGTCGAGGGCAGACGAGAAGAATTTGCCGAGTTCGGTTGGGATGAGACTCCCAATCCGCAAGATCCGGAGACGTTCAACCGTTCGAAGCTGTCCTGGCAGATCGATGAGGACATGGTGAATTGGTACAAGCAGCTTCTCGCGCTTCGCAAGCAGTTTGTCACCTACTCGGACCGCACCTGCAAAGCACAGTTATTGGAGGGGAAGATTGTCGTCTTTCAAGTCCCCGCGAACGCACCCACTCTGGTGGTGGAGGTATCGCTTCGTGGCGATCGGAAGCGGACTCGCGATCCGCAACCCGAGGGAGTGCTGCTGCACAGCTCGGCAGATGGATACGAAGTGTCCGTCATCGACGCCCGGGCGAGCGCCGACCGCGGCACGTTGACACAGAAGGCCGCGTAACGACAATCGACGACCACACGAAAAACAAATCAGCTTCGGAACTCGGACAGGAAAACATTAACCAGAGAGCTTCTCGGATCGGAGCCAGGGAGCAAGTTGCGGCTGGGACTCGGCTGCTGTCTCACGCTTCTGTTCTTAGGTCTGCTTTCGCGCACGTAATCATTGGTAGCGCTCACCGCTTGAGCGATGAGACAAGCCCAACAATAGCGAATGCGACCCACGAAATTACCAGTGCGCTCACAGTTGTGCTCTTACGTCCAATTTCATTCCCAAAGCCGAGAAAGCTACACCCAAAAAAAATAGAACTGCTGTCCACCACCTCGGATGTTCCGACAGTAGGGCGAGTCATGGCCACTCTGACCGACAAGCCCATCAGCGCGCAAAGCGTCTCCCGGCTGACGCGCGGTTTGGATGTGGCGGTGCATCGCTTTCATCAAGCGACGCTGAAAGACGAATGGGCGTATTTGTTCCGCGATGGAGTCAGTCTGCGAGTGCGACGGCCAGCGGGGCGCAAACGTTGTGCAAATGCTGGTCGCCTATGGAGTACGAACCGACGGCACACGCCATCTGCTCAGGTTTCTGCGCAGTCCGAGAAAAAGCCGGTCCGCCTGGGAAGGGTTGTTGCAGGATCTGTATCGCCGTGGTCTGAGCGGAGATCGCCTGCTGCTGATCGTAACCGACGGTTGTGCCAGATTGGCGGTGGCGATTCAAACCGTGTATCCGCGAGTTCCACATCAACGTTGCTGGGTGCACAAAATGCGCAACATTCTCGAGAAGGTACGCAAGCGCGACTACGACGACGTCAAAGCAGATGCCCAGGCGATCTATCGAGCCGAAGGTCGGCGCCAAGCCGAAGCGGCGTTTCGCCGTTTTCATCGCCGCTGGCATACAGCTTACCCGCGCCTCGCGGATAGCTTAGGAAATGATCTGCCCGAAATACTATCGTTCTTCAGTTTCCCCCGGCATTTATCGAAGAAACTGCGCACCACTAATGTCATGGAACGCTGTTTTGTGGAAGTGCGGCGAACTCGGCCCATGGTTTGCTTCGTCAATGTGCAGAGCGTGGACCGCATCATTTACTCGATCTTCCATCGCTTCCGCCTCGATTGGAAGAGCCGCACCCTCAAGCTATTTACACAAGCAGCGTGACATTACCTGCACTACCGAAAACAAAAAGCCCGCCATCGCTGACGGGCTCTTTTTTGTTTTCGTAAACCGGAAGCCGATCAGTCCTGATCGTTGCTGGCCCGCTTCCAATTCATGATTTCGCCAAGTGTCGTCGTGGAACTCGAGACCGGCTGCTTGTAGGCTTCAACGTCGGAGCGGCTGGCCTCCTCGCCCACAGCGCGCAGGCTGAGACCGACCTTCTTCTCTTCCGGATTCATCTTGATGATCTTGAAATCGTGCTCTTGTCCGGGTTCAAGCTTGATCGGCGTACCATTCGCGTCGGTAGCCTCCGAGTTGTGGCAGAGCCCTTCGACTCCGTCGCTGATCTCGACGAAGGCGCCGAACTGAGCGGTACGCAGCACCTTGCCTCTAACTACATCGCCGAGGCGATGCGTGGCGAAGAAGGTCTCCCAAACATCGGGCTGCATCTGCTTGATGCCGAGCGATAAGCGGCGATGTTCCGGCTCAATCGCGAGCACTTGCGCCCTTACCTTTTCACCCTTCTTCAAGA
>CAZLIE010000063.1:0-22198 GCA_964559345.1 uncultured Terriglobales bacterium
CACCCGAAACCAACACCGCTGGAACTCACAGGCGTCCCGACTTGGGAAACGAGGGAAAGAACGGCCGCAACGGCGAATCTGAAGGAGCAGTAGGCGTGGAGGACCTGGAAAAGCTGGCGACCAGTGTCGATGCAGCTGGGAAGCGTCGCAGAAGGCTGGCAATCATTCTGTTAGCCGCTGTATTGGTTCTGATCGGCGGTGGTTACTTCGTCTGGCACGCGTTTCAACATGAAGACACCGACGACGCCCAGATCGACGGCCACATCATGCCCTTGAGTGCGCGCATCACCGGCCAGATCCAGGAAGTGAAGTTCATCGAAGGACAACTCGTGCATGCTGGCGACGTGCTCGTCACAATCGATCAGCGGGACTATAAGATTGCCGTCGCGCAAGCGCAAGCGAATCTCGCTGATGCGGAAGACACTGCCGCAAGTTCACACTGGAATGTGCCAATCACTTCGGTCTCGACGAGCAGCAACCTCGCTTCTGCCCAAACGGCAGTCGTAAACGCAGAAGCCGGAGTCGTTGGCGCAGAACAGAATCTCGAGTCGGCGAAGGCCATTGCGGAGCAGGCGGAGGCAAACGCCGTGAAGAGCGATGCCGACCTGGTGCGCTACCGTCAACTCGTAGCGAAAGACGACATCTCCCACCAACTCTACGATCAGGCAAACGCGGCTGCGACAGCGAACCGGGCGGCTGTTGTCTCGGCGAAGGCTTCGGTCCTCGCAGCAGAGCAGGCACTCCGGCAAGCGCAAGGCAAGCTCCTCCAGGCAAAGGCTGATTTACGCAGCGCCCAGACGGCGCCACAACAAGTTTCAGTCACACGCGCCAGGGCGGACGCGGCAGATGCGACCGTGCTGCAGCGCAAAGCGCAACTTGATCAAGCGGAACTCAACCTCAGCTACACCATCATCCGTTCTCCGGTTACGGGAATTGCCGGTAAGAAAACTGTCGAAGTGGGTCAGAACGTAAGCATCGGGCAAGAACTGCTGGATGTCGTCCCGATCGATGACATCTGGGTGACCGCTAATTTCAAAGAGACACAACTGGCCCACATGCTTCCAGGGCAACCAGTCGAGATCAAAGTGGATGCGTATGGCCGGAAATGGAAAGCGCACGTAACCAACATGGGAGGCGGTACGGGATCTGTTTTCAGCCTGTTGCCTCCCGAAAATGCGACCGGCAACTACGTCAAGATTGTGCAGAGAGTGCCAATTCGCATCGATTTCGATCGTATTGCCGGACAAAGCTTCAATGCAGACGGATTGCTGAAGCCAGGCTTATCCGTAGAGCCCGATGTGAGAGTTCGATGAGCACTCACGCCGTCGTCTTTGAACAGCCAGCGGGGAAGTCGGAGGTCAATCCTTGGCTGATCGGCGTGGTGGTGTCGCTCGCCGCCTTTATGGAAGTGCTCGATACCAGCATCGCGAATGTCTCATTGCCGTACATCGCAGGCAATTTGGGAGCAAGCAACGATGAGAGCACGTGGGTGTTAACCAGTTATCTGGTGTCCAACGCTATCGTGCTTCCCATCAACGGCTTCTTAGTCGGCTGGTTGGGCCGTAAGCGCTTCTTCCTGGCCTGTATCGCCCTTTTTACCGTGAGTTCGTTTTTGTGTGGAATTGCGCCGAGTCTCGGATTGCTGCTTTTGTTCCGAGTGATGCAAGGTGCATTCGGTGGGGGTCTCCAACCGATGGCGCAAGCTATCCTCGCAGACACTTTTCCGCCGGAAAAACAAGGACTGGCGTTTGCCCTGTATGGCATCACCGTCGTCTGCGCGCCGGCCATTGGCCCCACTCTGGGTGGCTGGATCACTGACAACTACTCGTGGCGCTGGATTTTTTACATCAACGTACCGGTCGGTGCTCTCGCCTTGGTGCTGGTGTATCAGCTTCTTCAAGATCCACCGCACTTGCCTCGCATCAAGAAGGGAACCGCTCGATTCGACTATGTCGGCTTCTCTCTACTGGCGATCGGAGTTGCCGCCCTCCAGATCGTACTTGACAAGGGACAGGAAGACGACTGGTTCGGATCTCATTTCATTACTGCGCTCATCGTCATCTCTGCCGTAGGACTGGTATCCCTGGTGATTTGGGAATGGCTTCAGAAGGACCCGATTGTAGATGTTCGCTTGTTCAAGAACTTCAACTTCGCGAGCATCAATGTAATGTTCTTCGCATTCGGATTCCTCTTGCTCAGTGGCGTCGTCCTCCTTCCGCAATTTCTGCAGACCTTGATGGGTTACACGGCGTATAAAGCGGGTCTGGTGCTTTCCCTGGCCGCCGTTCTCCTCATGTGCCTAATGCCACTGGCTGGCCGTCTTACCACCAAATTCCAAGCGCGCCATCTCCTCGCTTTTGGATGGATCACCTTGGCGATTGGAATGTACATCTCGTCGGAGCGCATGGATCTACTGATAAGTTTTAGTTCTGCCACATGGATGCGCGTTTGGCAGTATCTACCGGTCGCATTCTTGATCGTCCCGCTTACGATGGCCGGCTATGTTGGCCTTCCACCCGAAAAAGCCAATGCGGCTGCGGGACTGATGAACTTCATGCGTAACATCGGAATGAGCGTTGGGACGTCCGCGGTGACCACACTGATCGCGCGCCGGAGTCAATATCACCAGTCTGTGTTAGCGGAGCATACGCGCTCCGGTCGATACCAAGCGACAATTGAGGCGATGACAATGCGGCTGAGCCACACGGCTTTCAGCGCGCACGAGGCTCGGCGACAAACGCTTGGCAGACTATATGGCCTGCTTCAACGTCAAGCCTCAGCCCTCTCGTACGTTGAAGTGTACTGGCTTTTGGCTGTGATCGCGGCCGTCATGTTTCTTGGTTCGTTTTTGCTCAAGGGAAATGAACCCGGCAAGGGCGGCCACGTTGCCGTGCATTGATCATTTTATTTGGCCGACAAATCACAAGCCTGATCGGAACATGAGCTGGGCTATTGAGCGATGGAGTATAAAACGATGAAAATCTTATTCGATTCATACCGCCTGGGTTCGATCATACTGAAAAATCGAATCGTCATGGCGCCTTTGACTCGTGCGCGGGCCGGGCAGGGCGATGCTCCCCAAGAGTTGAATGCCGAATATTATCAGCAGCGCGCCAGTGCGGGTCTGATCATCAGTGAGGCCACGCAGGTTTCGAAGCAAGGCCAGGGCTACCTGTGGACGCCGGGTATCTACTCGCCGGAGCAGGTGAAAGGATGGAAGCGGGTCACAGACGCTGTCCATAGCCGCGGTGGGAAGATTTTTGTTCAGCTATGGCACGTTGGCCGAATCTCTCACACGTCATTACAGCGGAACGGTGAATCTCCCTTGAGTTCCACGGATAAGGCCCCACAGAACAGCAATGTCTTTGCTCTCGACGAAGCCGGCAAGCCAGCCAGCGTACGCTCGAGCAAGCCGCGTGTTGCGACCGTGCACGAGCTAAAGCAGGTCATCGCCGACTTCGAACATGCCGCACGCAACGCCAAAAATGCGGGATTCGATGGCGCCGAGATTCATGGAGCGAATGGATATTTGTTTGACCAATTCCTGAACTCGGTCGTAAACGAACGCACCGATGAGTACGGAAACCAATCCAAAGAAACTCGCACGCGGCTCACCCTCGAAGCATTCGATGCGGTTGCCGGCGTGCTCGGGGCCAATCGCGTTGGAGTTCGCATAGCTCCTTATGGCAGCTTCAACGAAATGCCGCCCGACCCGAAAGTCGAAGAAACATTTCTTTATCTCGCGCAGGAATTCGGCAAGCGCAGAGCGGTGTACATTCACCTAGTACGCGGAAGCCAACTCGACCCGGAACCTGCGGTGCCGGAGGAGTTCTTGATCAAGTTGCGCCAGACATACGGCGCCACCATCATACTGACCGGCGGCCTGACCAAGGAGATCGCCGAGCAATTGCTTGCAGACGATGTAGCGGATCTCGCGGGCTTCGGGACGCTTTTCATCTCAAATCCGGATTTGCCGGAGCGCTTCAAGAACAACTGGCCACTAAATCACTCTGACCAAAAGACCTTCTACGGCGGCCATGCAAAGGGATACACGGATTATCCGACCTATCAGGGCGAACTGGTGACCGCATTGAATCGCCCTTAAGCGCGGCGCAGATTGCCTGCCGGTCATCGTCTCGCTCATGCGTTATCGGTGCGGCACGGCAAATTATCTCGAGGTCCTCGATAGCCAGCGGGCACTGTTCCAAGCTGAACTCGTGCTAACGCGAGCGCGGAACAATGATTACCAGAGTCTTGTTCAGCTCTATAAGAGGCTTGGTGGCGGCAGCAACTCGGCCAAACGCAGGAGTGATGAATGTTTTTCCACCAGGCTGGCGTAGCTGTCGTGCTGGTGAGCCTTACGTTGTGGTTGCATTCTGCCGGGATCGGTGGACTCATAGCTTGGGTAAAACATGTCCTGAAAAGCGATATTCACGCCCTGGGACCGCTTCGTTCTGCGGTGCTCGTCGTTCGATTTTCAGCTACGACGGTGGTGTTGCACGGATTACAGATTCTGCTGTGGGCGAGCTGCTATCGCTGGTTTTGCTTCCCGACCTGGGAATCTGCTCTTTACTTCTCCGCGAGCAGTTACTCGACAGTTGGCTATGGAGATGTCACCCTTCCATTTAAGTGGCGGATGTTGGGGCCAGTAGAGAGCGTTCTCGGCGTGTTGATGTGTGGAATATCCGTAAGTCTTTTGTTTGCAATCGCCATGCGGCTCGTCGGCTCTGACAAAGGTTCATCATGAACAGTGTGCAACAAGACTCCTCAATCGTGCACTAACCGTCGATTTTGTTGATCGACAATTTCGACTTTCCACGCACGCGCTTAAAACCTGAGTCGCCGATTCAAGTGACTTATGCGATTTTCAATTTGGCATGTTCCTTGCCTTACTAAGCCGGAATGAAGAGCGCGTGTTCCCGTTATTCACGAATGTCTCCTTTGAACTGCACTTTGGTAGTCACTGCGAAAGGCACAGTGATTGTTTCCAGAATGTCTGCGAGCTCCCACATACAAAAATGGGCGGTACTGATCCCAACTCCGTCTTCAATGCAGATGACGCTCGCAACTTTAAGCGAAGCCCAAAGGATTCTCTTCGGGCTTCGCTTTCGATTGTGCCGTCAACTTTGCTCTGCGTTGTCGAAGTTTTGTCGCAATGTCGATCCCCAGATCGACACGTGCGACTTTCGACATCTTGATCGTGATTCGCGCGCAGCAAATTCAAGCACTTGTAGCCAGAAATGCTTTGGAATGCGTCGTGCACTGATCCTGCAGAAGTTGATTGCAGGAGCAGTTAATGAAGTCGCACCTCGCTCAATGCCTCCGGGCATTCCTGATTTGTTTTTGTGCCGCGACGAGCGCGGCCCAGCAACTCTCAGCACCAGAACCGCAGCCGGGAACAATTGTCGGCACTGTAGTTGACGGCACAGGTGGAGTCGTTCCTGGCGCAACCGTTCTCTTGCAAGGACAAAGACCAGCTGATGAGCGGCGCGCTGTAACGCCGGACACTGGCTTCTTCAGGCTGGATAGCGTTAAACCGGCGACGCCCTACCACGTGACCGTCAGTGCCGCAGGTTTTGCGCAGTGGACATCGGACAACATCATCCTAAAGCCAGGCCAATACTTCATACTTACTGGCATCGACCTGCACATAGCAAGCGTGCAGACCACGGTGAACGTTGTTCCAAAAGAGGAAGTAGCGGCTGAACAATTGAAGAGCGAAGAGCGGCAGCGAATCGTCGGCGTCATACCAAACTTCTATGTCGCTTATGACCAGAACGCTGCACCCCTCACGGCGAAAATGAAGTTTCATCTCGCGACGAAATTCCTGACCGATCCAGTGACTACCGCTGGCTTCACGTTGAATGCCGCGATGTATCAAATGGGCGGTTATCCGAGCTATCAACAGGGGGCTAAGGGGTTCGGTCAACGCCTCGGAGCCAGTTTTGCCGGCGGCTATACCAATATTATGGTTGGCGATGCCATACTCCCGTCACTCCTGCACCAGGATCCGCGCTACTTCTATCAGGGTACGGGCAGCACGAAATCCCGCTTGCTCCATGCGCTCTCGAATCCATTTGTCATTCGAGGAGACGACGGACGCCGCGAGATCAACTTTTCCAACATCGGGGGCGACCTGGCCTCAGGTGCGATCGCGAATGCCTATTATCCCGACAAAGATCGCGGAGCAAACCTGGTGCTCAGCAGTGCCCTGATCGGCGTCGGCGGGCGTGCAGCGAATGCGGTCATCCAAGAGTTCGTGTTACGCAAGTTTACGTCGCGACATTTGAAGGACGATCACTCACATCTCAAACACGATTTCTAGGAAAACTTGCGTTTGTTTCTTTTCTGAAGTCGCGCTGAAGCATGCCAATGAATCGGAATTTTGAGGTCCTCACGAGTGCCTAGGACAGCGCAGGAATTTTTTCTGAGTAATGCAGAGATCGCCAGCCGCGTGTCTCATCGCCGGATCCGCTTCTGGAAATGATTTTGCCGGCACTCGACAAAGAAAGATGCGAATCGTTCGAAGACGATCAGTTGACATTAACAACGCCTGTTGCCGTTTTCAGTGAAATACTCGAGTCGTGAGAGTCGTACCGACAGTCTGGGAAAAGCCATACCGGGCTAAATCTGCTCGCCTCCCAAATCAACTTCACGTCCCCGAGAGAATCCAGATCGATCTTCGATCAGTGGACATCGGCAGGAGCACGCGTTCCGGCGTACGGATTCAGCTGCCAGTCCGGTGGAAATCCGGTCTTCATTCACGAATGGGAAAAGTAATGGCCACCCGCCGCCCAGCACGCGATCGGCCTGATCGATCACGTTCCGATCAATGCACAAGCGAGGTAATGTGTCAGCGTTGAAGAAGAAACACAAAATGCTGCATGAGCTACTTTTATCCCACTCCCAATTTCCATTCCACGATTGCGCAGGTAAGCGCCGCGACAGGAACTCCAATCTGCGATCGAGCACGAACTTGAGTCGCGCCCGGACCTAGTCGGGTCCGAGATCACGAACAATTTTGTATGCGATAGAGAGAGACGGCATTCTGGCGAAGTGGTCTGCAACTCTTTTGTAACGTGCCCACAGCCATCGGGCATCTGCGCCCATGACGGGCCAGAATTGGTATCATGGCCGCGATGCATTATCTTCCGTGGCTGCGGCTGAATTTTTCAGGTGGCGCTTTCAACGAGTATCGGCTCCGCGGAAACGAAGTGGAATTCAGGGGATGCGAGGGATCATGGCGCATCCTTGACCATGAGGATGTGCAGCTTCACTTCATTCTTCGCACCGAAGTGGCCAAGTGGCTGACGAGGGTATCAGCCATTCCAGGTAGCGGATATTTGGCCTAGTCGTTGACGTCGTGTTGCGTTTTCTCTATCAGTGCTCGCACACGTTTTGCGTATTCCATAGTCTCCCGCGTCTCACTGCGCAACTCGATTGCTCGAAGCCGAGCACGCTCCGCCATACGGATAACATCCGAGAGCCTCTCGGATGGCTCGTCTCGATGCCGTGAGTCAGTCATCGCCTGACAGGATGAACCGGCCCGTTAAGCGTTTACAGCGCCGCTTTGCGCCAGCCCCGGACGTGCCCCAGCACTAATCTGCGGCTACAATGGAAAAAAGAGAGTTTCTACTGAATGATTCATTTTCCCGTACCTGAGGCACTCACGTTTGATGATGTCCTCCTATTGCCGGCACAGTCCGACATAATCCCGGCACAAGCCAACACGCAAACTCGGCTGACACGCAGTATCACGCTCAACATCCCGATCATCAGCGCCGCCATGGACACGGTCACCGAGGCGCCGCTCGCGATCGCCATCGCGCAGCAAGGCGGGCTGGGAATCGTTCACCGCAATCTGACCATCGAGCAGCAAGCCGCCGAGGTGGACAAGGTGAAGCGCTCCGAGAGCGGAATGATCGTGGATCCAGTGACAATTTCGCCTGACGCGAAGATTTCCGACGCCCTCGACGTGATGCGCAAATTCAAGATCTCCGGCGTCCCGGTCACGAAGAACAAGAAGCTGGTTGGGATTCTCACCAACCGCGATTTGCGATTCGAGACCCGCACCGACATCCCGGTCTCCAAGGTAATGACGAAGGACAACCTCATTACCGTTCCGGTTGGGACCACGCTCGAAGAGGCCGAAAGCATTCTGCACAAGCATCGCGTCGAGAAGCTGCTCGTCGTCGATGACAAGCAAACGCTCAAAGGCCTGATCACCGTCAAGGACATCCAGAAAAAGCTGAAATATCCCGGAGCCGCGAAGGATTCTCAAGGAAGGCTCCGCGTTGGCGCGGCCATTGGCGCGACTGGCGACTACCTCGAACGCGCTCAGGAGATGGCCCGATACAAAGTTGACGTGGTCGCGATCGACAGCGCGCACGCTCACACCTCGATAGTGCTGAATGCGGTGAGAGAGATTAAGAGCAAGCTGCCGGAAGTCGATTTGCTCGTCGGCAACGTTGCCACATTCGATGGCGCTTGCGCGCTGGCGAAAGCCGGAGCCGATGGCATCAAGGTCGGCGTCGGTCCAGGATCGATTTGCACTACGCGCATTGTCACTGGCGCCGGAGTTCCCCAGATCACCGCAATTGCCGAAGCCTACCGCGCCACCAAGGATTCCGGCGTGCCCCTCGTTGCGGACGGCGGCATCAAGTACTCCGGAGATATCACGAAGGCCATCGCTGCCGGCGCCAGCTCGGTGATGATCGGATCGTTGTTCGCCGGTGTTGACGAAAGTCCCGGCGAAACAATTCTGTATCAGGGACGCTCATTCAAGGCGTATCGAGGTATGGGATCGCTTGCTGCGATGGCGCAAGGTTCGAGCGAGCGTTATTTTCAGAGCAACGATGACGAGACGCCCGCCGCCGAGATGATGGAGAACGGCAACCGCCTCGCGAAGCTTGTCCCCGAAGGAATTGAAGGCCGTGTTCCCTATCGCGGACCGCTTGCGAACATGATCCTCCAGTTGATCGGTGGCCTGCGTTCCGGAATGGGATACGTCGGCTGCTCCACGATTCCCGAACTCCAACAGCGTGCGCGCTTCGTACGCATCAGCGGCGCGGGTCTGCGCGAGAGCCACGTGCATGATGTGATCATCACGCGCGAAGCTCCGAATTACAGGCTGGAGTAACCAACCAGTTGACCTCGCGACGTTTGGACTACAAATATTGGTTGCCGGTACTCTTCTGGCTGGCCGTAATTGCCGTCGAGTCCTTTAGCTTGCCCAGCAACTTGACCGGAAGCTGGCTTGCGCAGATTCTCGCAGCACTGCATATTCGTTTGTCCCCTGAGCAGTTCGCTGAATTTCATCATTATGTCCGCAAGACGGGGCACTTCGTCGGTTACGGCATCCTCTGCCTGCTGTCGTTCCGTGCATGGTTCCATACGATTGCAGATCGCTCCGCGAACCGGGCCCGTCATCTTCGCTTTCAGTCGGCTGCTTTCGCTATCGGTATCACTCTCACGACCGCCATTCTCGATGAGTGGCACCAGAGTTTCGATCCGAGACGCACGTCTTCCGTCCTGGACGTTGCGCTAGATCTGAGCGGAGGACTGTTATGTCTGTTGGTAGCGCTGTTTGTCTTCCGGATATGGCGCAGAAGTGAAGTCGAAGCGATGTCCTGAGGCGCGGCTGTCGGCGTTCGGCTGTCAGCGTTCGGCCCCTTCTTACTATCGAGAGGTTGAGGACAGCAGATCCCTCTTCCGCTATCGCGGAGCCGGGATGGCAAATCTGCACGCTATGGCGGAGTCGGGATGACACATCATCGCGATCACTCTTTCATAGCCAAACGCTGAGCGCCGACTGCCGACAGCCAACTTGCAGCTACAATTCCAAGTTCATCCTCAACCGGAGAGTTCAATCGATGCCTCGAGTCACCTTTGTTCTTATCTGTCTCGCGTTTGTTCTAGCTGACGCTTCCGCGCAATCCAATACATCTGCGCAGCCCAACGTCGGCGGAGACTGGTCCTCGCGCAAATCTGGATGGCTGCTGCTCACGCAGCCTCAGCGGGGAGAGGTCGAGAATTTCGCCAAAGACTACAAGCACTACATGACGATTGCAAAGACGGCTATGACTTCCACTCACGAAGTGGTGCGCGCAGCGAAAGCAGCAGGGTTCTCAGAATGCACGAATTCTGCACAGGTGAAGCCGGGAGCGAAGCTGATCTTTGTAAATCGCGAGCGCGCGCTCATCCTGGCGGTGATCGGTTCCGAGCCGATGGTCAATGGATCGCGTGTTGTCGGTGCCCACCAGGACAGCCCACACATTGATCTCAAAGCGCGGCCGATCTATCAGGCCGGTGATGGCGCTTTCGCGATGTTCAGGACCATCTACTACGGCGGCATCAAGAAGTATCAATGGTCGAACCTGCCGCTCGCGCTGGTCGGATGCATCAGCACAGTAGATGGCCGCAACATCGACGTGCATATCGGCTTTAATGCCGGCGATCCGCTGTTCGTCATCCCCGACAACGCCCCGCACTCCGACACCGAGCTGCGCACGCGCACCTACGCCGACGTGCTTAAGGGCGAGGAGCTCGATCCGGTGATCGGCAACATGCCGAATGACAAAGGTGTCGCTGCCGAGGCTGAGCGTGTCCTGAGTTCCACGTACAACATTCACGAAGAGGATCTTGTCAGCTCCGAGCTTGCTCTGGTTCCGGCTGCCCAACCCGCAGACGTCGGCTTGGATCGCTCGATGATCGGCGCATACGGGCAAGACGATAAGCTCTCCTCGTACTGTGCAGCGCGTGCGCTCATGGATGCGAATGGTCCGCCGAAATACACGGCGCTGGCCTATCTGACGAATTATGAGGAGGTCGGATCGGTGAACAACACCGGCGCCGGTTCGACATTTTTGACTGCCACTTATGCGGAGATCACGGGCGCTCAGCGCGGGCACGAGTACTCCGATCTGGATGTGCGCCGCGCACTGCATAATGCAGAAGTAATCTCCGCGGACACGAACGACGGCATCAATCCGCTATTCCCGGGAACCAGCGAGGCCAGCAACGCAGCCAAGCTCAGCTACGGCGTCAGTGTCAAAAAATACGGTCGCGGCTTTGATTCAACCTCGGAATTCACGGCAAAGATGGTGGCAATCCTCGACCGCAACAATATCCCGTGGCAGACGCAAACACCGAAGGTGGACGTTGGTGGTGGTGGCACAATCGGCGGATTCATGTCGCGCGAAGACATGAACGTAATCGACTTCGGAATCCCGCTGCTGTCGATGCACTCGCCCTACGAGATGTCGTCGAAGGTAGATCTGTGGAATTTCTACAGGTTCATGAAGGCGTTCTACGGGTCGTAACGAGGGCGCTCGGCTGTCGGCGGTCGGCGTTCGGCCATGAAAGAGTCATCGCGGCGATTAGGTCATCTCGAATCCGCGAATTTGTCATCCCGAATCCGCGATAGCGGAAGAGGGATTTGCTGTCCTTAACCTTTCCAGAATGCTACGGGGCCGAACGCCGAAGGCTGACAGCCTTTCGTTTGCCGACCGCCGAACGCTGCCCTTCCTCATGCTGCCAGCGGATCATCTTTCTTATCGTTCTGATTCATCTTCTGGCGATGTCCAGGGTCCTGCGTCTGTCCACTGTGTTCGGGATTCTCGCCGGGTTCTGGGAAATCGGTGTCCTGTCCTTCGATTCGACTATCGCCGGTACCATGGGGCAATTGTCCAGCCATGGATTCGTCGCTGTGCTGCTTTGGTTTGTCGCTCTCAACGGTGCCCTTCTTTGCGTCTTCGTCTCTGTGCTGTGGCATGGGGTCTCCTGTTAGAGAGATGGGGGGCTTAAAAGAAGAGTTGCGTCAGGGCTGTCGGCGCTCGGCTTTCGGCACCTGCACATTGTTCGAGAGGTTAAGGACAGCAAATCCCTCTTCCGCTTGCGCGGAGTCGGATGACAAATCTGATACGGCGGCGGAATGACGCAGCATAGCGCAATCGCTGTCGGCTGGCCAAACGCTGAGCGCCGATCGCCGAAAGCCTCATTCCAACCCCAAATCTCTCAAGCAATACTTGATCTCCGTCGATGCTTCTACCACTTCCATTCCCGGTTGCACCATTAGCTTGCAGGAGAGCGCTTGGCGCGGTTGCCTTTCTGGCGTTGCCTTCAGCGTCACGCGGCAGTATTGGCATTCTTCGTTCCAGCAAAACCTCCCCATCGCCACGTTTTCCGGTGCGAGATACTGCATTGCGCGCAGCAACATGTTGCCGGCAGGCACTTGAAATTCTTTACCGAGGATTTTTATCTGGATGAGTTCGTCGTAAGGACGGTAAAGTGCGCCGGGATTGCTCATGGAGTGAGGAAGATTGTAATGGTAAAGCGGCTGTCAGCGTTCGGCCAGCTCAGGGTGCTTCCGGTTGTGAGCCGACAGCCCTGTTTGTCTTTCTCCGACAAATCATCAAGTTGGATCATTCGCTCAGAATGACAAATTTTTGTGGGAGATGAAAACTTTGAGGAATCGCGAGTTGAAATGTTCTTGCTGGAAGCACCGAAGATCTTAACTGGCCGAACGCCGACAGCCCAGCGCCAACAGCCGCCGTCCTACCGCCTGCTCGGACTCGGCTTGGAGGCTGAGGTGTTTGCCCCCAAGCTGCGCAGGCGGTCGCGGGCTTGTTGCGCTTCGAGTGAGCGCGGATAGCGTGCGATTAGGCTTCGCAGCTCTTTCATAGCGGCATCGCGCTGATTCAGATTCAACAGCGCGTATCCCTTTCGCAGTTGGGCTGCGGCGGCCTTGTTGCCGCTGGGATACTGCTCCAGAACCTTGTCGTAATCCTGAACCGCCTGCTGATAATTGCCCTGGCGATATTCGATGTCCGCGATGTAGTACTGCGCGTTTCCCGCAAGATCGGTGTTGCCGTAATACTTCACGTAATCGCCGAACTCTTGCGTGGCCAGGTTGTACTTGGCGCCGTTGTAGTCGCTGATCGCGTTGTTGTATAGAACATCGGGGGGCGGAGCTTGCGCCTGCGGTTGTCCCTGCGGACCGGTTGCCGACCCAGGTTGACCTGGCTGACCGCCGGAAGGCGCTGACTGCAGGTTCTGTTGCGCGGCGGCCATGTCATCCAGTTGCTTGCTGACTTTCGCCATGCGTGCCTTCAACTCATCGACAGAATCATGCAGCGCCTGGACCTGGCCGGAGACCTGATCGATCTTGCTGCCCTGATCGGCGCTCTGGCCTTGTAGCGAATGCGTAATCGCGTCGAGCGAGTTGGCAACACGATTGATCGTGTCGGTGTTCTGTTCCAGCAAGCCGCGCATCGCTCCAAAACGCTCGTCGTTCGATTGCTGAAGATGCTGGAGCTGGTCTTGAAGCGCCTGCACTTGCGTCTGTAGCTGGACCATTTCTTTGTTGGCGGCAGACGCCGGCGCCGCCAGCAAGAGAAATCCGACCACAACCGTTCCGATGCTTTGAGGAAGTTTTCTCATATTTGTCATCCGGCAAATCGCAGCGAGCTGCGTCCGCCTGAAATCGTCGTTGTTGTTGTTGGAGACGCGGCATCCCGAGTCCCCATTTCTTCTATTACGGTACTAACACCAGGTGCGCGCGCCGGTTCTGCTGCCAGCACTGTTCGTTCGATTCGGTGCAGAACGGCTTCTCTTTTCCGAAGCTCGTGGTATTGATGCGGCTGGTATTCACTCCCGCCGTGATCAGGCCTTGCTTCGCCGACTGCGCGCGGCTGTCGCCCAGCGCCATGTTGTATTCGGTGGAACCGCGCTCGTCGCAGTGTCCCTCGATCATGATCTTCCAGTTTGGATGCTGATTGATGAACTGCGCATCGGCCTGCACCTGTTGCGCCTCTGCGGGACGAACGTCATAACTGTCATAATCGAAAAATACGTCTTTCACATTTTGATCGAACAACTGCTGATCCGTTAGCGATACCGTCGGTGCGGACTGCTGTACGGCTTGAGGGCGATTTACGGTTACGCGCGTCGTCGCTTCCTGGGTTCCGCCCGGACCTTTCGCTACCAGGCGATAAGTTGTTGAGTCAGTCGGCGTCACAGTCTGTGTGCCAATTGCATTGACGCTGCCGAGTCCATCGATCGACACGTCAGTCGCGTTGTCGGTCTGCCAGGTCAACTGCGTTGACTGCCCGGCATTAATCGCCGCGGGATTCGCCGAGATTGACGCGGTTGGGGCAGCCGGTGGTGGTGGCGGCGGTGGTGGTGGCGCCACGGGTTTCTTCTTGCCGCATCCGGCAACCAGCAGTAAGAAAACAAGTGCCGCGATCTGTGTCGCGTGCTGCAAACTTCTACGATTCACTCTCTCTCCTCCGAAGTCCTTTTTCATCACTGCTGCGAACTCATGCCCAACTACTTCCAACTCCAGTTCGGTTGCTCATTCCGGCCGCCATGCGTGAGCTGATGCTGCTGCGTGCCATCGGCCAACATTGTCCAAATTTCATTGCTGCCAGTGCGGTTCGACTGAAACACGACGTGCCGCCCGTCCGGCGACCACGATGGAACATCGTTCGTCCCGGAATTACTGGTTAACTGCGACCACTGTTTGCTGGCGACATCCATAATATAGACGTCGCGCGAACCGGGCACTCCGGGACCATACGATCGCGCCCAGGCAAATACGAGAAACTGCCCGTTCGGCGACCATGACGGCGACACCGCATAACCGGTGTCGGTCATCCGTTGGACGTTCGTGCCGTCCGATTCCATCGTGTAAATCTGCGGCAGCTTGGTTCGGCCGCTGACGAAGGCAATCTGCGCTCCGGTCTTCGGATTCCACGCCGGAGAAACGTCCGGACCAGGCGATTCCGTCACGCGCTTCACATCGCCACCGTCGGCGTTGGTGACATAGATTTCAGGATCGCCGGTGCGTGAAGACGAAAACGCCAGTTTCAAACCGTCGGGAGACCAGGCCGGTGACAGATTTGTTCCGCCGAAGCGCGGAAAGGTCACCAACCGGTTCAGCTCGAGTGAATACATGCGGACTTGCGCAGTTCCTGCGAGTTCAATGAAGGCGATGCGGGAGTTGTCGGGCGAAATGCGCGGCGACAGCGCAATCGTTCTGGCCGGCAGATGCGTGATCTGGCGCGTGCCGAATCCGTCATAATCCATCATCCAGATCTGCTTGCTGCCACTCTGACTGCTGACGTAAACGATTTTGCTTTCGGCAATGCCGGGAATGCCGCCGCCAAGCCGGAAGATGATCTCATCGGCAAAACGGTGCGCGATCAACCGCGCGTTGTCCTGAGTCGCCTGTTCGCGATATTGCTTCCCCAGCACCTGCGGCGAAACCGTGTTCTTCACGTCGTAAAGCCAGCCATAAACCAGCACGTCGCCGCCAGTCACTCCGAGGTTGCCGAAAGCGAGCATCGCCGCGTTCGTCGGAGGATTGCTCCAGGCATCCACCTTGATCTCTTGCGGGCTGCCTGCCGGCTGTAGCGGATTGAAGCTCTTCGAAACTACGTCAAAGATCCCGGCATTCTGCAGGTCGGAGTACAGCACCTGGTCGAAGGTGGTTTTCAGAACGGCGGTGTTGGGATCGGCAGTTGCAGGCTTGAAGTCGGCAACTGCGATGCGGACGCGCTCGACGCCAAGATTGGTGCCGGTCTTGAACTGGTCAGTTTGCGCGAAAGCGCATGCGGAAAACAGGAGCAGGAAGGCGAAGAGTGCTGAACTAGTTTTTGTTCGTATCATTTTTAGGAGCGTCGTTAAATATCCCTCAACCGCTTCATCGATGCATCGGCGAGTAATCGAAATAAAATTCTGCGCTTACGCTGCCTCCACGATAATCGTTGGGCAGCGGTCCAAAGGTATCAATCCTCTGCAGTGCGCGAACAGCCGAGGAATCGAGCGACGGAATTCCGCTCGAGCGTTCAATGTGTACATTGGTTGGCTGTCCGTTGCGCTGGATGTCGAAGGTCAGATACACGCGCTCTTTAGGCGTAGTATGCGGATCCACTTCGTACATCAGCCAATTTTGTGAGACAACACGGCGAACATTGTCCACGTACCAGGAATACCTGCTGCCGAAATCGCCACCCGCTCCGACGCTCAAAGCGCCGCTGCCAGTCGCTGTGCTGAATGTGGAAAAATTCTGACGGACCTGGCCGTTCTGGCCAAAGGGGACGACGTTGGTCGCCTGCTGCACCGGTTCCGGTTTTCGCTCGGTTGTGGTGTGCGTCTTCGCCTTCGGCTCAGGCACCTTTATCGTCTTTGGAATTTCGATCGCCTTCGGCTCGGGCGGAGCCACTTCCTTCGGTTCAGACTTCGTAATGCCGGTGGACTCATTGGCGACGATGTTTTCTGTCGGTGTTTCACGCGGAAGTGGGATCGCAGCGGCGCTCACCAGCGTGGCAGAAATCGCTCCGCCACCCGACGCGCTACCGCCCCAATCATTGGGATGAAATCCCATGACGGCTCCGTAAGCGAGTATCAGACCGAAGATCGTGCCGTGAAAGAGCAGCGAGGCGAGGAGCGATCCGCCCCAGGGCTCGCGCGCTGCGAAGATGTCAGTGCTGTGCGGCATTCTTTGACTGAATCGGCTCCGTCACAATGCTCACATTGGTGATGCCGCTCTGCTTTACTGCGTCCATCAGCGCCGCAAATGCGCCGAAAGGGACATTCTCGTCCGCCCGCAAATAAATCGACTGATGCTCCGGATCTTTGACCTTGGCCTTGAGCGTGTCCGCTATGGAATTGATGTTGATGGGATCGCTTCCGAGAAAAACCTTCTGATCGCGGTCGATGCTAAGCACCAGCCGCGGCTCAGTGATCTGGTTCACCGTTCTTGTATGCGGAACGGCCACTTCAATTCCTGACTGAATGATGGGCGCAGTCAGCATGAAGATGATGAGCAGCACCAGCACCACGTCCACAAAGGGAGTGATGTTGATGTCAGAAAGCGAACTCTGTGTCCGGCCGCGTGAATTAGTGAAAGCCATCAGAAAAATGTCGGATTCTTGAATTTTGATTTTTGAATTGGAACCAGTTTTGAATTTTGAGTTTTGATTTTTGAATTTTCCAAGCTGGATAATCCAGAAGGCCCACTCGGCCGCCAATCCCGGAACAATTCAAAACTCAAAATTCATGAACTCAAATTCTCTTCTTACCTTTCTTCCAGAACGACACTTTCCCTCGTTCTTGCGGGTTGCGCCACTGGGCGCTCGATGGTGTTCATCATCTCGAGGGTGAAGTCATCCATCCGCGCTCCGAATTCGCGCAGTTGCTGCATGTACTGGTTATAGGCGATTACCGCCGGAATAGCGGTGAAGAGGCCCGCCGCCGTCGTGATCAGCGCCTCGGAAATACCCGGCGCGACAGCACGCAGCGTGGCTGCGCCTGCGTTTCCTAATCCTTGGAAGGCGTCAATGATGCCCCAAACCGTGCCGAAAAGTCCTACGAACGGCGTTACTGCGCCCGTGGTCGCCAGCCAGGGCAGACGCGATTCCATCTGCGTCATCTCCTCGGAAGCTGCGATCTGGCAGGCGCGCTGTACGGCCGTCGTGCTGCGTGCGCCACCGCCGCCCTGACGGCGATATTCGTCAAACCCGGCTTCGAATACGGCGACCAGCGGACTCGGCTTGAACTGCTCCGAGACCGCGGAAATGTCTTGCAGACGCGCTCCGGCCTTCTTGAAGGCGCGCAAAAAACGTCCGCTTTGCGCGCGCATGCGGCGGAACTTCGACCACTTCGCCAGGATGATCGACCACGAAAGCAAACTAAAAAACAGAAGAATGAGCAGGACGATCTTCGCTACGGGTCCAGTTTGCGCGATCAGGCCAGCAACATCTGAAGTGAAAAGTGCGAGCAGAAAGGGGGAGTACGTCATCATTTCCTTCTGCTTAAAGGTAGCAAACCGCAACTCTCGATAGCAAAGAAAGTGGTCGGGTTTTCTTCGCTTAGAACCAACATAAGTACATGTACTTATGTAAAAACCTTCTCACCACAGAGAGGCATGGATGACTTCCAAACCTTTTTACCACGGAGGCACGGAAGTCACGGAGAAAAGCGCCACGGGAATCGATCAAGGACGCGCTGGAGGCTTTGCGGTTGCTTTTAGCCGATTTAAAGTTTTCCCCGTGCCCTCCGGTTTTCTCCGTGTCCTCCGTGTCTCCGTGGTGAAAAGCTTTGGAAAACGTTTGAAACAACAAAACAGAAAAGCTATTCTCGGCTCGGAGACCCGCATTGCTCGTCGAACTTCGCGTTGAGAATTACGCCGTTATTGATCACATTGTGGTCGAGTTCGGGGCGGGTTTGAACCTTCTTACCGGCGAAACCGGAGCCGGAAAATCCATCCTGATCGACGCTCTCGCGCTGCTCTTGGGCGACAAAGCGTCCACCGACGTGGTGCGTCACGGCGCTGAAAAGGCCGTTCTGAGCTGCGTATTTCACGTTGAAAGTTCACAAATCGATCGCATTTTGGACGAAAACGGCCTCGAAAACGTCGCAGAAGAGCTGATTCTGAAGCGTGAAATCGCCGCAAAGAGTCGCGTGTGGATCAATAATCAGCCAGCTACTGTGGCAGTTCTAAAGCAGTTAGCGCCAGAATTGGCCGCCATTCACGCACAGAATGAGGCAGTGCTGGCCTTCGATCCACCTGCCCGGCTCAAATTGCTCGACTCTTTTGCCGGAATCAACCTCGAATCGGTCGCAGAAAAGCATCGCGCGTGGCGAGAATTGCAAGTCCGCATCGACGAACTTGAGCACAATGAGCAGGACCGGCTCCGTTTAGTCGATCTTTGGAGCTTTCAGAAGAAGGAAATCGACGCTGCCAGGCTCGAAGCTGGCGAAGATCAGCGCCTTGAAACCGAGCGCCGGGTGCTGATGAACTCCGAAAAACTCTATTCGGCGGCCATGAGTGCCTACGATTTGCTCTATGAATCATCCACTTCGGCAGTCAGCACGTTGCGAATGGCGGGGCGTCAGCTTGAAGAATTGGCTCGATTCGACAGCAAATTTCAGGACAAAGTGAAGTTGATCGACTCCGCGCGCGCCGATATTGAGGACCTAAGCGCCACCGCGCGTGATTACGCGGACGGAATTGATGCCTCTCCGGAGCGCTCCGCGCAGGTGGAAGAGCGCCTGGCGGCCATCGATCGCCTCAAAAGAAAGTACGGCAGCAGCGTGGAAGAGATCATTGCGTTCGCAGAAGATCTCGGAAAAAAGCTGAACGAAGTCGAGAATCGGGACGAAATTCTGCGCCATCTACGCAAGCAATTGGCCGCTGCGGCGCAGGAATATCTCGCAGAAGCACGCGCCATTGCGCGTACGCGGGCCCCTGCCGCGCGCAAATTGGAGAAGATTGTCGAGGCGGAGATCAATGGACTGGCCATGAAAGCGCGCTTCCAGGTCGCGGTTTCGACCGCAGAAGACGAGGCTAACTGGTCAGCTTCGGGACTCGATTCCGTCGCGTATCTCATCGCAACGAACGCCGGCGAGCCGCTAAGTCCGATTGAAAACATCGCTTCAGGCGGTGAACTCTCCCGCGTGATGCTGGCATTGAAGGCCAGTGTGGACGCCGGAATCACCCGTCCAAACGGCAATGGCAAACCGAAAAGGACCGCTTCGCAGCGCACCCTGGTGTTCGACGAGATCGATACCGGCATCGGCGGACGCGCTGCCGAAGCCGTCGGCCGCAAATTGAAGTCGCTCGGAGCGCACAATCAGGTGCTCTGCGTGACACATTTGCCGCAGATCGCGTCATTTGCCGACCATCATCTGCTGATTGAAAAGAAAGAATCGAGTGGCCGAACGCGAACTACGATCCGCACCTTGGCTGCAAAAGAGCGCGCGGAAGAGGTCGCGCGGATGCTAAGTGGCGAGAAATTGACCGACACGTCCCTCAAGCATGCCGAACAAATGCTGAAAGCGAACGCCTAGGTCGGGCCAGAGCGACTTGGACTCCAGGGTGAAGACGTGCTTCAGGCCAAAATTGGACCACTTCAGATCAATATGGAATCGCAGTAACATACAACGCCAATAAGCGTCCCCATTCAGCCGCCCACACTTGCCAGCCAATGTTAATGCTCGCCATTTCATGAAGTTGCGTTGACTAAGCCCATTTCAGCCTATAGTTTTGCACTCGGAGAACTCTGCCTTGGCAGTTATACTAAGTTGCAAAGAATGATCCACAATCAAGATCAAAAATCCGTCCTGCTGCTCAAGCCGCGGGGGTTCTGCGCTGGTGTTGTGCGTGCAATTGACATCGTCCGCATCGCGCTCGAGACCTTTGGAGCCCCAATTTACGTCCGCAAAGAGATCGTTCATAACCGCTATGTGGTCGACGATCTTGCGGCAAAAGGGGCAATTTTTGTTGACAGCGTAGAGGACGTACCGGAGGGCGCCCGCGTTATTTACAGCGCCCACGGCGTAGCGCCCGAAGTCCGCGAAGCCAGCAAGAAACGGAACCTTAAAGTCATCGATGCGACCTGTCCGCTGGTGACAAAAGTCCACGTAGAAGCCATAAAGTTCGCGAAACAGGGCAATGCGCTGATCCTGGTCGGACATCGCGATCACGATGAAATCATTGGAACGCTCGGCGAAGCACCAAATGTGACCCAAGTTGTGAGCAGTCCGCAGGAGGTTGAGAACCTGCATGTGCCCGACCCGGAGCGCGTCGCATATCTCACCCAGACGACTCTTTCGCTCGATGAAGCCAAGGACATCATCGAAGCGCTGAAGCGCAAGTTCCCTAAAATCCACGGTCCGCACGCCCAGGACATCTGTTATGCCACCGAGAACCGCCAGATCGCCGTTAAAAACGTCACGCCGGATGCCGATCTGCTGCTGGTAGTCGGGTCCGAGAACAGCTCCAATTCCAACCGTCTAGTAGAAGTTGCGACTCGTTTGGAGACCCCCGCGTATCTAATAGAGAACTTCCGATCCATCCGGCGCGATTGGTTGGATGGTGTAAAGACCGTAGCGCTCACTGCCGGCGCCTCGGCCCCGGAATGTCTGGTTGAAGAAGTCGTTGAATTCCTAGCCAAGGAGGGCTTCCGGCACGTGCAGGAAGTCGAGGTGATGGCGGAAAACGTTCGCTTTGGACTGCCGCCAGAGATTGTTGCTGCCATTCAGGCAGCGCCCTCGGCCGCTGTCGCAGCTGAATGATCTATGGACGAAACCATCCCCCGTCCCCCCGTCCAGTTGGTATTTGGAAAAATCGACGATCTGGCGAGTCGTGTAGCTGCCGCAGTTGACGGCGCGCGCCGTTTCCTCTTCGCTCGTCAGGACCCGGCAGGCTACTGGTGCGGCGAGCTGGAAGCCGATACCACCCTCGAATCCGATTACATTCTGCTGCACACGCTGCTGGGAACGCGCGATGAACTGCGTCTGCAGAAGGCTGCGCGGGAGATTCTGCGTCATCAGAACGAAGACGGCGGCTGGCCGATTTACCACGGCGGGCCGTCGAATATCAGCGCGACGGTAAAAGCCTACTTCGGCCTGAAGCTTACCGGACACAAGAAGGACGATCCCGTGCTGGTACGCGCCCGCGAATGCATTACGCGACTCGGCGGTGTGACTGCCGTAAATACCTTCACCAAAATCTATCTGTGCTTCCTTGGCCAGTACGATTACGACGCTGTGCCGGCGGTCCCGCCCGAGATCACACTATTTCCCAACTGGTTCTGGTTCAACATCTACGAGATCTCGTCCTGGTCACGGGGAATCCTGGTTCCGCTGTCGATCGCATACGCGAAAAAGCCCTTCAAGAAGATCCCGGACGAGATGGGCATTGACGAACTCTTCCCTCTCGGACGTCACAACACGGACCTGCGCCTCAAATGGGAGCAGAGGATCGTCAGTTGGCGAAATTTCTTCCTCGTTCTCGATCGTGTGACGCATTGGCTGGAGCGCGTGCATGTTCGTCCGCTACGTTCGCTGGCGCTCAAGAGGGCCGAACAATGGATGCTAGAGCGCATGGAGATGAGCGACGGCCTTGCGGGAATCTATCCGGCAATCATGAACTCGATCATCGCGATGCGGTGCCTGGGATACTCCACCGACGATCCGCAACTAATCCGCGCGATTGATGAGTTCGAAGCCCTCGGAATCGAAGAAGATGACACGTTCCGCATGCAGCCCTGCAAGTCACCGGTATGGGACACGGCATACGCAGCCTTCGCGCTAGGGGAAAGCGGCGTTGCCGCAACCGATCCGCGCCTGGTCGCAATCGGCGAGTGGCTTCTCCAGAAACAAGTCACGCATAAGGGCGACTGGTCCGTAA
>CAZLIE010000064.1:0-22095 GCA_964559345.1 uncultured Terriglobales bacterium
ACCCTCTGATTATTCGTTCAAACTGGAAATTACCTTTTGTGTAAGGGGCGTGGTAGCTCCGGTTTGAGCAAACATGCTGACTCCAAATACCAGCATGAATATCAATGCGGTGATTTGTACAACGGCGGCCAGTGTTCTCTTTGTTTGCATTGGCTGTGGTGTGGGTGTACAGCTTTCGCGTCTCACACGAAAGCTCTGACTCGGCAGTTCTGGTGTTGTCATTGGTCCCTCCAGAAGTAACAGTTGCCAAAAAGGCACTGAGTAAAACTCCAGACGACTACGAAAAACAGCTGCTTGGAACGGTCGCGCTAGCGAGCGCGTGCGTACGGCCGTTCTTATTTGGCCGCGCAGTTTACCACAGGGTTACGGTCGTTGTCAGGGACGAAATGGCGGTATATAGGGACAGAGTTGCTGAAATTGTGGATTAATGGCATCGGTACCACTTGTGAATCCCGTGTTTCACGATTTTGGTCCCATGCCGGAAATCACTGCTCCTTGAGATCTGGGAGAAAAATCACATACTTTCCCATGGTTTGGGAGGGGCTTTCTGTCGGTGAGCTTTGCCGCTCGATCACTGATCCGAAACAGAACGGCAACCGGAAACCAATAGACCTGCTTCCGCACATGAAGACTCCGCTTGTTGTTTGGGCCTGGAAGCCGGGACTGGAGAGAACCGCGCCGCCAATTTCTTTCGATCAATTCATGTCCAGAGCTCATTGATTGGTCGCGACAGGCGCAGCATGCGAGAAATAAGGACGCATGTTTTTTGTCGCCTTCAAAAGGTGCTGAATGTTTGGATTTTCGGCGGTGTTGACGAAAACGCCGCGGACTGAAGTGGAAGTCCTGAACGTCACCCATCAACTTGGGATTGGGAAGGCTTATCGGGGGATCCGCAGGCCAGATTCCTGTTCGCTACCTCACAGACTAGTATCGGCATCGCCCTCTTCCGCGTTAACAGTTCGACAGGTGAGTTGAGCGAAACATGGCCGCCGGCGCCCATCAACTCGGCAAAGAATGATGCAACCGCAGGTGCGGGCGTTGATTGTTCCGGAACGTTCATTTACGGGCTCTCGTTCGTCAATGGCGACCTAATGGGTTATCACATAAACCCGGATGGCACTCTGAGCCCGGTACCGGGTTCGCCGTTCGTGGCGGGTTCTTATCCCAACGAATCCTGCCATTGCGTCGCCATCGATCCGAAAGGCTCATTTGTGTACGCAGTGAGCCCAACCTTCGGCGAAGCGAACTCGCCGGACAATAAGATCTACGCGTTCACCATCGATCACGCGACCGGATCACTGACGCCGATCGCCGGCTCGCCCTTCGCCACTGGGCAGGCGCCGGTCTCGGTCAGGTCTTTATTCTTCTTGGTTTCCGCGATGAGCTCCAACCCATTCATGCGTGGGAGAGTCATGTCCACCAGAATTAACGCCATAATCGCGTCCACGATAAGGCCAAGATGACGTTGCCCAGAATAGGCTTTGAAGGATTTAGTGCTCAATCCGACGATGTGCCAGGCAAATCGGAAACGATCGAAAGTTTTCTGAAGGCGATCGCGTCATATTTCCGGCTTCACCCCGCACACCCGCGCGGAGTGTTCGAAGCAAGCCATGACCAATGTAACTTGGAATCTTCGGTAATTTTGCTAAGCTCCGCCTAATCCCCACCGCACTCGCCGCAGAGTGTTTTTGAGGAGCAGCCGCCGTGCGACCATTTCACAAGGGCTTCGCAGCCTTGGGGATTCAAGTTCTGTTTGCGCTCGCACCTCTGTCTGGGCAGGAAGTAGCTTCGGGGACGCTCTTGCAAATCCGTCTCAACCAACCGATTTCATCCGCTCATTCCAAACAGAATGATGTTGTTGACTCGGTCTTACTCTCACCGATAACCGTGGGGGACTCGATTCTTGTGCCGGCCGGTACACGCGTTGTCGGAACTGTTACTTACGTGAAGAAAGTGGGCCTTGGACTTCTGCGAGAGAAATCCAGTATGCAACTGGATTTCACTACCTTGATACTTCCGGACGGCTCTGCCAAGGCGATCAAGTCACGAGTTGCTGAGATCGACGATGCGCGAGAGGTGGTTTCCTCCACGGGCCGGATCCAAGGTGTACGAGCTACGGCCAGCTACGGCTCGAAGGCAACAGGGTTTGTAACCGGGCTAGCCAGTTTCGACCCTTTGCTTGCCTTGTTCGCATTTAGCGGCTCGACTCTGGTGCTCCGGTTCCCGGAGCCGGAAATCTGGTATCCGGCGGGCACGGAAATCAATCTTAAGTTGCAGGAACCAATCGTGATCGAGCATCCGGTCGGCACACCTGTCCGTGAGATCACTGCCAGTGCGGAGGAGAAGTTCTCGCTGGAAAACTATGTCGCCGACCTGCCATTTCGGACGCTAACACGGAAGACAGAAGTGCCCTCCGACATTACCAATCTGCTGTTTCTCGGGAGTGAGGAGCAGATCGACCGAGGGTTCACTGCCGCAGGATGGACCACCAGTGACCCGCTCGGTTCAACCACTAAATACAACACCGCAATGGCTCTAGCGCAGGACCGTGCTTATAGGCAAGGCCCCATGTCGGTGTTATTACTCGACGGACATGCTCCTTACACCACTTATCAAAAGAACCTAAACAGTTTTGCCAAGCGCCACCATCTGCGCATATGGCAACTCTCTGAACCCTGGATGGGGGTTACAACCTGGACCGCTTCTGCCACACACGATATAGGAATAGGACGGTCAAGCCAGTCGAAAGCGCCGACACACCTGATCGATCCAAATATTGATGACGAGCGCTCCAAAATTATTAACGATTTAGTCTTTACCAACTGCGTGGATGCAGTTCAACTCGTGGAACGAGCGCGTGTTCCGCGCATTGCCCGCAACGGAAGCGGCGAGCCATTGTTCACCGACGGCCGCATTGCGGTGATTCAATTGAACGCGTGCGATCACCCGCGTGACGTGACCGGGACAAGAGAGGACGATTCGACAGCGAAATCTGGCCCAGCGTTAGGGCGCGGCATCAGGCAGGTGAACCTCACGATCCGAAACAGTTTATTAAGAGATAACATGGGCTGGCAGGCTTATAGCGGCGGTCGCTACCTGATAAGGGTGATGCATCATGCACCGCACCAGCTTCCGGCAGAAGTTCCCACACAGGCACAAATTCGCACACAAACGGAGGCGCAACCCTCGGCCACAAACCGCATGATAGGGATTGCTCCGGAATTACCGGGTCCCGACAAGTCGGAAGCGCAGAGACGGGGCCTTGCAGGCGTAGAGTTCGGGTTCGATGGCGGGCTATCACGACCCCGGGAGTTGGGTGACGTCTTCCTCGCCACCTACGATCCGGTTCAGGATGTCACAGATGTTCTCCAGTTTCCCCTCAAGATCGAAGCCGGGGCTGAGCTTTCGTCCAGAGTGGCTATTCATACTCAACGGCGTTTCTCGCACGAGATAAGTTATTCATTCTTGCAGGCCAATTTGAGGATTGGCGGAACCGATGTCACTGAAAAGGACCGCTTACGCATTCGGGAGGTAGGCTATTCTCTACAGATGCGACTTGGGCCGAGAAAGTGGCGTTTGGCTCCATACGTAAGCGTCGGTCCTAGCTTAACCTCCTTCTCCCTCAAGAACACAACGGTGCATCAGAGCGATGCGGTTTTTCGCTTCGTGCTGCGAAGTGCCGGTCCCATTGTGAAAGCGTTCAACTCTGCCGGAGATGCACCCCTGGATGGCGGTACGGTGTTCAGAGTGGGGCTCGATTACCGGGCCGGCTGCAAGATACGAATTACTTCTCTAATCAGCGTCCGTCTCGAGTATGGTGAAAATCTTTCCGCTGATCCGGATTTTTTCAATCGGCAATCCGCATATTTTGGTGACCAGGGCATCGCCACAGCCCAGGATCAGCGTTCCAGCCGACATTCCGCAATGACTATCGGTTTGGTGTTCCATCCGTAGGTTTTCGTCGCCTATCTAGGCTACTTCCAACGCGACGCCTGCTGCGGCAGGGCAATTGGTCGCCGCGCGCATGGCCCACAGAAACGCAGATTTTTGACTCAGCAAAATTTCGGTTGTGCCAGCCGACAGGAGATAGCAGTTAAATCGATTTCCATGCCTCGAGAGTCATTGCTAGATGGCCCCAGCATTCCGTGCCGTGTCTACTCTGGAATTCGTTCACGAAGAGCACCAGAAAAGACTCGCATATATAAGGTAGAGCCGCGCTCACAGCGATCAAACCACAACTGCGGATGAGTGTCCCATTTCCGATCGGAAAACTGGATTTAAGTGGTTCAAACATAGTCGGCAAGCAGTCAAATTCGCGGCTTTGCCCGAGCTACATAGATGCGGATCGCTGGTCGGAGCTATCCGAACGTCCGTTCTTGAAGTTTGTTAGAACGACACGGATCAATTTCGCGTCGCGATGCGATTGGCTTGCGCACACAATTCCGCGCCATTCATCAGCTTTTTCGAGAAAACAGATCAGTCCGTCGTAGCGCTCTTCTACTGAACCCACATCCACTCGGATACCCGAGGTTCATTCTGGAATTGCATCGAGATTGTTGTCCGATTCTCCAATTTCCGATTAGCCGATGTCCGCCAACGGCCCATCAGATTCTGTGAAACGCCCTATAATGACAAGCGCCCATTTATGGCTCTGGCCTCGGGTACCAAACTCGGCCCCTACGAAATTCTTTCCGCAATAGGAGCAGGCGGGATGGGCGAGGTTTGCCGGGCGTACGATCCGCGCTTGGGACGTGAAGTGGCGATCAAGGTTCTGCCTTCGGGATCTGCGCCCGATTCCGAGCGCCTGCGCCGCTTCGAGCAGGAAGCGCGAGCTACCGCTGCGCTCAATCATCCGAATATTCTCGCCGTATTCGACATTGGCAGCCAGGACAATTCCCCCTACATCGTTTCCGAACTGCTCGAAGGCGAGACCTTGCGATCGCGCCTGATCAGCGGCCCGCTGCCGTTGCGCAAGGCCGTCGACTATGCGTTGCAGATCGTTCGCGGACTCGCTGCTGCACACGATCACGGCATTTTCCATCGCGATCTGAAACCGGAAAATATTTTCATCACGCGCGATGGCCACGTGAAGATTCTCGACTTCGGCCTGGCCAAGCTGACCATGCCTGAACCGAGCGCCCCCGGCGTGTCGGCACAGGCGACGCTCGATTCCGTCACGGGGCGCGGCGTGCTGCTGGGAACGCTCGGCTACATGTCCCCCGAGCAATGCCGCGGGGACACCATCGATGCGCGCTCCGACATCTTCAGTTTCGGCGCGGTGCTCTATGAAATGATCAGTGGCAAGCGCGCCTTTCGGGGCGACACCACGGCCGATACCATCAGCTCCATTCTGAAAGAAGAGCCTCCGGATTTGTCCGTCGCAGGCCGCGATGTGCCACCCATGCTGGAGCGCATCGTGCACCATTGCCTCGAAAAGGATCCCGCGGCGCGTTTTCAGTCCGCGAGTGACATTGCTTTTGCTTTGGAAGCCTTGTCCTCAATTTCCTCATCTGCGGCCGGAGCGACGGCGGCGATGTCGACATCGGCGATAGCAACGCCCACATCCCGAAAACCCTGGCTCGTTCCCGCGCTACTGGGAGTCATCGTTGTCCTCGTGGTGGCCCTGCTTGTCGTACGCGTGAATACCCCTCCGCTCGAGCCGCCGAGCTATCGTCAGCTCACGTTTGGGCGCGAGTTTATCTCTTCTGCCCGCTTCGCCCCCGACCAGCGAACGATCGTCTACAGCTCGGCGCACATCGGGATGCAGACCGAACTTTTCTCACTCGCTCCCGACAGTCACGCCTCAGTAAGCCTCGGTCTGAAAGATGCCGACGTGGAATCCATTTCTCCCACCGGGGAGATGCTCTTGATCCAAGAGCGACGATATCTTGGTCGTAATGTCAAAATCGGCTTGCTGGCGCGAGCGCCGCTAAGTGGCGCCGCCCCCCGTCCTATACTGAGCGACGTCGTGAATGCCGACTGGGGCCCGGACAACCAGGTCGCAGTCGCCCACTACGTGGACGGACACTTTCGCATTGAGTACCCAATTGGCCACGTTCTGTATGAGCCCACCACCGGCTATGCGAGCAACGTGCGCGTGTCGCCCAAGGGAGATAGCGTGGCCTTCGCCGAGCATCCCACCTTCGGAGACAGTGCGGGTAATGTGGTGATGGTGGACTCTTCCCGCCGCAAGCGCACTCTGTCCTCGCGGCAGTCGTCCATTGAAGAGGTCAATTGGGCTCCCTCGGGCAAGGAAGTATGGTTCACCAGCGCAAAAGAAAGTACCAAGTTTCAGCTCTGGGCAGCCGATCTTTCAGGCCATACCCGCGTGGTCAACCGTATTCCGGCTACCCCGACCCTCTACGATATTGCCCGCGATGGGCGCGTTCTTCTCGGGCAAAATATCTTTCGAATCCTCGCCTACGTACGGGGAATTGGTCAGGATCGAGAACAAGATGTGACCGTTCAAAATTGGAGTGACGCTTCGGCCATTTCACCTGACGGCCGACAAGTGCTGTTGAATGAAGAGGGGGCTAATAGCGGACCTGATTATGACGTTTACGTCCGTGCAAGCGATGGCGGAGCGCCCGAACGCGTTGGCGATGGCGTAGGCTACGATTTCTCACCGGACATGAAGTGGGTTCTGTCGTCCCTTATTTTGCACATTCCCCGTCAGCTTTTCCTGATTCCCCTTGGCCCGGGGGAGACGAAGCAGATCACCCATGATTCCATCGACCGAAGTTACGCTCGCTTTCTCCCGGACGGCAAGAATGTTGTATTTAGCGGCACGGAACTGGGTCACAAATCGCGCATCTATGTGCAGGCCATTGATTCCGACACTGCACGTCCGATCTCTCCCGAGGGAGTAAGTGGGTTCGTTCCCACTGCAGATGGAAAGTTCGTGTTTGGCTTCTCCGATTCGGTGGCGCTATATCCGGTGGATGGTCAGGGAGCGCCCCGCCCGGTTCCCGGTATTCATCCCAACGAGGCAATCTTTTCTGTGTCGCCTGACGGGCGCTCAGCTCTGGTTGGCGTGCTCGATAGTCATTCTGCGGAAGTGATGCGCGTGGATCTGACCAGTGGCCGCCGCGAGTTGTTCAAGAAAATCGGGCCACCGGACCCCGCCGGGGTTGTCTTGGTCGATGCGGCATTCACTCCGGACGGCAAATACTATGCCTATTCCTATTTCAACGCCCTGAGCCAACTGTATTTGGTGGAGGGATTGCGCTAACCCAAACCGGCAGCGCACATCAGCGCCCTCCAAACGAGCGCGACTGCGCTAATTCTTCTTGATGCGGACTCCTACTGGACCAACGAGGGACAGCCTGATCCACTCAGTTATTTTCACGAATGCGAAAACAGAATACGGCAAGAAACACATAAACTTCTGCGCCAAAGCGGGTAGTGGCGAGATCATCGAGGAGGGCAGACTTCCGGCACGTCGTGCGATGCTGCGAGAATGGGCCGAGGCTCAGCAACATCCCTGGCGTCGCGCGCGGTTTGGATGTGGCGGTGCGTCGCTTTCAGCAAGCCGCTCGTGTTCTTTAGTGCGCTCTCCTACTCGGCCAATTTAGCGGACACCAAGCAATGTCAGCAGGCCAATTCTGGTGCGCAGGACACTACCAGCACAGGAGTTGTAAAACCCCGGGACACCATCGGCTTCTCATTTGGCGCGGCTCTGTCGGTGAATCCGGAAGCGTCTTTCAACGTAGGTTGGGACCAGCGATTTACACGCAAGACAACTTGAATGACAATCCCCTGCCCGGCACCTTCCTCACCGGCGCGACGCTCCGCTTCGGCACTTCATATGTTTACGCTGCTCGCCGGGCGATCGATTTGGGAATCGGCGTCGGGATGACACGAGATGTCCCCGACTTTCAGTTCTCAGTCAGTACTCCATTCCGCTTCTCACTCGCGCGGAGCGAAGCAAAAATAATTGTGGGAAGCATCGGACGGATCGGCACCAGCGTAGAAAAGCATGCCTTGAAGGTATACCGTCAACGACGAATCCTTCTCTTCATTTGTTTTATTTGTTGGGCTTTCAAACATGCAAAAAAAGGCCGTTCAGACGACCGCCTGAAAGCGGGCTCTTTCTACGGTGACGCGCACTTGTTGAAGCCGCTGTGCCAGGCATAGCTCACGAGAACGACTAAGGCATTGTGGGCGCAGCTGATTTCAGCATCCTTGCTGTCCATTCGAAGCCAGGCAGATTTGAATCGGATAGGAGTTTGATCTCCTTCGAAAGGTCATATTCAACCCGTTTTATCGAGACCCGGCCATCATCGATAAGCAGATACGATCCACGTACATCTCCATCGTATGGCAATCCGACGCTGCCCGAATTGGCAACTATGCCAGGCACGCCCGTAAGCTCGCGAACAAAAGGCTCGTGAATGTGGCCGAAGATCACGATGCGCCGTTCTAGCTTTAGATAGTTTTCCTTAAGCTCCTCGTTACTCGCGTTTGTTCCCGGAGCTCGCCAGCAATCCGTAGGACTGGCGTGAACGACTGCAAGCTCGGGCGTCCGGTACACCAGCGGAAGATTGTTGAGCCATGCGAGCCGATTCGTTCCCAGACGATTGCGTGTCACGGCGGCCATCTCTCGAATCGCTCTCCACATCGAAGCCGGTGCTTTCGACGTATTCGCGTATTCTTCGAGCGCTTCCGGAGTCGTCAGCATCTCGTCAGTGTTCCCCTTTGTTCCATTCCATCCAAGGCCGCGAATCCGATCTACAACTTCGACAGGACTAGATCCTGCATCCGCAAGATCACCGCCGTGCAGCACAAGATCAGGAGATACTTTCCGAATGTCGGCTATCACTGCCTCTAACGCCGTGATGTTCCCGTGAATATCTGAAAGTACGGCTATTCTCAGGTTGCTTTCCTTAGGGTCGGAGATTCAAATCCTCTCTCCCGACAATCTCTTATAACAATCAATAGTTCAGAGGCTCGGCTGAGGTCCCATGCGGTCGCGTCGACGGTGATCACGCAAGCCGCAAATGATGACTCCGGCATCGATCACAGCTGCCGGTTTCTCATTTTGAAAACTGAGCTAGTCTGGTAAGCCTCGACGGGATAACCTTTGGCCTTCCATGCTTCTAATCCTCCCTTGAGTAACTTCAAACGAGAGAAATGCATGCCGAGAGCGCGACGGATGATTGCTCGACTGGTTTTCTCGTCGGGACAAGTGCAGTAAATGACCGAATCCCTATCTTTGGGGATCAGTGACGGATTCTGGATGATCTCTCCTGGCGCAATCCTCTTTGCTCCAGAGATCACCTCAGTATCGGCCAACAAATCGAGCGGCAAACGAATATCGTAAACAAGAACGTCTGGCAAACGACGAATAAGGCACGTTAGGGATTAAGAGCTAAGCGTGGGGAGATCGAAAAAGCAAAGAACTGCATCCCTGTCCTTTATTAAATAGGAAGATTGAGCAAAATCGGCAGTTTGGGCACGCCAAACTGCCGCTAAAGAGCCGAAAAAAGCTTACTTATTTGTAGTTTCCGCCATCAAGACAACCGCTTTGACCGCTCGAATTCCTATATCCGGTGCCGGTGTTGTACGCGTTGTTTGACCAATTTCCCTGAATTTTCCACTGGCTGCCATTGGAAAAGGTCAGCAACGGAGTGCCGAAGGTCCATGCGCACTTGTCGCCGTTCTCATTTCCGGACGCGTCGTACCAACCGCCGTTGCGCGGATCGGTCCGTGCTTCCGACAATTCGTGTCCAGAAACGTTTGCCAGTGCCGCCAATCCTTGCGAATGGAGCCCAGAAGTGTCTTGCGGATCGCATCCCGGGTCTCCATCCAGATTAAAAAAGAAGGCAAATTGCACCGGAGTACCGCCGCAGCTCCCGTAGCTGTGCCACGCGCAATAACCTGCGTTGCCACGTTTGGTATCCACATAGACGGGGTAATAACCGTTCGCGACCTTGTTCGGAATCACTTTGCAGACCTCTGCAAGCACACTAGATGTGCTCGGAGCGCCCGAAGGAGCCGCCGAGGAGTCGGTGAAATATCCCAAATAGCTGATGGAACTGCTCACTTGACCGTTGGTTCCCGTGTATTCATCGCTGGTTCCGGCGTAAGTCGAGCTGCCAACGCCCGAATACCACGAGTCTAACCCGCTGATTTTGTCGCCCACAAAGCTGGAATTGGTCCAACTCGTGCCCCAAAAAATGGTCTGTGTTGCCGCAGAAGTCATGACTGCGCCGCTATGCCAAAGCATGTTGGGACTAGTGCCGCGACGAGCTGCGCGCGCAAAACCCTTCGCCAAATGCACATGGGCCAGTGGTTCATGGCCGGTTTTGGCGTCGAATGCGTTGCGCTGCTGCGCGAACGCCGCCACAGAGCTCAGCAGCAAAGAGGGAAACAGGAACAGAATTGTGGACAATTTTTTCATGGGAAAGAGCCTCCAGAGGTAACAGCATCTTGAGATATGCCTCGTGCTAGGGCATAAAAACCCGGGGAAGAAGCCGCGCGTGAATGAGAGGGAGCTACTTAGCCGCTGCAAAAAACCAGCTTTTCGGACGTGATTTGTATCGGAGCGGCTGACTAGGAAATCGTAATCAGCCTATGTTGCGCGCCAGAGTAGCCGAATGGGGATGACGGGTCAAGCAATAACTATGGGCTTGTTACTGTTAACGAACATGCAACTGCTCACCTTAATCCGGCAACTGAGGAGTTATGTCGGCCTCTCCGATCAGAATGCGCTTTCCGCTGCTACTGTTTTGCTGCATTCTCGGCGCTGCTTCGCTCCTGACCTCCTGTTCAAATGTGTCTAAACGTCTCGAACGGGCCAAGAATCTCGAACAGCAGGAGCAATGGAATGCCGCGCTGCTGGCTTATAACCGGTTTCTACCGACAGTTCCAAACCAGAAAAAGCCGCTTCTTGCCGATATTTACACCCGGGTGGCCCACTGCCTGATTGAACTCGACCTTGGAAATCAGGCTTTGAGCGCGCTGGAAAAGGCCGAGTCCCTCGATCCGGACAGTCCAGCGATGCATTTGCGCATGGGACAACTGCTGGTAATGGCGGGAATGCCGGAACAAGCCGCGCCACATTTGGCGTTTGTGGCCACGTCGCGGCCGTCCGATCCTGAATTATTGGAAGTTCGCGGATCGATGTATGCTGCGCAGGAGAACGCAGAGGCCGCTGAACGCGATTTACTGCGCGCTTACGAGACCGGTTCGCATCGCGATCGGATCGCTGAACGGCTCGCAAATCTGTACGTCGATCAAGAACGGCCGGACAAAGCGCGCGCAATTCTCACCAGCGCGGCTGCGCGCGCACCGCATAAGTCGCATTTGCTGCTCGCGTTGGCCCGCCTCGAAGAGACAATCGGCAATAATGCCGCCGCCGAACAGGATTACCGGCAAGCGGTCAGCGCCGAAAATAACGTCGAAAACAGCGAGAGATTGGCGCAATTTCTCGCGAGAAATGCGCAGATTTATGAGGCCGAAACGGTGCTGCGGAACATTGATCAAATGCATCGCGACGCGCCCGTCCATGCTGCGGACCTCGAATTCGAGACCGGCCGTCCCCAACAAGCGTTGCACGAGTACGAAGCCGCTTATGGCCGCCTGCTGAGCGACGAGGTTCTCAAGGATTCTGCCGACTCGAAACCCGCATCACGGCGCATTGTCGCCGCGCGAATGATCGAAGCCGATCTTGCACAGACTGCAGATGCTCCCGAATCGACAGTGAAAATCGCTCGTTTTCATCTGGCGCTGGTTAGGACAGACCTCGATCCCGTCATGCGCGAGCTTCTATCCGCCGAGATTGAGTTCGCCGCGCGGAACTTGCCGGATGCCGAGCAGCATGTCCGTCGCGCGCTGATTTTGAATGCCAAGTCCGCGGAAGCTCACTATTTGATCGGCGTTATTGCCGGACGGCGCGGGCAGATCACGGACGCCGAGAAATCGTGGGCAGAATCGCTACAGTGTGATTCGTCATATGTTCCGGCGCGAATGGCACTCGCCGCAGAGTCACTCAACAACAAAGACGGCCTCAAAGCCGAGGATTACGTGATCGATGTAGTCCGCGACGAGCCGGCAAACCTCGATGCTTTGTTGATGTATGCACGCGCGCTGACGCTGCAACAGCGCTTCGACTCGGCTCGAATCATGTGCCAGCGCGCGATTACGGCTGCGCCCACCGACGGGCGTGCTCCGGAATTGCTCGGAGAAATCGAGCTTAGGGAAGGCCATTTGGCGTCGGCACTTCTTGAATTTGAGAAATCCATGATGCTTGATCCTCGTTCAGCGGACGCAATTGAGGGCCTTACATCCGTTTATCAAGCCGGCGGCGCCACGCAGCCGTTGCTTCATAAACTGGAGAGACTCGCGCGAAGTGGCCCGCCGTCGTCGCGCATGATGGAGATTGCGGGCCGACTCTACGCCTCAAAAGGCAGGTACAAGGACGCCGAACGCTGTCTTCGGAGTGCCGTCAGGATGGATCCGCACCGCGCCTCGGCCGCATTTGCGCTGGCGGAGACGTATATGCACCAGAATGCGCGCGCGAATACTAACGATCCGGCTGCGCAAGTCACGGCTTCTGAATGGACAAATCTGGTTTCATCCGAGAATCGATCGCTAATCGCGGCTCTGGATGCAGATAATCGCCGCGATTCCTCCGCCAGCGTTCGCGATTATGAAGCCGCGGTGCGTTCCGGAGATCCCACTGGAATCGCGAGCAACAATCTGGCATGGATTTACGCCATGCAGAGTAGGAATCTGGATCGCGCACTGCAGCTCGCACAACATGCTCTGCAGCTCAATCCCGGCAATCCTGCGGTTCTGGACACCATTGGCGTGATCCACGTCCGCAAACACGAATACAGCCAGGCAATCTCTTCGTTCAAAATCGGCGCGCGACGGGCAAGGGAGCTTCAAGATCAACAGGAACTCCGACGCACAATCGAGCAACACCTGGCGTACGCCTCTCAATTGGCAGGTCAACCTCCCGCGCAAGAGCAGGCTTCCAACTAATTCTGAGCCAATTAGTGACCGTATAAACCCGAGGATCTAAGATCCGCAGGGTCGCCTCGCACCCAAATCAAAACTCTGGGCGGATGGCATCGCCCTTTTTCAGCTCATAGGAGGAGATCATGAAAGCAGTTGTATTCCGGGGAGTCGGCGACGTACACCTCGAGAACATGCACGAACCGAGGCTTCAGAAGCCGAATGACGCGATCGTAAGACTCACGGCGAGCGCAATCTGCGGGACCGACTTGCACATGGTCCGAGGCACTCTCCCCGGCATGAAACCGGGAACGATCCTTGGCCATGAAGGTGTCGGAATCGTCGAAGAGGTCGGGAGCGCCGTTCGCAATATCAAACCGGGCGATCGCGTTGTGATTCCCTCGACGATTGCCTGCGGAAATTGTTCATATTGCCGCGCCGGATACTACGCGCAATGCGATAAGGCGAATCCAAACGGATCCGATGCCGGAACAGCGTTTTACGGCGGTCCCATGGACAGCGGTCCTTTTGACGGACTGCAAGCCGAATACGCGCGCGTGCCGTTTGCAAATATTGGCTTGGTGAAGGTGCCCGACGGAGTCTCTGATGACCAGGCAATACTGCTTTCCGACATTGTTCCGACCGCGTGGATGGCTGCGGAACTCGCGGACATAAAACCCGGAAGCACCGTGGCAGTCTTCGGCTGCGGTCCAGTTGGACAGTTTGTGATCGCGTCGGCGAAGCAGCTCGATGCCGGGCGCATATTCGCGGTTGATACGATTGCGTCTCGTCTGGAGATGGCGAGCGACCAGGGCGCGGAAGTGATCGACTTCAACCGCGAAGATCCAGTCGATGCGATCAAAGGATTTACTGCCGGAATCGGTGTCGATCGCGCGATTGATGCTGTCGGCGTCGATGCCAACCGTCCACATCACGGCAAAGCGGCGAGGACTTCCGCATTGAAGGCGCCGAAACACTGGATGGAGCGCAAGATGGTCGCGCCCAAAACGAATCCGAAAGACGGAAACTGGGAACCCGGAGATGCACCTTCACAAGCGCTCACCTGGGCCGTTGAGGCCCTGGCCAAAGCGGGATCGTTGTCGATCATCGGCGTTTATCCCGAGACGGCGCAGACCTTCCCGATCGGAAAAGCGATGAACAAGAACCTGACGCTGAAGATGGGAAACTGCCACCATCGCAAGTACATCCCCAAGCTGCTCGACAAGGTCGTAGCGGGAGTACTCGATCCGGAAAAAGTGCTCACGCAAAGGGAACCGCTCACAGACGTGATTAGCGCGTACAAGGCTTTCGATCAGCGTCAACCCGGCTGGATCAAGGTCGAGTTGAAGCCGCAAATTTCGAGATCGAGCGTGGCGGCGTAAGGAGCCGAAGACTGAGCTAATCAGGATGAAGCACGCACGTCGTCAAGCCATGCGTGCGATCGAGAGCGCGCCCATCACCGGATCTACCGGTTCCAGATTGACCGCGATGCGCGCCCATTCGGCCTGAAGAATCTTCGCGAACGTCTCACGCACGTGCGCCGAATGCTTGAAGACGCCTCCGGTCACGGCGACGGCGACTTCGTCCTGCCGAGGCCAGAGCTTGCGAAGGACAATTAACGCAAGCTGCGCCAACTGAGTGCCGGCTTCTGCCAGCACTTCGCCAGCGAGAGCGTCACCCGCTTCTGCACAATGCAGAACTTCGGGCAGCAGCGATGCGAAGTCAGGCGGTGGATTGCAATTCGCCATAGAAACGACATCGTCGCGAGTGGCGAGCTTCCATGCCGCCATGATGGCGGAGAGCAGCCTGGTCGGACGTCCTGCGTCCTCCGCGCGCATCGCTCGCGCGACGGCAGCGCGTCCAATCCAGAAGCCCGAACCTTCATCGGAGATGATTGGCCCCCAGCCGCCGGCCCGCGCCATGTGCCTCCGTTCATCGACTCCGAGAACATTTGAACCCGTGCCTGCAATCACCAAAACGCCGGGACCTCCGTGAAACGCTGCGTGATGCGCAATGTTGGTGTCACCGATAACCGTGATGCTTCCGGAAACAATCTGGCCGAGCACTCCATAGGTCCACTCGACCACTTCGGGCAAGCTGGCTCCGGCGATGCCGACGCAAGTACGCGATAAATCGCGAGAGCTCACTTTGGCGGCTTCGCAAACCTCCGCGATCACGGCATCGAGCGCTTGTCCGGCAGCGTCTTCACCGACTTTTTTTATCTTGATGGTCGAGCCGACCGCACGGGCGAGCACCCGCCGTTCATCTCCGATGATGCACTCGGTCTTGGTACCTCCTCCATCAATTCCCAGAAAGAGAGCCACGCGCTAGTTCTACCACAGGCTTTTGCTGTGGATTCCCAAGCGCCGCTTTCGCGTTCGCTGACAGTGCTGTATCGTCATCTCGTCTTCTTCGTACATTCATCTTCAGGAGATTGCCAGCACTTCCACGCGAATCATGGGACTCAACGCCCTGGACCTAGCACTGCTCGCCGCCTACCTCATAGGGATCACATCATTCGGGATTCAATTCCGATCAGCCGACAGGTCGCTGAAGAACTATTTCCTCGCCGATCGCAATGTGCCCTGGTGGGCGATCTCGCTCTCGATCGTCTCCGCGGAAACAAGCACTCTTACCGTGATCAGCATTCCCGGTCTAGCCTACGACCGGGACTTCACGTTCCTGCAGCTGGTACTCGGATACCTGGTTGCGCGGGTTGTGATTGTGGTGATCTTCATCCCACAATATTTTCGGGGCGAGTTCTATACCGCGTATCAATTGATCGACAAACGCTTCGGCCGGAGGCTGCATCGCTTCACCGCTGGACTTTTTCTCGCCACGCGTGCGGCAGCCGAGGGCGTTCGGGTTTGGGCTATCTCGATCGTTGTGGCTATCGCGCTTACGAGTATCTTTTCCCGATTCGGACTCACGCCGGAAAACCGCGACATTCTCTCTGTCGCCATCATCACATTGCTGACGCTGATCTATACCTTTGAGGGCGGCATGTCGGCGGTGGTCTGGACTGACGTGGTGCAGATGACGATCTACAGTGTGGGGACCGTGATCGGGTTTTTCACGATCCTGCATCAGGTTCCCGGCGGATGGAGTGTGATTCACCATGTCGCCGGCGATGCGGGCAAGTTCCGCATGTTTGACTTCAGCTTCGACCCTGCGAATAGCTACAGCTTCTGGGCGGGCATCATCGGCGGGACTTTTCTCACTACCTCGACTCATGGCACCGATCAGCTGCTCGTGCAGCGCCTACTGGCTGCACGCAATGAAACCCAAGCCAAGCTCGCACTGCTTTCAAGCGGCGTGTTCATCCTGATCCAGTTTGGACTGTTTCTCCTGGTTGGCGCTTCCCTGTTCGTGTTCTACAAGTTGTTCCCGCCGATGACGGCCTTCGTCAGTTCAGACCGCATCTTCCCGACCTTCATCGTCAATCGCATGCCGCATGGCATCTCAGGATTGCTGATTGCTGCGATTCTTGCTGCAGCTATGTCAAACCTCAGTGCTGCGCTGAATTCACTGTCGTCCACGACCGTTGTTGATTTTTATCTGCGGCGGCGAGGCGAGGTGAGTGAATCACGGCGAGTTGCCGTCTCGCGCTTCGCCACGGTGATCTGGGGGCTGGTGCTGTTCGGTCTGGCTCTGCTGTCACGTCATGGCGGACGAGTGGTCGAGATTGGTTTGACCATCATTTCCGTCGCATACGGATCGCTGCTAGGCGTCTTTCTGCTCGGCATCCTCACGCGGCGTGCTAATGAATCGGGAGCGCTTGTCGGAATGGGTTGCGGGTTGGCGATCAATCTGTACTTGTGGCTCGGTGCGAATCAGTTCGCCAGTTGGGCCGGCTTTCGCATCGCTTATACCTGGCTGGTGCCTATCGGGACAGTCGTCACGTTTGTCGTCGGATACGGCGTCAGCATGCTGACGGAATTACGCGCTGAAGAGGCTCGGGCGTAAGTCGATGCAAACATCGATCGCGAGATCGGAGTCCGCGCAGCTTCCCCGAGCTCTCGGACTGCGACACGCGATAGCGATCGTCGTCGGCACTATTATCGGAAGTGGCATATTCCTTGTCCCGAAGGAAATGATGCAGGCGGTCGGCTCCGCCAAGCTTGTATATCTCGCATGGCTGGTCGGCGGAGTTCTCTCGATATTCGGCGCACTCACCTACGCAGAGCTAGGCGCATTGAAGCCGCAGGCTGGCGGCGAGTACGTGTACGTCCGCGACGGATACGGACCCCTCGCTGGATTCCTTTACGCGTGGACGTGGTTCGTGATCGCCAAGCCTGCTTCCGTTGCAACAATCACAACCGGACTGATGCGAATTTTGGGGACATTCAGCGCATTCAGCTTTCTGCCACGCGACGCCTTCAGGTTTCCCTTTGCCGTCACATGGGCCCAGATAGGAGCAATTGTGGCAACGATCGCCATCTCCGCTTTGAATTACATCGGAGTGCGCAGGGCCGGCGACTTCCAGTTTGTCTTCACCTGGCTGAAGGTGCTGATGATCGGCACGATTGTCGGCGTGGGATTCACCTACTCAGGTGGAACATTTCACAATTTCGCGACAACGTTTTCGGGCGCAACCGGAGGCGTGACCGGGTTCATGATCGCGCTGGTCGCAGCGCTATGGGCCTACGACGGCTGGAATGATCTGAACATGGTTGGTGAAGAGATCGAGAACCCCGAGCGCAACATCCCTCTCGGATTGATTATCGGCGTGCTTCTCGTAGCGGTGCTGTACATGGCTACCAACGCCGCCGTTCAGTATGTGCTCCCCGCCGCGCAGGTTGCCGGTTCTGATCGACCCGCGTCCGAAGCCACTCGGCTGGCCATTGGATCGCTCGGCGGATTGATCGTGTCAGCGGGAATGGCGCTGTCGATGCTCGTCGGACTCAACGGCACCATCATGAGCGGTGGCCGCGTGCCATTCGCAGTCGCGCGAGACGGCTATTTCTTTCGTGCTCTCGCAGAAGTGCATCCGGTATTTCGCACTCCAGGTAATGCGCTCATTGTGCAAGCAGTGCTCTCTTGCATACTCCTATTACTCGTTTCGAAATTTCAGCAATTGTTTTCTATTGCTATCTTCGCAGAGTGGCTCTTTTATATGATCGCCGCGAGCACCATCTTCATCTTTCGCCGTCGCATACCGAACGCACATCGCGCTTACAGGACTTGGGGATATCCGGTGGTACCGGCAGTCTTCATTGCGGCCTCGGCGTTCTTACTTTATTCGAGCTTCACGGGGAACTTGCGGCAGTCTGTGATTGGGACGGCAGTGATCCTGGCAGGTATCCCGGTGTATCTTTATTTTCGCAATCGAAACTCTTCGGCACATAGGCTGCTGTAGCACAACGCAATGCCACCCTCTATCATGATCGCCCTATGACCATCGTCATCTCTCTGCTATTCGGCTTCGCTGTCGGAATTCTGTCCGGACTGGTTGGTATTGGTGGCGGAATCGTCATCATTCCTGCCCTGGTTTACGGCTTTCACATGTCCCAGCGGCGCGCGCAAGGGACTTCTCTGGGCGCGTTGCTCCTGCCGATCGGCATTCTTGCCGTGATTGAGTACTACAAAGCCGGTAATGTCGATATCAAGATGGCGTTGCTAATCGCGGTCGGCTTCACCTTTGGTGGATATTTCGGAGGGATGTGGGCGCAGCAGATACCGCAGTTGGTCCTGCGAAGGATGTTCGCGGTGCTGCTCCTCATAGTGGCAGCAAAGATGTTCCTTCAGAAATAAACGAACGGGTCGAATTCCCTTCGGCCCTACTTCTTTGCCGCGGCGTAGTACTTGCCAATGATGACGCCGATCTCAACTGCAGATTCGGGTCCGAGGTCCTCAAATGCGAAGCCCACTCCGCGCTCGTCGGCATAGCGGACCTCGCAGCTCATGTGGCGGTCGATTCCTTCACTCGGATCTACCAGGCTCAATGACACTAGCTGGCCCGGTTTGAAAAGCTTGGGATCGCACTGGCAGAGAATGCCTCCCTGCCCTACGACGAGCAATGCCCCAATGCGTTTTCCGTTCGAGTCGGCAACGTACGCGACGGAGTTCTCCGGGAGGAGGACGCGTTCATACTTTCTCTTCTCGACGATATCCACTTGGGGCTCCTTACTGCACTTTGTCCGGGAATGGCTGCACAGGATCGATATCCACGGGTACATCGTGAATGGCGTTCAGCGTTGACCGAAGCTCGTCGGGCATAGTGTCATATTTTTCGAACCATGCCGTCGCGCGTCCACGGTCGCCGGCAGCTTCCTGCTCGAGCAGTTCCTTGGCGAGTGCGGCAATGACTGTGGGAATCTTCTCGTAATCAATTCGATATCGGCCAGAGGCGTCGCGGGTGACGGCTCGCTGCTCGCTGAGATAGTTGAACTCCATCATCTCGGCGCGTCCGTGCGCTTCGCCGACACCGAACCGCACCGTGCGGAAGATTCCGGCGACGTACGATGCATAGTATTCCTGCTCGCGCTCTTTCGGTAACGCTCCCTTATCGATCAGGAACTTGAGGCCATACATTCCCACCACGTCAGCCTTGGCTTCCTCCAGCCCCGGATATACATCGGCAATGGCTTCCCGGATGTCCTTCTTGCCTGCGGCAGTACGCGCATACGCCGGACCGAGTCCATGACAGATCTCGTGCATGACAGTGGACGCTAGATACCCTTCGGCAGTCGGTTGCGCCGCCTGTTGTGGATCCATTATGCGCTTGGCCAGCGGAAGAATAATGTAGTTCACCCGTGCATCCATATAGTTCTTGAAAAAGATTTTCTTGGTGCCCTTCTGCTCGTGGATTCGTGCATCGTTGGGCAGATTGTCCGCGACCGCCTGATACCCATGGCGCAGATCGCCTCCGCGAAACGGTGTGTCCATCACCTCCATGGGCGAGGGCTGGTTGGCCTTCGACGGGCGATCTTCAGGGGCGAGCGGCAGTGCGTCCTGCAACTCGGGTACGTGTTGCTGATACAACGCGAGCTTGGCACTCTCCACTTCATTGCGAACCATCACCGCTGCGCCATATGAAGTCTTCACACCGAGCACGCCATCGAGATATGTCTCGTAGGGGGCCATGATGACGTCGAATCTTGGATCCTGAAGATCCACCCAAGCTAGATCGCTGTTGTAGTAATCATCCGAGAGGAAGGCATCGGCGCGGAGCCGAAGGAAGTTGGCGAATGCGGGATCGGCAGAGAGCTCGGCGGCTTCCCGCAATGCCTTCGCTTCCGGCATAAGGAACTGCCGAAATTCCAGATGATAAGGAATGCCGACTAGCCGGTCGCCATTGCGATGGATGACCGTGTATGGGCTGTAGAGCTCATCCTTTTGCTCCGGATGAGCTGTGACGTATTTCTCCAGCTCCTCACGCGTGAGCCCGTCGGGATAGAGTCCGCGGCCCGGCGACATAGGTTTCGTGCCGACAAACGGTTTGTTGTCGGCAGTAAGATCGAAGCGGCTGCCATTGATCATCAGAAACCGTCGCAACTTGATGTCGAGGGGGTTCTTAGAACTCTCGAGAGTCTTGTATAACGCCAGCCCCTCGGGATCGCTCTGACGCCAGTAGATTTCATCGAGATCACGGCTGGCTTCGACCAGCTTCTCGATCATCTTCTGCTCCTGGGTCGATAGCTTCGACTGGTCGAAGCTCATCACCACGCGTTTGTATTTCGCCAGCCGCTCGGCAAGATCAGGGACTACGTATTGAACCTTCGCGTAGCGTGAGGTGCCGTGATGAAGTATGCCTTTCGTACGACTGTGAGCTGATTGTGCGAAGGCGGAAGCGGCGGAGATGACAATGAGAAGTAGTGTGGAGGGTTTCCTTGCAATATTCACCGCCGCGATTTTAGCAGGCCAATTTTGCCGACTTCGCGACTCTGCGAGACACAGTCCCGCCAGAATCTCTCCTGATACCCAACCCGGTTCCCCAGCTCCGAAGACGGACTCGCGTGGAAGCATTTCTGCTATGATTTCCACAGCTCTCGCCGATTCCCGCCCAAACCTCTCGATGACTCCTTCTACGCCTGTCTGCAGTAACTCAGGTGCAATATGCTGCGTTGGCGCCCTGATATCCACAATATATTGGGCCTGCATATTGACCGCTGATGAGCACGAAAGTAAAGTCAGCACGTTGACGACTGATGCCAGAGCTGTTTCTCAAGGAAGATACTCTCAGGGTAATCGTCCAAGCCTAGCCTCGTCGGCGGGCATGGAATTCGCCCGCAATGTGACGCCTATTTCCACACCGCGCTGCAAGCGAACTCTGTCTGGCGTTGACCCTTCATGCCTTCGTCTTTGCCCCGGTCCTCAAGGAGCCTGCTGTGCTTAAGCTGAAGAAGCTTCAAATCCTCGGATTCAAGTCATTCTGTGATCGTACTGAACTTAAGTTCCACGGCGAAGGTCTTGCCGCAGTAGTTGGACCCAACGGCTGCGGGAAATCCAATATCTCCGACGCGATCTCCTGGGTGTTGGGCGAGCAGTCTGCTCGCACACTTCGCGGCACACAGATGCAAGATGTGATCTTTGCAGGCACTCGGGACCGCAAACCTACGGGCATGGCAGAAGTGTCACTGACCCTCATCGACCCGGAAGTATTCGGAGACGATGCCAATCAGCCTCCTGATATCGACATCCGTGACGAGATGCCCGGGGACGATTGGGACGAAGCCTCGGTGCGCAAGACTGCTGCCGAAGCCACCGAACTTGCGGAGGAAGAAGCCCGACCCGGCGTCGTCCTTGATGCCGAAGGCAATGCAGTTTCCAATGATGAACTGACCGAGGCAAACGCTCTCGCCGGCGACCAAGATGCTGAAGCCCCAGAAGTAGGAAACGCAGAGGAAGTCTCTGAGAACGGCGCGGTAGCGGCATCATCGCCGGAAGTGGTTCTGAAGATTCGCCGCCGCAAATTCAAAAGCCAGTTTCGTGCCGGCGAGATCGTCGTCACCCGTCGCCTGTTCCGCTCCGGCGAAAGCGAGTACCTGTTGAACGGCAAGCTCTGCCGTCTGCGGGACATTCAGGACCTGTTCATGGGGACCGGTCTCGGCCCGGAGTCGTACGCCATCATCGAGCAAGGCCGCATCGGACAGATTCTCTCGAGTAAGCCGCACGACCGGCGCGCGATCA
>CAZLIE010000065.1:0-21886 GCA_964559345.1 uncultured Terriglobales bacterium
GAACACTTCGTTTGTGTTTGCGCGCCAGCTCTATAACATGCTGCAACTGGCGCGAGTCATTACTCAAGGAGCCGCACTGCGCGATGAATCACGCGGCGCGCACTATAAGCCAGACTTTCCGGAGCGCGACGACGTGAACTTCCTGAAGACCACAAAAGCGTACTTCGCTCCTGATGCTGACGAGCCGCGATTTGAGTTCGAACCGGTGGACATTTCGTTAATCAAACCACGGCCACGAAAGTATTGACCTGATACGGACTCTTAATGACTGAACGAACAGTTACGATCAAGATTAAGCGCCAAGCGACACCCCAATCCGAGCCGTACTGGGACGAGTTTTCTCTTCCCTGGAAACCGGGAATGAACGTGATTTCCGCGATGATGGATATCGCCGCCAATCCGGTCACGCGCGACGGCAAACCGTCTCGTCCCATCACGTATGACTCAAATTGCCTCGAAGAGGTCTGCGGTTCGTGCGCAATGCGGATCAATGGGCGAGCGCGAATGGCCTGCTCGGCGCTGATCGACAAACTGGAACAGCCGATCACCGTCGAACCGCTTTCGAAGTTTCCTGTGATCCGCGATCTCTCGGTGGATCGCAGCGTGCTGTTCGAAAATCTCAAGCGGGTCAAGGCGTGGGTTCCTATCGACGGCACTTACGACCTGGGCCCGGGACCGCGCCAGTATCCAAAAGACCAGGAAGAAGCGTACCCGCTGTCGCGCTGCATATCATGCTGCTGCTGCATGGAGGCATGTCCACAATTCAACGATAAGACCGACTTCGTAGGAGCAGCGACGATCGCCCAGGCGCGGCTCTTCAATACCCATCCTACGGGGAAGGCGCTGAAGGAAGACCGCCTGCATGCGCTCATGGGAGACGGCGGCATTCAGGAATGCGGCTACGCGCAGAATTGCGTCGAGGTCTGTCCCAAGGACATCCCACTGACCGACGCCATCTCTGAAGTCAGCGGACAGGTAATGAAGCAGGCAATCAAAGACCTGTTCAGCCGCTAGGGCAAAATCACCTCATCGAAGTGCGGCTCGGTAGTCAGCGCCGGACCCGAACTCGGCTGCTCGTCTGACTGCGTTCGTGGAACGCTTCCGCCTAGTACTGATAGAAACCGCGGCCGGACTTTTTGCCCAGCCAGCCTGCATCGACCATTTTGATGAGTAGTGGACACGGGCGATACTTTGGGTCGCCAAGCCCGTCGTGCAGCACGCGCATGATGTCGAGGCAAACATCGAGGCCGATGAAGTCGGCAAGCGTGAGCGGGCCCATGGGATGGGCCATGCCCAGCTTGAATACCTCGTCCACTGCCGGCGCGGTCGCCACGCCTTCCATCACCGCATACATAGCCTCGTTTAGCAGCGGCATCAGCACGCGATTGGATACGAATCCAGGCGCGTCATTCACTTCAACTGGAGTCTTATCGAGTTTCTCGGCGAGGTTTTTGACCGTCTGATAGGTTTCGGACGAAGTGGCGAGCCCGCGAATCACTTCCACCAGCTTCATTACCGGAACGGGATTGAAGAAGTGCATGCCGATTACTTTGTCAGGACGGCGGGTGAGGGCGGCAATCTTGGTGATGGAAATCGAAGAGGTATTTGAGGACAGGATTACTTCCGGGCGGCAGATGCGATCGATATCGCGAAAAATTTCCGACTTGATTTCAAACTTCTCCGTAGCGACCTCGATGACAAAATCACATGCGACGAGCGCATTGCGATCGATTGAGCCCGAGACGCGGGCCAGGGCAGCCCCGCTTTCGTCTGCGCTGAGCTTATTTTTAGCGACCTCCCGTTCGAGGTTCTTGCGCATGGTTGCGAGTCCCCGATCAAGATACTGCTGAGCAACATCGCACAGCACAACGCGGAAACCAGCCTTGGCAAACACGTGGGCAATGCCATTGCCCATCGTTCCCGCGCCGATCACTCCAACTGTCTTAATTTCCATCGCTGGTCAACCTCTGTTGTTCTCAAGAGTCCAGGCAAACCGTCGAGTGTAGCAAAGGTTGGATGAGGCGAACCGGAGAGAAATGCATGTCGTAGCTCGTTAGAAATGTCCCCGTTCTTAGAGAGAAATGCCAGGATTTGGAGTGTAGTTTTTGGTTTCTGCCGATTATTCAAAGGCAAAATCAACAGCAACCACAACGTCCTGCCCCAAAACCCGGGTTCAGGATTTCAAATTTCTTGAAAGCCTTACGGATTCGAATTCATCCAGCGATAAATCGGACCGTGTTTCGGTCGGCATCTTTCACGTACATCTCCCGCGTGCCCCAGGTCTGATCGACTGGTCCGGAATCGATCGGAATGCCGTTCGCGACGAGCTCCGCGTGCAGGGCATCGACATCGTCCACGAGCAGGTTCACGACTCCGCCGGCAACTCCGTCGCCGGAGAATGACGAAAGGTGCAGCCAAATGCCGTCCCGCGTCAGGCCCATGTAGCAGGGGTCGGGCTTGCTCTCATCGGCTCGATGCGCGAATTCGCGCCGGAATCCGAGGCCATTGCAATAGAAGTCTTCGGCGGCGGCGACATTCGAGACGTGTAACAGCGGGATTGCGAGCTTGAGCACTTGAAATTCTTCTTTTCCCCATCGCCAGCGCTAGAGCGCAAGAACGCCTCGCTCCCGCGGATAAATCCGGGGGCTTCCACCTTATGTCGCCGGCTCCATCGGTGGCTCGAGAATTGCCGGGGACTCCAATGGTGTGACTTGCGTATCCACGATCGGCTCCGACGGAACTACTGGCGCTGGTGCTGGCACGTGAAAGTCATACCACGCGGCCGCAGCCGCGCGTTGCCACCAGCGGATCGCGAGCAGACAAAACATGATGAGCTGCAGCACGAGGAAGCTGAGGAAGACTGCCAGAGCGGGTACGACGGTCCACCAGAAATAACCTCCTACGCCAATCACCAAAAGCATCAGGATCGCGAGCGCGACATAGCTTCCGTAGAGAGAGCCCGCGCGAGCCATGTACCATGCTCTGCCAATCGATCTCCGCACCGCACGTTCACCAGTCGCTACCGAATGCGCTTGCGCGAGGTCAAACCACATGCGCACCCAAAGCAAAATCAGGGCCTCGATGATCCCAATCGCGAGCTGCACCGCAAATTTGCGATGTTCATGCGGCGAGTTTTCCATTGCATTTCCGATGCCAGTGCGAATTCCAAGGACAATGGCAGCGATAATTCCGCTGACAATGACGAAGAAAATCGCCAGGCGAATCAGCTTCCAGCAGTTTTCGCCGCATGCCGAATAAAAACGCGAGCGCGCCAGTCGGGCTGCTGCGAGATATTCAGTGACAATTCCGCCAGTAAGAAACACCTGGAATGACACAAATGCAATCGACAGCAATATGGACGTCGGAACTTGCGAACCTATGGAAGTTCCCGGCTCATTGATTAAGTCCAACCACGCGCCGAGATCAAAGCCGTGCACAAGGCGATCGGAGTAGAGGCTCCTGTCGAGCACATGCCCGAGGCGGGATGAGAGACTCGCGGTGGCAGCGAATCCGAGCAAGAGGCTTACTATATACAGCCACACGATGTACCGCTTGCTGATGCCGAGCCGGGTTGCGCCCGATTGCAGAACTGAGTCGCGTATGCTGGCCATCATGCCACCCATCCGAGCATCTGCTCGAGACATTGTGTAAAGGTTAGCCAGTAATTGGCGATCTTGTGGTGAGCGCGCCCAGATTCGATCTGCGCGCGCCGGCTGTTGTTGTAGAAGTCCACGTCAAGCCAGACCTTGTGGTCGGGATCGACCTCGGCGGACAACAGCTTGGCCTTTTTGTCGTAGGCGAAGCGCGTCCAGCGATCTTTGCCGCCCCAATGCTCGCGCACTTTAGATCCATCGTCGAACTTCACTTCAACTTCGACGGGGAAAATAAAATCTCCTTTGCGGTGGACAGTGACTTCGCTGTGATAACTCGCACTTCTCTCACCGCGCTTTTCCTCGTACCAGTTCGCCGGCCAGGTTGCGGCCTTGGATATTTCGTAGTCGAGCACAGCGGTTCCATTCACTGCCTGGTTGAAGTACCAGGACAGGTCCTGCCCTGCGACATCTTGCACGGTTTTCAAAAAGTCAGTACCGGTCGGATGGGTGAAGCGATACCGCTCGAACCAGACACGCACGGCACGTTGGACAGTGTCTTCGCCGATCAGGCCCTCAAGCGTGAGCAGCATACAGGTGGTCTTGCCGTAGGTAACGCCGCCATAGGAGCTTCCAGTGGCGAACCCATAGGCTCTTCGTGTAATCGGATCGAAGCTTGAATTTTCCTTGTACCCGCCGTGCTGCTCTTCGCGTTCGCCGAAGGTGACATGCTTGCCGTTAATAATGCTGGTGTGCTGGCCGTAAAGGGCATCCATCACCTTCACTTCGGTGTAGCTGTTGATGCCTTCGTCGAGCCACGCTTCTTCGAACTCGTTCGTAGCGACCATGCCGTACCAGTATTGGTGTCCGAATTCGTGTTCAAGAACGAGTTCAGGCAGCAGCACGGTCTGGGGGAAGTACCAGAGAGTACCGCCGGTGATCAGTGTTGGATATTCCATGCCGCCGGCGGCGAAGTCCGCGGGATCGACAACTGTGATCTGCGCGTACGGATAAGGTCCGTACCAGCGATCGAACAGCTCCAGGGTGCGCTTTACGATGCTGTTGTACCGCGGTCCCTGTGCCGCATTCGACGGCTGCATCAGCGAGCGGATATGCACAGTACCCGCGCTGCCATTGAAATTATCTTCGTACACCTTGTAGTTCGGATCGGCCGTCCAAGCGAAATCGTGGATATCCTCAGCGTGGAAGCTGACGGTCTTCGTCCCGTTGCCGTTATCGACAGAAGCAGTCTGCAGACCCGTGGCGCCTACGATCTCACGCGTCGGCAACGTCAACTTCACATCGAAAGTGCCGAAGTCCGCAAAGAATTCGGTTGTGTTGTGAAACTGGTGGCAGTTCCATCCACCGTGCCACCACACTCCAACTTTGGGGAACCATTGCCCCCCATGATGAATTCGCCTTTGTAGCCTGTGCGGGCGAGCACCTCGGGAAACTTGTCGTGGAACTGGATGTGGAACTCGACCGATGCGCCCGGCGCCACCGGCTTCGGAAGTTGGACTTCGACTACAGTTTCGTCGTCCGGATTGTTGTCATCAAGAGAGATGAAGTGCAGCTTTGATGTGAGATCACCCTGGCCGGCGACTTCAAATTTCTTAATCTCGATGGAGCCGTAGTGCTTCTGTTTCCAGTTGTTGATTCCTGCGCGCCCACCCTCGCCTTCTCCATCGCGGTGTGCCTCCTTTATCCAGGTGGACTTTGGCTGAAACGCGTTTAGGTAAAGGTGGAAGGGAAACCTCGCGAGTGGTTGGCCGGTCAGGTTCTTGTAAATTAGGACCTGAGTAGCATCGAGCTCTTTGGTCTTGGCGTCATATTTGGCATCGATCTGGTATTGGACCACCCTCTGGGAAAGCGGGGCACGTAATTCCATACTTTGCGCTGAAAGAGGGGCAGAGGCTATGAGAAGAGCGACAACGCGCCAGGTTACGTTCATAAGCGGAGCGCAATTGTAGTCGAGGAGCTCTGAAAACACACAGCGGCAGATGAGGACATCGTCTAGCGATGCCGTCCAGGAAAGCCAAAAGCGCCTAACCGCTGGCATCACTCCGGGGGAACAATTTTGAGTGTCCAGACGCATAATGGCGCTTTCAGGATCGCGGGATTAAGCCTAAGATTCCGCTGGTATTCCCCTAGAAACGCGGTCACACTTGCAGTGTGAAATAGCTCAACTGAGCGCACAACAGAACTGCGTCAACTCGGCTACGTACTTCATCACCATCAGTTACCTCGGTCGCCGCGCGCTTACCCTACCGTTGTGTCGATCACATGTGATGGATATCTGGCAGCAGGCCGACACCAGCTCGCTGATAACGCACGGCAACGATGGTCACGTAAAAAGCGTAGCTGTGAAGAAACTGTGATGCAGGTGCAGGCGTTGTCGCAGGACGATGACGTAGGTAAACAGCGCCGCAGTTCACAGGTAAATAGCCCGGCTTTCGAAGGAGAAGGGCCGGGCCACTAAGCCAGTTAGGCTGCCGCTCGACTGCTACGCCCGAAGAAGGCGAGCAGCTCGGTGTTAATTTCGTTCTTCAGAGTGGACGCATTCCGTGAGGAGCACCCGGAAATATCTTCAGCGTCGCGCCCTTTAACAATCTTCGAGGAAAGAAGCGCCGAGGCGCCGATGGGCACAATCTGGTCATCATCACCATGAAGGATCAGCGTTGGGACGTCAAACTTTTCAGGTCTCCGGTGAGATCCGTTTCCGAGAAGACCTTGATGCAGTCGTAAGCCGCCTTGATACCGCAGATCATACTTTGCAGTCAGAAGGAGTCGCGCAGCCCCTGCGAGACGTTCGAACCCGGCCGGTTGGCGCCATAGAACGGGGCGCTGAGGCCCTTAAAGAACTGCGCACGGTCCGTTGCGATGCCAGCACGCAGTTTAGCGGAGGTATGGCGCTGATCAGCACGGCCTTCGCGACACGCTTTGTGCCATGGCGGCCGATGTAGCGCGTGACTTCCCCGCCGCCTGTGGAATGGCCGACGCGGATCGCCTTCGCGAGACAAGATGTTCGACGAGCTCGGCGAGATCGCCGGCATAAGTGTCCATATCATTGCCGTCCCAAGGCTGGCTCGAGCGGCCATGCCCAACGGCGATCATGGGCGATGCAGCGGTATCCGCGCGAAGCCAGGAATATCATCTGATCTTCCCAAGCGTCTGGGCTCAGTGGCCAGCCGTGGCTGAAGACCACGGGCTGTCCGGATAAATACTTTGTGTCTGGGACAAAGTGTTGAGCAAAATCCAGAATCGATCCAAGTTGGCGCACCAGCAGCTTCCGTCCGGCTTTGAAACGAGCGGCTCCCTACAGGCCAAGATCGCTGAGTCCTGGATGTCCGTCCGGACGGCGGCCAAGCGGCCAGTGATACTTGCGATCCGATTCCTTGATGGGAAGATCGTTGATCGACGCATGCCTCACGCGCATGAGCCCGCTCTCATCGAACTCCCAATTTTCATTGCCATAGGAGCGAAACCAGTTTCCTGAATCGTCGTGAGATTCGTAGGCGAAGCGCACAGCGATTCGATTGCCGTCGAACGCCCACAGTTCTTTGATCAGGCGGTAGTCGAGTTCTTTCGCCCACTTGCGCGTGAGGAAGGCGACGATCTCTTGCCTGCCGTTCACGAATTCCGCACGGTTTCTCCAACGCGAGTCGATGGTGTAAGCCAACGCCACCTTTTCCGGGTCGCGAGAGTTCCAGCCGTCCTCCGCCAGACGGACCTTTTGAATTGAGGATTCGCGCGTAAATGGCGGCAGGGGCGGCCGCTGTTGTTTGCTCGTTCCACTTGCCGTGGGTTCCATACGAGTCTCCTCCTTTGATCGCAAAGTATCTTCAAACGTTGAACATTTTGGGTGCGCTGTTCGGCAAATTTCGTCGAGAACACTGTACGCCCGTCGCTCTGCATTGCGGCATTCGGTGTGGAGACTGGCTAATTCAAAGCATTTCTCGGGCGGGCGCGAAGTGTGCGCTGCTGAAACTAGCAATACGACGGCTGGAGAATGGTGGATTTCGACGCTTGCTGTTGAATCCCTGATGAAGGCCTTAAGCGAACACGTAACGTTCACCAGCCGTGGATACAGTCGTTCCGCATAAATCGGACCAAACAGCCTCTAGAGCGAGGGTTTTACCCGATCCATACACGCGAGTAGTACCTCTTAGTACCGCTCAGGTTAAACACTGAATAGCCATAGGGCCTTCCTCCTATCGCTCCAGAGTTGATGCATCCATAGCTTAGCCGGAATGCAAGCCCAACGCCTCTTCACCCTCTCCTTTCTGGCTATGATGCTGACCATCGTCGGCTGTGGTGGTTCCGGCAGTTTTAACGCTTCTCCAATCGTCGCCAGCGCAGCGAGCACAAATCCGCCAGGCTCGGCCACCAGCGGCAGTACGGCGCCGAGTACGAGTTCGACAACCACGACCACCCCAGGAAGCACCACTACCCCTGGAACCACCACCGCGGGAAACACTTCTCCTAGCAATAGTACGAGCGGCAATCCACCACCGAGTAGTTCAGCGGCCAATCCGCCCGCCAGTGGGACGGCTTCCGATGCCGCGGCGACTTCAACACCTCAAGTCGTGATTACCTCTCCGGCTGACGGCGCTACGGTAGACTCGCCAGCCCAAGTGTCAGCTTCGACGAGTGGATCGAGCGCAATCGGCACAATGCAGCTCTACGTTGACGATGCAATCGCGTTCCAGGTTTCATCGGAGCAGGTCAGCACTGCACTTCAGTTATCGGGTGGCACGCACACCATTGTGGCTCAAGCATGGGACCAGAGTGGCAACTCGTATAAGTCAGCGCCAGTTCACGTGAATATTCGCGCTGCAGTAGCTGCGGTCCCGCCGCCACCACCGGCTCCTCCGGCGCCAGCGCCGCCACCTCCGGCACCAGAACCGCCACCTCCTCCGGCAACTAACGCCAATGCTTCACAGATACAAAGGATGCCGAGCTGGGACAGTTGTGCAGTGTGTGCCGGCGCAGGAGGAAGTGGACCTGACACATCGCACGGCATGACCGAGGGAATCAGTTCGCCTTCGCTGAGCGGATCCTCAGCCCGGTTCGATGTTGGAGGAACAGCTTGGGGCGCCGCGCTGTGGTGGCGTGAGCTTGGAGGGCATAATGAAGCCCAAAACTTGCGATATGATCTCGACTTCTACGTCGAGTCCGTCGCGAACGCCCAAGCTTTGGAGTTCGACACGAATCAAAACGCCGGCGGAAACCGGTACATCTTCGGCACCGAGTGCGATTTCCGAGGCTCGGGAACCTGGCGCGTCTGGAACACTCCAGCTGGCCGCTGGGTATCCACGGGCATCGGTTGCTCGGCACCCGCCACTGGCACATGGCACCATCTCACTTGGGAATTCCAGCGTGCCGGAGGCCAAGTTCATTTCGTTGCCGTTACCCTCGATGGGCAGAGACATGATGTGGGAATGAGCTTCGACGCGATCCAGCAGGGCGGCAGCGGCTTGGATGTCGCTTTCCAAGCTGATCTTACGGCTTCAGGCGGAAATGTGTCGGTGTGGCTCGACAACGTGAGCTTGTCCTGGTAGTCAGCAATTAGCGCATTGAAGTGATCGCCCAGTAAGACAGTTTCTGCTGTCTTACTGGGTTTTCTTCAGCTCTGCCAAAATCTCGTTGGCGGTTCTGACGTCCGCGACCGAACTGCTCACCTGGCGAAAGACTTCCCGACCGTTCTCGTCAATGATCAGCGTGGCCCGCAAAGCAAATGTCCTCATCTTTATGACCCTTCGAGTGGAGTAATCCTTATTCGCGTATGACCTTCGCATCAGGATCGCTGAGGATTGTGGCGTTTTGGTGCGCGACATCGTCCCACACCTTGCGTGCGTGCTCCGGGTCATCGACACTGATGCCGACCACCCGCGCGTTCTGAGCGTCAAAATCGGATTTTCGCTGCGCGAACTCACGCAGTTGCTTCATGCAGAACGGTGACCGATATCCGCGATAGAAGTACAGCACTACTCTGTGCCCGCGCTGCGATACGAGCGTGAACGGCTGGCCCTGGGCATCCTGCAGCGTGAAGTAGGGCGCAGTCTGGTAGGTGGCGCCGGCAATCTGAGCCTTCGGATAATGAAATAGCTCGAAGCCAAAAACTGCCAAAAAGGCGAACGCGAGAATATGCCAATGAGAATCTTCTTTAACATTTAGCTGCCATTGGCTCTGGTTTGTCACCTTGTGTTTAGATAGGGTGCGCTCCTCGTCCCGCTGATTCGGAACTGGTAGCATGTCTGGCAATGCTCTCCCGCCGAGATTTCTTGCGCGCCGGAAGCGCGGCCATGGGAGCGTTAGCTTTCAGTCCACGGCTGCTTGGGGCTGGACACGCTCGCCCGGTTGGCGTCCAACTGTACACAGTTCGCAAAGAGGCTGAGGATCAGTTACCCCGCGTCCTTCAGCAGATACGCGCGATTGGTTACGACGAAGTCGAAACGTACTGGAACGTCTATTCGCATCCCGCCAGCAAATTGCGGAAGATGATCCTGGATGCCGGTTTGAAGGTTCCTGCCGGGCACTTCGATTATGACGGGCTTGCGGCCAAGTTCGACTACGCCAAAGAGCTAGAGGTGGAATTCATTGTTTGTCCCATGCTGCCGAAAAATATGTGGAACTCGCTTGAGGGGTTTCAGCGCGCAGCAGACCAATTCAACGAATGGGGACAGCGCGCCAGAAGTCTGGGCATGCGCTTTTCATTTCACAATCACAATTATGAGTTTCGCCGCTTCGGACAAACTACCGGATTTCAGACGCTAGTTGAGCGCACAGATCCCCAACTGGTGTTTTTTGAAATGGATTGCTACTGGATTACTGAAGCTGGCGAGAATCCGGTCACTACGTTCAAGAAATTAGGAAGGCGTATCCATCTGCTTCATCTCAAGGATCGCAAGCCAGGATTCCCGCCTTCGCAAGAACTGAATTTCGCTGCTGGGCATTTCACCGAAGTCGGCAATGGCAGTATCGATTGGAAGGCAATTCTTGCCGCCGCGCAGCAGAGCGGCATCGAACACATGTTCGTGGAACAGGATGAGAGCGAGCGCTCACCCATCGAGAGTCTTCTCATCAGCTACAGAAATCTGCAGCATGTAATGCTCGACTCAGCATGAAGGACAATATCTAATCAGCGTAAGATGTACACCCACTTCAGTGCCAGGACGGAAAACTCATAATGACGAAGCTTTTCAAATCTCTGCTGTTGCCGTTTCTTCTATCTTCTTGCGCGTTGCTTACCGCCCAGCCAGCGGCTAGTCACCAGCCGGCCGCAGCAACGGCTCAAGACAAAGTTACGATTGGCGGAGAGCCTGTCCTCACGTTGCATGCTCCGCAAGTGGGCAAGCCTGATCAGCCGTCATTTACCAAGGCTGTCCTGCTACCGGGCCGCGGCATGAGCATCCTTCAGCTCAAAGCCAATATTCCCGGCAAAGGCGAAGTGGACGTCTTCGCCGCTCCTTCGGTTGCAGAAGCAAAAGATCTTCTCGACAACAAAGATGATGTGTACGGGAACAAGATTTTCAGCGTCGGAGGAGCGTTTCTCGTTCCTTACGCGAACCGTATTCGCGGACAAGTCTCGCCCGATGGCAAGACAATCGCGACTACCGTTGCAGGCAAGTCGATCGCCTTGCCCGCAAATTGGCCAGGAAAGAGTCCCGGCGCAGAGAAGGTTGCAATGCATGGGATGATGCTGAAGTCACAGTTCCAGAACGTTTCGCAACGCATGGCTGGGAGCGCGAGCACCGCCTCAGCAGTCTTGCATGCCGGAAACTTCGACGGACACTGGCCGTCGAAGTCTGACATCACGGTGCAGGTGTCGCTCCGTAGTGGTGCTGTGGGCCTGACGGTGTCCGCAAAAAATGTTGGAAGTGAGCCCTTACCGATGGGAATTGGATGGCATCCGTATTTCGCTATTCCCAGCGGCGATCGCAAACAGGCGAGGCTCCACGTCACCGCGGACAAACGCGCAGTAATGAACAACTACGATGACGTGTTTCCCACCGGGCAGGTGGTCTCGGTGAAAGATGACAACGGAAAATACGACTTCACCGCGCAAGGCGGCAAGCCGCTCAATGACGTATTTCTCGACGATAACTTTGAAGACTTGCAACGTACAAACGGCAACGTAGTTTCCGAGATCATCGATCCCGCGTCAAACTACGGCATTCGCATCTTGGCAGAGTCTCCGGAGATCAAATCGATTCAAGTCTATTCACCGCCGGATAAGAGTTTCGTGGCGCTGGAACCGCAGTTCAATTTGCCTGATCCTTATGGTAGCGAGTGGAAAAATACCGACACAGGCATGGTTCTGCTGCAGCCCGGACAATCAGTCTCATGGCGAGTGAAGCTGGAACTGTTTACGCCGAACACCGGAAAATAATCTCTCCGCGAGCTGCTCGGAAAGTACGAAGTCTCATGCTGTTCCTCTAGTAATCTTGAGTGTGACTCATACGACTCTCTCCGTAAATGGAGGCGCCGCGCAGTCTGCGGTGCCGACAGCTCCCATTGCCAAGAAGCTGCCCAAAGTAACCGAAATCCACGGCCGCAAGCTGGTGGATGACTACTTCTGGCTCCGCGAAAAGGCGAATCCTGACGTGAAGGCTTACCTCGACACCGAGAATGCCTATGCGGATGCGGTGATGAAGCCCACTGAAGATCTGCAGAAGAAGCTCTATGACGAAATGCTGGGCCGCATCAAGGAAACCGATGTCGAGGTCCCATACAAATATGGCGATTACCTCTACTACTCACGAACGGAGGCGGGGAAGCAGTATGCCATCCGATGCCGTAAACAGGGCAGTATGGAGGCTCCCGAGGAGATTCTGCTCGATGTGAATGAACTCGCGAAAGATAAGACGTTCATGCTCGTCGGCACATACGAAGTGAGTGACGACGGCAATCTCCTCGCCTACTCCACTGACGATACCGGCTTTCGTGAGTACACACTGTTTGTAAAAGATCTGCATAGCGGCGAGGTGCTTTCGGAACGAATCCAGAAGACTGGCTCGGTTGTCTGGGCGAACGACAACAAGACACTTTTCTATACCGTAGAAGATGAGACAAAACGCCAGTATCGGCTGTACCGGCACACGATTGACGGGTCAGGGCCCGACGAACTGGTTCATGAAGAGAATGACGAGCGATTCCGGGTACACGCGTTCAAGACGCGCAGCAAGGGATACATCTTTCTATTGTCGGCAAGTCACACTACGAGTGAAGCGCGATACATCCCTGCGGATCAACCAACGGCGACTTGGAACATTGTCGAACCACGTGAGCAGAACGTTGAGTATTACCCGGACCACCACGGCGATTTCTTCTATATCCGCGTCAACGACACCGGCCGTAATTTCCGGCTCGTGAAAGCCCCCATCACTGCACCTGGCAAGAACAATTGGCAGGAGGTAATCGCGCACAATCCCAATCTCATGCTCGATGATGCCGACTTGTTCAAGGACTACTACGTCTTGTACGAGCGCGAGAGCGGGTTGCCGCAGATCACGGTGGCTGACTTCGGCAGCGGGCGCTGGCGTCGCCTTTCGTTTCCGGAACCTGCGTACGTGACGTATCCATATGTGAATCGCGAATACGACACCAGCAAATTCCGCTACACTTACCAGTCATTTATCACCGCGCCATCCATATTCGAATACGACACGGCGGGCGGGGTCTCGACCCTGCTGAAACAGAAGGAAGTGCCGGGCGGGTTCGATCCATCCCGCTATCAAGTGGAACAGCTCTATGCCACTGCGACAGACGGAACAAGAGTCCCGATCTCAGTCGTGTACCTAAAAAACAAGAGGCTCTATGGAACGGGCCCGCTGTACCTCTATGGATATGGAGCGTATGGAATCTCCGTGGAGGCTAGCTTCAACTCGAACACCTTCAGCTTGGTGGATCGTGGCTTTGTTTACGCTATCGCGCATCCGCGCGGTGGAGGCGAGATGGGCAAAGTCTGGCATGACGATGGCCGGATGATGCGCAAGAAGAACACCTTCACTGATTTCATCGCCAGCGCGGAATACCTTCTGTCCAAAGGTTACGGCAGCAAGGATCAGTTGGTGATTGAGGGCGCCAGTGCCGGCGGGTTATTGATGGGAGCCGTGGTCAACATGCGTCCTGATCTGTTTCGCGCGGTGATCGCGAAAGTTCCATTCGTGGACGTAATCAACTCCATGCTTGACGAGTCACTGCCGCTCACGGTCGGCGAGTTTGAGGAGTGGGGCAATCCGAAAGAGAAGCCGGCGTTCGATTACATGATTTCGTATTCGCCATATGAAAACGTTGCTCCCAGACCATATCCGAACATGCTGGTGAAGACAGCATTCAACGACAGTCAGGTGATGTATTGGGAGCCGGCAAAATATGTGGCCAAGATGCGATCGATCCGGAGCAATGACCGGACTCTGTTGCTCAAAACCAACATGGGAGCCGGCCATGGGGGCGCTTCCGGTCGGTACGACCGATTGCACGAAGCTGCATTCGATTACGCCTTCATCTTGGCTGAAGTGGGAATTAGCGACTGAAACTTAGGAGCTCCTCGCTCCCAGTCAAAATTGGCACGGAGAGTGACCGAAGCCAGATTGCACCGTTTGTTCACAATCCAGCTTCTGAGGACCAATGCTAGAATCCGGTCAATTAGCTTCCGCATTTCGATGCAATCCGGGGCGCGACCACTCTTTACTGTTGGATGTGATGGAAAAGCCAACTCTCCTCCTTATTCATAACGGTGCCTCCGAAATTCGAGGAGCATGTTCGATGTGCAGTCACAGTTTCCACGGCTTCATCAGAAAGAGCCAGGATGAAGCTATGCTCCAACTGAAGCGCAACTTCAGGCTTCACTGTCGACAGCGGCACGGCATCGTCGTTCTTGCCGAAATGTGTGAAGATAACCCGACAGAATCCGAAGCAATTCGGCAGAAAGAACGGGATGCCGAAATCGCAGCTGAGCGCATTCTTGAGAAGTTGCCCGGTCCAGCATACGTATGTGCAAAGGGCACGCGGAGACTGCTCGCCGCTAATGCAGAGTTCCACCGCCTAATGGGCTATACGAGCAGTGAATCAAAAACTCTTCGTTTAGACGACCTGCGACCACCGGAAGACGTCCCAATTCTCATGCGCGCTTTGTCGCGAAATCTCCGCGAGGGCACGGCGGAGCGGCGCTACCAAACCAAAGATGGAAGGCTAGTTCACGTGCGGGCGAACTTCCGGGATATTGGTCCGGGAGAACAGGATGCCCTGGTACCCGACGCCGTACTCGTTATTGTGACCGACTTCAAGATGGCCGGCTAACGTCTGATCATTACTTCGAAATAGCAGCAAACAGGTCGGAGTTCACCAGGCTTATGAACTTGCGATCGTCAGTCTCGAACTTGATGTGCAGTTTGCCGCTGTCTGAATCCACGGCAACATTTTCAAGAGCGACCTTCTCGGCTGGGCTTGCGTTCATCTTCTTGTAAAGAATTCCCGCATGTAGGAGAGAGGACAGTGTCGCCGCAGTGAAACTATCGGAGGTGGCAACGTTCAAGTTGAACTTCACTCCATTGGCGAAGTCCATCTTATAGGCGGAGTTTTTGATGCGGTTCTTGATCACGTTGTAATCGGCCAGATTGGCGGCATCGCCCAGCGCGGACTTCATCATCTCCTGCGTACCCTTCTCGTCGAGCACACTCCAGATGGCGTCGGAATCGACTCCGGAGATCATGTCGGTAATCTCCGAGTTGGAATTGAGGCTGGTCGCAAGGCCGTCACGGACATCGAGCGCCGACTTCAGGGCTGCCGAATCGCCAAAGAGCATGTTGTAGTTGTCGAGCAGAGTGAATGAGAGGCCGCCGTCTAGCGGATAGATTCCCGAGTCACGGTACTTTGTCGGCTTGATCTTTTTGACCTGAAGACGCTTCAGAACAGTCCGTTGCGCGAAATCACCCTGGGCGATTCCTACTACCTGCAGTCCGGTCTTGACCCGGAATGACGCGAACGTGAGCTGATCAACGTCCCGGTCAGGATTGATGCCGACGCCCTTGAGCGCCGTCTCAAATCGTTTGAGTTGGTCGGGCAGTACACGGGCCTTCAGCGCCTGTCCGCTTTGCGAATCCTCCATGCTGCGGTAATCGACAGTGATGATCTGCTGAATGTCGGAAGGGATCACGGCGCGAGTGGCGCTTCCCAGTGAAGCCGCAACGCTGAAACAGGAGGAGAGACAAAGGACAGCAACAACGGAAATCCGGAACTTCATAAGGATATTTTACCCAATGTACTTGGATGAGCAGCTTACATTTTCGGTTACTCAGGTCTAAGGCCTATCAGTAATTTCAGAGTTCCGGGATAAAATCGCTCTGGCCTTGGAGGCGCAATGTTCAAAGCTGATTCGCCGATATTCCCCAACACCTTCCAGAAGAATATGTTGCTCAACGGCGTTCCGGTCCGACAGGACCTTCTTTATGCGAACGCCAAAGGTGAAGAGAAGCCCAAAATCCGCGAGGCCGCTGAGAAACGGCTCTCCAAGCTTCAGGTTCCGCTGCTTGGCCTGCTCAGTCCTGGCGAAGTCGTGCTTTATACCGCAAGCGGTATCGCGCCCATGAACGCGCTGGAGCAGTATCTCTTTGGGGCAATCGGAAGAAGTCTCAGGCGCGTCATGTTGGTTTTTACTAATCTGCGAATTATCGCATTCCGTGTGGATCGCTCCGGCGATTGGAGACGAACCGTTCGCGGTTGCAGCTATTCAGACCTGAGTTCGATCAAGCTCGGCGGAGCTCTTAGTCGCTACATGAAGCTAAACTTTCACAGCGGCAAGAAAGTAGTCTATTGGGGGCTTAGCGGGGGAGAAGCAAACGCTCTGAAACAGATACTCGCGCCCGTTCATGCCGCTTCGCTGACGGAGCAGACTGGCAATCCTGAGATGAAGTCTTATTGTCCTTCATGCTGGAAGCCGCTTGAGAAGGGCGTGTATGAGTGCGCGTCGTGCCATCAAGGGTTCAAGAGTGAATCGTCATTGGTATGGCGGGCTTTGATTCCGGGCGGCGCCTATTTCTACGCGCAACAGAGCGGACTCGGAGCGTTGCATGCGCTGATCGATGGCATACTCAGCCTTGACCTTCTAATCACGTTGATTTCAACTGCCGGCGCTCAGGGCAAAGCGGGAGTTTCGCGCGCGGATTCGTGGGTTGGTGTCGTATATCTCGCATTGCTCGTGGTTCTGGAGAAAATGATCGCGTTCTACCACGCGCGCAAGCTGCTCCGCGAATTTCTGCCGATTGAAGGAACCGCGCAGCGTGATCTCGTCAAAGGGGCAAGTGGCACCGGCGCTCTTTAGACGGCCGATACTGGAGCAGTTGCCGCTCTCATCTCGGTCTTGAATGCTTCATCCTTCAGCGATTCGAGGTTGATTTCTACGTTCGCCAATCCGCCTTCAATGGCGGTACGCGCCAACGACGATGCGACTGCCAGGTCGGACCACATGTTCTTGCTGGTAATCGGCTTCAGCATTTCGACGATCTGACGAACTCGATGCGCTTTTTGCGCGATCGATAGTGGGATGCGGGTTGCATTCTTCAACGCGTCGGAGATCATGCGCTCGCCCGTCTCAGTGCTGGCAGTTTTTGCGTCCTTATAGGCTTTCATCACCTCGGCATATGACGCCGCGTCGAGATCAATGCTGCTCTTGAGTTCTTCACGCAACCGGCTCAGCTCTGCGAGCGCGTCGCTGAGTTCACGTTCATATTGCTGATACGCTTTCTTGCCGCGTGACATACCCGCAACCATTGCTGCCAAGCCGGCAGCCATTGCGCCGGAGGCGGCGGACGCGCTGCCTCCGCCAGGAGTCGCACTCGGTAGCGCGAGCTGCTCAATGAACGGTTCCACTCCCGCGCGAATCCCACCGACTGCGGCTTTGCCACCCATGATGGCGGCTAAGCGATTTTCTAGAATCAGCGAAGAATCGAAGTTCTCAATTTGTAGAAACCACTCTGCCGCTTCTTCGAGCGCCTTCTTTGGGATCAGGCCGACGATCTCGCTCGAGGCTGGCATCACTCCGTATCGCGCCGCTTCTCTCTTCACATACTCGAAGACGCGAGCTATGGGAGTCTGCTCAAAATCGGTGAGGTTCATGGAAACCTGCGCTTGTCCGCGTACGAGCACGCCCATACCTTTTACGTAGCGCAATCCACCGGAAGAGAAACGCACAGACTTTCCAATCTTCTTGGCGATTTCAACGTCGCTGGTGTTCAGGTACACGTTGTAGGCAATCAGTGGCTTGCGTGCGCCTACTACTGTCGCGCCGGCGGTCCGGTGCAGGGCGGCCTCGCCGAAGTCCGGCCGTCGATCAGCATTGGTCGTCACTTCTGTCCGCAAGCCTTCGAATTGTCCCCGGCGGATGTTTTCCAGATTCTGCCGCTCTGGCCTGGTCGCTGCGGCTTCGTAGAGATAGACCGGGACACGGTAGCGCTTCCATATCTCGGCGCCGACATGGCGCGAGATCGCAATACAATCTTCGAGCGTCACGCCTTCAATCGGAATGAAAGGGACAACGTCGGCTGCGCCAATTCGCGGATGCGCACCCTGATGTCTGGTCAAATCAATCAGCTCGGCAGCCTTGCCAACTCCGCGAATGGCCGCTTCGGCGATCGCGTCGCGATCACCCACCAGAGTGACGACGCAGCGGTTGTGGTCAGCGTCCATCTCTTTGTCGAGAAGGTAAACGCCGTCAATTTTCATTGCGGCAATGATGGCTTCAACTTTGGCTGCGTCGCGTCCTTCAGAGAAGTTAGGGACGCACTCGACGATGGTGGACATAAGCGTCGAGAATAGCATTGCAGATGGCGGGAGACGCGCTCAGAAGATGGCTACTGGGGCACTCCTGGCGTCCAGTGATCGACGTAGTCTCCCGAAAAGAACTCGTCCAAATCGGCTAGCTTCTTGTCGGTGTCTTTCCTGCGGAGTCCGGCTTGTCCCTGCATGGGAGTGCCCGGGTCGCCAACCCACACCACCACGAAGCGCACTTTGTTCTTCTTGTATTCGAGCGTGAGTTCGTCGCCGATCCTGACCTGCTTCAGACCGTTGATGCGGGCGCCCTCTGGGCTGATATCAAGTGTGCAGACCGGATGGCGAAAGCTGTTGCCGTTCGCGTCGGTTCCGACCGCACTCACCGGTAACGCAATGAAGTTCCGCTTCTGATGACGTCTCATGGGTTACGACTTTTCGAAGTTAGTTCAACCATCAGGGGCATCGAGCTTGCCCCGGAATCGGGAGCAGCGATCCAGTAAACCCAAGATAAGTCACTTTCAGAGGGGAAGGGAGATTACTCCGGTAATGCTGGCTGGACGGTCAAAAAACCTTCGATTTCCACAGGTTTCTCGTGGAACTCTGACCAACCCGAGGTGCCGAATTGGGCATCTCACTTCAGAAACTCGGAGTGTGTCTTAATTATGGCGGCTGCAGTTGCCAAGAAGTTCAAGAGGATACAGCCTTCCGCTGAGGCTGAGGATAGCGTCGAGGCCACTGGGCTCTGGATTGAGCCCTCGCTGCTGCCGACCCGGTTGGCCCAGCGTGGCATGGCCAAGCAATCGATGCGCCCCATCTTCGATCAGCGGGCGGGGTACCCTTCAAGCCGGACTCGCAAGACAGATCCTGTGGGTCATGAGTGATTCGACACGCCACCAGGTAGCGTGATTAGTTCGGCTGACAGTTTCCGACCTTTTGTGAGAATTAATTTCCCCATCGAAATCGGCAGGTGAAAGCGGCGCGGTCCTGCGCTGCCCGGATTGAAATACAGCACACCATTGCGGGTCTCAATAGATGGCTTGTGGGAGTGGCCAAATGTGATCGCCGCGAAGCCAGCGCTTGTTGGATTGAGATCCAGCTGCCCAAGATCATGCAGCACGTAAATCATCAGTCCGGCGATTTCTAGAACAGCGGTTTCGGGCAACGACTGCGCCCAAGGTCCCGTATCGATGTTGCCGCGGATGGCGGTGACCGGGGCGATCTTTTCCAGTTCGGAGACGATCTGCGAGTCTCCTATATCCCCAGCGTGAATGATTGCGTCAGAACCGCGCAGCGCGTCGAGCGCATTTGGCCGGAGTAGGCCATGCGTATCGGAGATCACTCCGATAGTGTGCGTTTTCGTTAATTCCATACCGACGTAGCACCGGCAGCAACTACCTGCGAGATCGCTTTAGTCCGTCCATTACGGCAAACCGGTCACAGATAGCTGAGCCACCACCTCCGACGTCGTTCCTACACACGGGCGAACCACGCACACGGAACGTATAGCAGCGCTAGCATCAATATCATACGAAGTAAATCATCGGCAGCCCATAGCCGCATCGGGCGGGCAACCGATTCATCCAGAACGCGCCATGCAATAACCATTGCAACGATTGGTGGAAGATCAACGCGAGGACAACGGCAAGAGCGTGGATCAGATATAAGTGCAGCACGTAGAAAAACAATGGAACGCGATCAAAAATGACCAGCGGATGCATCAGCTTGGCCAGAAGTGATCCCGGAGAAATTCGATCGAGATAAGCCAGCAGAATAAGCGCGGGGCCGATTGTCATGAGTAGGAACTGGAGCGACGCGGGATATTTCTCAACATCGAGAAATGACACGAGGCTCATCACCACCGTCGCTTGTTTCCCGCCAATTTGCAAGTCGGCCAAAAATAACAGCGAATTACCAGGGATTGTGGAACGCTGTCGTTAAAAGTCCGTAAAACATATTCGCTATTTGTTCGCTTCCGTGCTATGCTTTGCGACCTATGAAAATCAGTGAGATTCTCCTGCCTCAGTACGATGAAGAGATCAAGAGTACCCGTCGAGTGCTTGAGCGAGTGCCTATAGACAAGGCCGACTGGAAGCCGCACAACAAATCGACGTCGCTGGTGCGACTGGCCGGGCACGTTGCGGAACTCCCAACCTTCATCACGACAATTATCCGCACCGAAAATCTTGAATTGAGTAACTCGGGTATGAAACCTTTCATCCCGAGTTCTACCGCAGAGCTGCTTTCAACCCTCGAGAAGAATGCCGCCGAAACCCGAAACGCAATCAGTGGGGCGAGCGATGTCGATTTCGCTAAGCACTGGTCATTGACGTTTCACGGTAAGCCGGTCTTTGAAGGAGCAAAAAGCCTTTTAGTCCCGACGACGCTTGGGCATTTAATTCATCATCGCGGACAGTTGAGCGTATATTTGCGCCTGCTGGAAGTGAGCGTTCCGGGAGTGTACGGTCCATCAGCTGACGAGATGGGTCAGTTTGCCTGACGGTATTCTGCTGTAGGTGGGCTTTCAATGGAGCGTCGATTCTAATCAAAGCACTCCATTTGGGGCGGAGTGTTCGCCGGAAAAGAAAAAGGCACAGAGCCTTTAGCTCTGTGCCTTTCCAGTTCTGAACGCGGCTTTGTGGTGCTTACTCCAGCGCCAACTCTTCCGTCTCGCCTTCCTGACGCATGATTTCCAGCGCCCGCTCGGCTTCGGCGTAGGCCTGCGAGACTTCCTCTTGTACCTTCGCGGCGGCCTGCTCGAGTTCAGGCGAGAGGCGCACGTTGCGGTAGTACTCCATGCCGGTTCCGGCAGGGATCAGGCGTCCCACAATGACGTTCTCTTTGAGTCCGCGCAGGTGATCCACCGCGCCCTGAATGGACGCTTCGGTGAGCACTCGCGTGGTCTCCTGGAACGATGCCGCCGAGATGAACGATTCGGTCGAGAGTGAAGCCTTCGTAATTCCGAGCAGCAGTGGACGACCTGTAGCCGGCCGGCCTCCGTTCGAAATTACGCGCTCGTTCTCTTCGCGGAAGCGGAACTTGTCGATCTGCTGTTCGAGCAAGAACGACGTGTCTCCCACATCCTCGACTTTCACCCAGCGCATCATCTGTCGCACGATGGTCTCAATATGCTTGTCGGAGATGTTCACGCCTTGCAGACGATAGACTTCCTGGATTTCGTTCACCAGGTAGCCCTGCAGTTCTTTCTCTCCAAGCACGGCGAGAATGTCGTGCGGGTTGAGCGGACCGTCCATGAGCGGTTCGCCGGCCTTCATGCGATCGCCTTCCTGGACGTTGATGTGCACTCCGCGCGGAACCGAGTACTCCTTCTCGGTGCCGTTGTCGGCGGTGACGTAGATCTTGCGCTGTCCTTTGGAAACCTCGCCGATCTTCACCACACCATCGATTTCGCTGATGATCGCCGTCTCGCGAGGCTTGCGGGCCTCGAAGAGCTCGACCACGCGCGGCAGACCACCGGTGATGTCTTTGGTTTTGGTGGTTTCGCGCGGGATCTTGGCCAGCACATC
>CAZLIE010000066.1:0-6628 GCA_964559345.1 uncultured Terriglobales bacterium
GAAGCCAAAGACATTTACGCCGACGACTTCGAGCGTGTGCTCACGCAACTCGCTACCAATCACTCTTCCTATCTGGTGATTGTCACGCGAGGCCATCGCGACGACATGCGGGTGCTGCGCTGGGCCGTCGATACTCCCGCGCGCTACATCGGCATGATCGGCTCTCAGCGCAAGGTGATCGCCATCTACAAACAGCTTGAGCAAGAGGGGATATCACCCGAGAAGCTGGCTCGCGTCTATGCGCCGGTAGGAGTCGATATCGGCGCGATTACTCCGGAGGAGATTGCCATCGCCATTGTGGCAGAGATGATTGCAATCCGACGTGGCGCGCAATCAGCCTCACACAAACGCAGTTCCAAGGCGCTCGAGATCCTGGAATCTTCGGTCTCCAAAGACTGATTACCGCTCTGGTATCGTTGTCCACGTGCTCCGCTCGTCATCATTTGCCGGAATTGTGCTGGCCGCCGGCGCGTCTTCTCGCATGGGCACCGATAAGGCTCTGCTTCTATTCGCGGGGAAGACGTTCCTCGCCGGAGCCATCGACCTACTACAGAGTCAGTGTGATTTTGTGTTGGTAGTAGCGGGGGCAAACGCAAACGTGTTGCGTCCCGTTATCTATGCCCATTCCGCTTATCTCGTCCAGAACCCGAACCCGGAGCGCGGCCAGTTCAGTTCCCTGCGCATCGCGTTGCAAGCCGTTCTCAATCGCGGACGCGACGCCGTCTGTGTAACCTTGGTGGACCGGCCCGCCGCTGAATTCCGCACATTGGCGACGTTGAAAGAGGCATTCTTGCGGACTTCGCCGGAAGAAGTCTGGGCAGTTGTCCCTGAGTATCAGGGCCGGCACGGGCACCCGGTAATCTTCGGCCGGGAGATGATGGAAGCATTTTTGCGCTCAGAGCCGAGCAAGACCGCCCGAGACGTCGAACACGAACATCGGACTCATATCCAATACGTATCCGTTGACGATGCACGTGTAGCGCTCAACATCAACACCCCGGAGGACTACTCGACCCTGTGCCACTCCAGCCAATGACTACTTCGATCCCTCGCCCTTCCTTCGACACCCCGGAAGCCTTCATCGCCACAGTGCTATCGCTCAACCCAAAGACTGCTGCCTTCGATTGCGACGGCACGCTTTGGGCCGGCGACTCGGGCGTCAAGTTCTTTAACTGGGAGATTCAACAGGGCCTCATCGATACCGAAGTGGCCCAAGCCGCAATGGCGCGCTATGACGAATATCTCGCGGGTCGGGTGAGCGAGGATGACATTTGTGCGTACATGCTGCAAATTCACCATGGGCTCAGAGTGGAAGTGATCGAACAAGCTGTGGAGCGCTTTGTTGCGGAACAAGTGGTCCCAGATTTCTTCCCGGAAATGAAAGCGCTCGTGGGCGAACTACGCCAACAGGGCTGCGACATCTGGGCCGTCTCCTCGACGAACAGTTGGGTAGTTGAGGCCGCGGTTAAGTCTATTGGAATACCTGCTGACCGTGTGCTCGCTGTTCGAGCGGATGTCGTAAACGGGGTTGTCAGCGACGGCGTAGGCGAAATCACGTCGGGGGCGGGTAAGGCGACGGCGCTCAAGCGCGCACTTAAAGTACCTCTCCAAGCTAGCTTTGGTAACTCGATCTTCGATTTGGAGATGCTGGAAATGGCGCGACGTCCATTTCCGGTGAATCCGACTGCCGACTTGCTGAGAATCGCTCGCGAACGTGGATGGCCCACGTACCAGCCTGTGAAACTTACTTCCTCAACTGCCTAAGGGCGAGTTTGAGCGCGTCGGCGGCCAAATAGCTGGCGTGGGTGCTCTCGGCCGGCAGTCCACCCACAGCTTCGGCGATCTCTTCGCGTCGGATGCTGGCCGCCTGCGCGAGCGACTTGCCCGAAAGAACTTCGGTGAGAGCAGAACCACAGGCAATCGACGCCACACACCCTCGTACCAGGTATGTGGCGGCCCGAATCACTCCATTCTCCACTCGCAACATCAGCGTCAACACGTCCCCACAGGCGGGATTCTCTACCTGAACGCTGACGTCTGGCGACTTCATCCGGCCCGAGTTCCGAGGGTGCTCAAAATGGTCCAGTAACTGAGGCGAATACACGGGAAACTCCACAGTCGCATACTGGCGCACCGGATTCCACAACTCGGCTTCCAACCACTAACCAGCAGCACACATCCTACATTCCGATTGTATTTCTATCTTCAGCTTTGAGGTCTCCGTAAAAATGGCATCGATGTTGAAGCGCGAAGGTGAGTACCTGGAAGCGCTCTTCCAACTCACGTTGAACCCTCCCCAGGCTGGGAATTCTGTCGAACTAGTCGCTTCTCTCACGCCGGAGGAGCGGGAGGATTTTCTCTCGATTGCTGACTCCAATCACGTGGTGGTACGCGGTCTCACTACGGTGCTCGAATATGCCAGCAAGAGAGGGAATGCCGAATTGAGCCAATGGGCGGCTGACGCGATCGAGCAGGAGCGCAAGCGGATTTCCACCGCGCTGGTTTACCTGCAGGCCATCTGCGAAGAACTCGAAAAAGCGAACTGTCCGACGACGGTGATGAAGTCGCTTGACCACTATCCGGACTTGGGCCATGACCTCGATCTGTACACCACCGCCAATGAGAAATCAGTCGTAAAGGTGCTGAGTTCCAAGTTCAATGCGCACATCGAGCCGCGTAGCTGGGGAGATCGTCTGGCAAACAAGTGGAATTTTGGGATTCCCGGATTGAAGGAATCCGTAGAAGTCCACGTGCAGCGCCTCGGCCAGACTGGTGAGCACAGGGAGTTAGCGCGCCGCTTCGTCAGCCGTCGCACCCTGAAGGTCGTCGAAGACAAGACGTACTTTGTTCCGGCAGCGGAAGAGAGCATCGTCGTAGCCACGCTCCAGCGCATGTACCGTCATTTTTATTTCCGCGTTTGCGACATAGTGAACTCGGCGGCGATCGTCGAGTCAGGCCAGCTTGATTTCGAAGAATTGAAGCGCTCGACGATGGCGGCGGGAATTTGGCCCGGCGTGGCGACGTACCTGACGATCGTCTCCGACCACATAAAGCGCTACAGCGGGGTTCCTCTGCGGCTACCCCAGTTCGTATTTGCTGCAGCACGCTTCGGCGGCAACGAAGTGAAGGCGCATGCGCGCTTCTTGCGAGTGCCCGTCATGCCCCACGGTGCATCGCTCTACACGTATCAGGTAACCCATGCCGCCTTTAGCGGCGACGTTCCGGGAACCTTCCGGCTCAGTTTGCTTCCGCCTCTCGCTTCTGCCGCTGCTGTGGCTTTCAAGATCACTGGCAGCGACAAAGGCGTCTGGTAGTTCCGGCTCCACCGGTCCAGACCAGGACATCGGCGCAAAGCGCCGGAGGCTTGCATATCAACGCCCAGCTACAGGCTAGGATATGCTTGGCCTGTCGGGCGTTTTTTGTGCTCGCGCGCCGTTATCGAGCCGATGGACTATGAAATCCAACCTGAAGAAGTGAAGCGCATGGTCGATGCGGGCGAGCAATTCACCTTTCTCGACTGTCGGGAGCCTTGGGAACACCAGACGGCGCACATTGCCGGAAGCATGCACATTTCGATGCAGGACATTCCCTCACGCATCCAGGAACTGGACCCCGACGACCACATCGTGGTCATCTGCCATCGCGGAGTACGTTCAATGAACGTCGCTGCCTGGCTGCGACAGCAGGGATACGAGAAAGCACAGTCCCTCTCTGGAGGCATTGACCGCTGGTCGCGGGTGATCGATTCGAAGATTCCCATTTATTGATTCGGATCTGATGCGGCTCTGCGCAGCTCTGAGATCACAAACATCTCAAACCTCGCACGTCTTCGAGGCTCCTCCCGCGCATCAACGTGTCGCCGTCGCGACGTCGAAGGATAGAATGGATACAGTCCTTCATGAAGAAAGAACTCATTGAATTGCGGGTGAATGGCCGTAAGCGTGAAGTGGCCATCGAGCCTTCGCAGCTTCTGCTGGACACTTTGCGCCAGGAGCTCCAGCTCACTGGGTCAAAGCGCGGCTGTGATGATTCGTCCTGCGGAGCATGCACGGTGCTGGTGGACGGCACGCCCATGCTCTCGTGCACGATGCTGGCCGGATCTTTTGCCGCCGATGAGGATGGCGATGCGCCCGAGATCACGACCGTTGAAGGCGTAGCGGAGCACGGCGCCTTGGCCGCCATCCAGAAGGCATACGGCGAATGGGGAGGCGCGCAATGCGGATACTGTACGCCCGGCTTCATCATGGCTGTGAAAGCGCTGCTCGATCGCAACCCCGAGCCGACCGATGAAGAGATCCGTCACGGACTCAGCGGGAATCTCTGCCGCTGCACGGGATATACCCAGATGTACCAGGCGATCAAAGCCGCCATTCAGGCCGAACAGAAAGGTATTGCCGCGAGTCGCGGCTGAGCTATGTCGGGTTTTTCGGATTTTTCCATTATCGGGAAACCAGTAGCCCTGATCGATTCCGCAGGCAAAACCACCGGCCAAGGCAAGTACGCCGACGATCTGTCACTCCCCGGCATGCTCATTGGAAAGATCCTGCACTCACCGTATCCGCATGCCATTCTGAAGAGTATTGACGCGAGCCGCGCGCTCGCGCTCGACGGCGTCGTGACGGTTGTAACCGGCAAAGACGCACCTAACAAGTACGGCATTCTGCCCGTCGGACACGACGAGACAGCGCTCGCCGTGGACAAAGCCCGCTACGTTGGTGACAACGTCGTCTGCGTTGTCGCTGAATCGGAATCCATTGCCGAGCAGGCGCTGGAGCTGATCCGCGTCGAGTACGAGCCGCTGCCGGCGTACTTCGATCCGGAAGAATCAATGAAGGCCACTTCGGACCTGATCCATCCTGAGCGCGCAAACAACATCGAGAAGGATTATCACCACATCTTCGGCGATCCCGAGCAGTGATTTGCGCAGGCTGACTACATCCAGGAGGGCCGCTACCTTGCCAATGAGGTGACGCACGCGGCCATGGAACCGCATTCGACTCTGGCGAGTTTCGAGTTCGATCCACAGACGGGCGAACCGGGCCGGCTAACCGTATGGTCATCGACGCAGGTCCCGTACTATCTTCAACACAAGCTGTCGATCGTTCTCGAAATGCCAATGGCGCAGATCCGCGTGATCAAGCCGCTGGTCGGCGGAGGCTTTGGAGGAAAGAGCGAAATCATTCCGCTCGAGATCATCACCGCGGTTGCCGCCCGTAAAGCCAAAGCGCCGGTAAAGATCACCTACACGCGCGAAGAGGTCTTCTGGGCGCATCGCGGACGGCCGCGCACAATCATCGACCTAAAAACCGGTGTCAGACGCGATGGACGCATCACCGCAGTCGCAGCCAAAGTCATCCAGGATGGCGGCGCATATTGCTCCTATGGCGTAGTAACGATCCTCTACTCGGGCGCCTTGCTGGGCGCGTTGTATGACATTCCCAACATCCGTTACGACGGCTACCGGGTGCTCACGAATAAACCTGCCTGCGGAGCAATGCGCGGACATGGCACGGTGAATGTCCGGTTCGCATTCGAATCGCAGCTCGATGAGCTCGCGGCCCAGATCAAGATGGATCCGGCCGAGATTCGACGCGTGAATTTGCTCAAGCCGCCGTGTATCACCGTGAATGGTCTGCGCGTGCAGAGTTACGGCCTGCCCGAATGCATCGACAAAGTGGTGGAAGGCTCGCAATGGAAGCAGCGCCAGGGAAAGCTCGGTCGCGGACGCGGTCTGGGGATGGGATGCAGCCATTACGTGAGCGGCGCGGCCAATTCGATCATCCGCTCAGACATGCCGCATTCGACGGTGAACATCAAGATCGACCGCGATGGTGGCGTAGTGGTTTACACCGGCGCAGCCGATATCGGTCAGGGCTCCGACACGATGGTGGCGCAGATCATCGCCGAAGTGCTCGGCTGCAAGCTGTCGCGGGTGAAGGTAGTCGCCGCCGACACTGATCTCACACCAGTGGACATCGGCTCCTACTCGAGTCGCGTGACCTTCATGAATGGCAACGCATCTCTGCGTGCGGCCGAAGACGTGAAGAAGAAGATCGTGGCTGCAGCGTCTCGCAAACTGGGTTGCCCACCAGACGACGTAGTGATGCGCAACGACCATGTGAGCAAGCGCGGGGTAACCGCAACGGGCGGCGAGCGTGGCGCGGCGGAGATTCTGGATACGAAAGACACTCCCAGAGGGCCAGCCGAAAGTTATGCATCGAGTCCACAGGCTGCCACAGTCGCCGGTCGGGTCGAAGGACAGATCCTGCGCAATTCGATCCAGCAGAAGCGCAAGGAGCAAGGACCGATAGATCACATATCGTTCGAAGAGGCGGTGGTCGCGGCCATCGACTTCAGTGGAGCGCTCACCGGTACTGGATCGTATGCACCACCGCCGGAGGCGCGCGGTGGCAAGCATAAAGGCGCAGGCGTGGGCCCGTCGCCCGCTTATTCCTATTCAGCCCAAGTGGCGGAAGTCAGTGTTGACGAAGAGACCGGCGAAGTCGCCGTCCATAAAATCTGGGCTGCACATGACTGCGGACGCGCGCTGAATCCAGTGTCTGTCGAAGGACAGGCCGGCAGGATGCCGTTCCATCGTCGTGTTGTGCCACTCGGATTCGTGTCGAGA
>CAZLIE010000066.1:6638-21765 GCA_964559345.1 uncultured Terriglobales bacterium
GGACAGGCGATGCAGGAAGAGATGGTCTGGAAGGACGGGCTGCTGATGAACCCTGGACTGCTTGAGTACAAATCTCCGTCGTCGGTCGAATCGCCAGAGGTAGTCAGCTACATCGTCGAGAGCATCGATCCAGAAGGTCCCTTTGGAGCAAAAGAAGCGTCTGAAGGATCTTTGGCGGCGTGCATACCGGCAATTTCCAACGCGATTTACGATGCGATTGGCGTGCGTCTCCGGGAGGCTCCGTTCACGCCGGACCGTGTCCTAGCCGCTATTAAGGCGCGCAACAACACGAAAGTGTCAAACACGAACCAGTTTCGCGAACACGGCGGTGCTCTCGGGTTCAAAGGGCGCGGTCCGATGCGCCATCCCGCAGATCCAGCTCGGCGAGCTGTCTCGCAATCTGAAGATTAGTGACGCTTGTTTGTGGTTTCCGTTCAGAATGTAGAAAGCTGCACCAAGCTTAGGAAAGGAGGGCGGGCATGAAGGATGTAGTCAGACAGAAGAAGCAAGCACACGAATTGCTTGAACGCCTTTCGGTGAAGCAGGTTTCTGCCGTTGTCGGACTGATTGAGGCTAGGCTCGATCCCGTCTCTCGCGCCCTCGCGAATGCCCCCGAGGACGACGAACCTGAATTCGATTCTGAGCGCCGAGCCGTGGCTGAGTCGAAGAACTGCGTACCAGAGAATGAGGCAATTCCGAATGACGAGGTGCTCGCCCCCGAATCTCAGGAGCGCCGGATCTCTAATTCATGAGTCTTCCTCCCTTCAAATTACTTCGGCCGAGAAACATTGAAGAGGCCGTCACACTTCTGTCGGCGCATTCGGGCGAAATTCAAATCCTAGCCGGCGGCACCGATCTCCTGCCTTCGATGAAACAGCGGCTGTTCACCCCCAAATATCTACTGGACATCCGCGGTATTGAAGAGCTGCAATCGATTCGCGTGATTCCAGGGCACGGAGTCGAGATCGGCGCGTTGGTCACTCTGACGGCAATTGAAGACTCGGAGTTCATTCGTCGTAGCTATCCTGTGCTGCGTGAAGCAGCGATGACGGTCGCCTCCCCCATCCTGCGCAACATGTGCACTATTGGCGGAAACATCTGCCTCGACACGCGCTGCGTTTGGTATAACCAGTCGCTCACCTGGCGAAAATCCTGCGGCTTCTGCATTAAAAAAGACGGCGATCTCTGCCACGTAGCTCCCGGCGGCAAGAAGTGTTGGGCGGCATTTTCGGCCGACACGCCTACTGCCCTGCTCTGTCTCGACGCCGAAATTGAAATTGCCGGCCCCACAGGGTTCCGCCGCACTCCGCTCTCCGCGTTCTATACGAATGAGGGCGACGCGCGCATGCGGCTGGCCAACAATGAACTGCTCACACGCATCTTGATCCCGGAACGAATGGCTGGATACGCCGGGGTTTACAAGAAACTGCGCATTCGCGGATCGATTGACTATCCGCTGGCCGGCGTCGCCGCGATGCTGAAGAAATCAGGCAGGCAGGGCATCGTAGAAGACGCGCGGGTCGCGATCACGGGCGTCAATCCCGCGCCCCTCATGGTCAGTGAAGCAGCACACGCTCTGATCGGCAGGCCTGTTAACGAGACAGCGGCTGCCGCAGTCGGCGAACTGGCGGCGCGAGTGGCAAAGCCGCTGACTACCTCTGCGCTAACGCCCGAATATCGGCGCGACATGGTGCGCGTGTACACGAAACGCGCGGTGCTGGCGGCGGGCAACGCGTAAGGTGGCCAAAGCTTCACAGAAGCCGTGAATCAGGAATTCCCCTATCGTGTGCAGCTGATTTGAGGCCTACGAGTTTTCCAGTTTCATCCGCCTAGATATGTCGGACTCGGAATGGCTGCCCAAATCCGTTCTCTATCTGAAGGACTACACCGCTCAGAAATTATTTTCTGATCTGCTCGCCGGCATCACCGTCGGGCTGGTCGCACTACCTCTGGCAATGGCGTTCGCAATCGCATCGGGCATGCCGCCGCAAGCTGGACTTTACACGGCCATATTCGGCGGCGGTTTCATTTCCCTCCTCGGAGGATCGACCACGCAAATTGGCGGGCCCACCGGCGCGTTCGTAGTAGTGGTTGCAGGAATCATTGCCGCTCACGGGATCGAAGGCACAGTGATTCGGCCTCGCGCGGCGGACGCAGTCGCAACTGCACACCAGTGAGCGCGGTGTGTCGGGCTGTCCTCAATGTATGCTGATGGTCGATGATCACCGATTGCCACGTCCATATCCAGCCCGTGGAAATGTTCAAACCGGCGGCACTGGCGACCATGAAAAAGAGGCGCGCGAACTTTGATGAGATCATCGAGTTCTGCCGTTCACCCAAGAAGTTTCTGAATCATCTCGACAGCATCGGCATCGATCGCGCCGTGCTCATCAACTATGTCGCGCCGGAACTGATGGGATTTACGCCCGGCGTCAATGAGTTCGTAGCCAATTACGTCAAAGAAAATCCCAAGCGGCTGATCCCGTGTGGCAGCGTGCACCCGCGACATTCGGCCGATGCGCGGCGCGACATGGACCACATCGTGCGCCTGGGAATTCGCATGATCAAGATCCATCCGCCGCATCAGTTGCTTTATCCGAACGATTACTTGAACGGGATGAAGCCGCTGGAGGCCATCTACAAGGTCGCCGAGGAACATGGCATTCCCGTGATGGTGCACACGGGAACGTCGATCTTTCCCGGAGCGCGCAACAAATATGGCGACCCGATTTATGTGGACGATGTCGCCGTCGATTTTCCAAAACTAAAGATCCTGCTCGCGCACGGTGGACGTCCATTATGGATGGACACTGCATTTTTTCTCGTGCGGCGCCACGCGAACGTTTTCCTCGACATCAGTGGCATCCCTCCCAAAACGCTCCTCACGTACTTCCCTCGTCTGCAACAGATCGCCGACAAAACGCTGTTCGGAACCGATTGGCCGGGACCCGGAGTGCCTGAAATCCGCCAGAATCTGGAAGACTTCCGCGCATTGCCGCTGAAAGAAGAGACGAAGCAGCAGATATTGAGTAGGACAGCGTTGACCATCTGGCCGGCATGAAAGCCGCTTTAACACGAAGGTCGCGAGGACTAAGGAGAGGTCACGAGAATCCGCAGGATCTGAGCCTAAATCTTTCACGACTTTTTGAGGTTTTACTCCTTAAGCTTTTTCGTGTCCTCTGCTTTTGCCTTCGTGACCTTCGTGTTAACCCTCACCGTTTGCTCCGCGAAAACACTTTCATATATAAGAGTAGGTTGCCCTCTGCGCGCCGAAGCACGCTGTAAAGCTCGCGCGATCAGGAACTTTCCCGAGGTTTGATAATGTCCACCACGCCAGCGACAAAAGGGCTTGAGGGAGTCGTAGCCGCTAATTCTGGAGTTTGCTACATCGATGGTGACGAGGGGATCCTCGCATATCGCGGCATCGACATCCACGAACTAGCCGACCATTCCAGCTTCGAGGAAGTCTGTTACCTGCTGTGGTTTGGGCGCTTACCGAAGAAAGAAGAACTGCAGCAATTCCGCAAACGCCTGGCCGATGCGCGCAAGCTCGATTCCGGAATCATCGACATAATGCGCAGTTTTCCAAAATCGGCAACGCCGATGGAGGTCCTGCGCACCACAGTTTCTGCGCTGTCGTTCTACGATCCCGATCAGAATGCGGTCGATCACGAGTCGAACGTGCGCAAGTCATTCGCGCTGACCTCGCAGATTGCCATGATTGTGGCCATCTATGACCGGATTCGCAAGGGCAAGAAGATCGTCGATGCCGATCCTTCTCTCTCCCACGCCGCGAATTTCCTGTTGCAATTGAATGGCGAGAAGCCTTCGCAAACGGCAGAGAAGGCCCTGGACATCGCTCTGATTCTTCATGCAGACCACGAGCTGAACGCTTCCACGTTTGCGGCTCGCGTGACCGCCGCGACCCTCTCAGACATGCACTCGGCCATCACGAGTGCAATCGGCGCACTGAAAGGCCCCTTACACGGCGGCGCGAATGAAGCCGTAATGCGCATGTTGTTTGCCCTGGACAAGGCTGGCGAGGACCCCGTCGAGCATGTGAGGAACATGCTGGCGCAGAAGAAAAAAGTGTCGGGCTTCGGCCACCGCGTCTACACCACAGAAGATCCGCGCGCCACCCACCTGCGTAAAATGTCGGAAGACCTGGGACGTTCCAGCGGGAATTCAAAGTGGTTCGACATGTCGCGCAAGATCGAGAAGTACATCAATTCCGAAAAAAAGCTCAACGCGAATGTCGATTTCTACTCGGCCTCGACCTACACAACGCTCGGGCTCGATGTCGATCTGTTCACTCCGGTGTTTGCGGTTTCGCGCATCGCCGGATGGGCGGCCCACGTTATCGAACAGCTCGACGACAATCGTCTGATTCGGCCTCGCGCCGAATACATTGGGCCTGCGTACCCGAACAAGTACATTCCTATCGAGCGGCGCTGAGCTGCATCAACACTGCGCCGCTCGCATTCCTTCGCCGATTACTTCTGCAACACTTGGCTGATTGCCTTCTCTGCTAGCGGTTGCATCACGGCGTATCCAGCGTCGTTGGGATGCAGGCAGTCGTAGGTGAGCTCCTGCTTCAGCATTCCCTTGGCGTTCACCATCGCTGAGTAGTAATCCAGATATACGAAATTCTGCTGCGCCGCATAGTTCTTGAGCCACTGATTCAAAGCGACGATTTTGTCCGGAGGACGATTTTGTGTCTGCGGCTTGATGTAGTCGCACACCGGCAGCACCGACGCAAGAACGACGCGAATCTTATTTGCTTTCGCCAGCTCCGAGATGGATGTGATGTTGTCTTCGATCACCTCCACCGTCATCGATCCGGTGTTTCCCGCCAGATCATTGGTCCCCGCCAGCAACACCATGGCCTTGGGCTTGAGCGCGATTACGTCCGGACGCATGCGGATCAGCATCTGCGGCGTTGTCTGCCCGCTGATACCGCGGTTAATGTAAGGCTTGCCGGGAAAAAACTGACCTCTCCCTCTGCCCCATGAATCGGTGATCGAATCCCCGAGAAACACGACGCGATTCTCGTTGGGCTTTGGCGCAGCCACTGTCGCGTTCTCGGCGTGATAACGCGAGAGCTGCGGCCAGTCTTGCAAGCGTTGCCGCGCTTGGTCGAGTTCTGCCTGGAGTTTGCTCTGATCAGCGCTGGACGGCTGGGCCGGAGCGGTCGGGGTCTGCGCCTGGCCAGAGGAAGAAATCAGAAAAACAGCAAGAGCGGGAGCAAGGACGAGTTTGATCATGGGCTGCGATGATAAATGATGCATCCCAGTACGCTTAGACTGTTACCGCCGCAAGCGGGAGCGTGATCTCAACCGAGAAGCCTCCGGCCTTCAAGTTTTCTGCCGTGATTTTCCCATTGTGGAGCTTGATCGCACGTTCGGCGATGGCGAGGCCCAGGCCCACGCCTCCTGTCCGGCGCTCACGCGAAGTATCCACGCGATAGAAGGGTTTGAAAACTTTTTGCAACTCGCTGTCGGGCACGCCCGGTCCGTGGTCCCTGACAGTCACGCGCACCTCTGAGGCGTCGCACACAGCGCTCACCTTCACTGCGGTTCCCGGGTCGGTATAGCGAATCGCGTTACGAACCACATTTTCAAAGGCGCTGCGCAGCAGCTCAGGATTGCCTTCCGTCCAGCATTCAGGCATTTGGTCCAGTTCAATGGAACACCTGCGGGACTGCGCTTCTATGTCAACATCGGCGACGATCTCGGCCAGCAGATCCGGAAGCTGAATGACGGTTGTATCGGGTCCCGAATCGCCGGATTCGAGCCGAGATAGAGTGAGCAGCATCCCGACCAGATTGCTGAGACGCTCGGCTTCACGCTCGATGCGATCAAGAGTCGCATCGCTGGCCCGGCTGTCGCCACGGCCGAGGTCGAGCGCGAGCTTGAGGCGAGTCAAGGGTGATCGCAGCTCATGCGATACGTCGCTGATCAGACGCTGCTGTGCACCGATCAGGATCTCCAGGCGTTCAGCCATGTGATCGAAGTCCTTCACTAACTGTCCGACCTCGTCGCGCTGAGGACGAGAGCCATCGCCGGCACGGGCCTTCAAATCGCCACCGGCAATCAGGGTCGCCGCGCGGCGAAGTCGCGTAATCGGACGAGTGAGATAACGTGCGAGCAGCGCGCAGACCAGCCCAGAGAAGGTGATGGCAAGCGTAAGTCTCTTGAAGATTGGACCACGCACCAACGGTGCCTCGAAGCGGCGCAACTCCAAAAGACCGAGATAGTCTTGCTTTCCGTGCAGAATTCCAGTTAGGGCGAATCGGTCTTTACCGACGGTGCGGAAGTCAACTGTTCCCGGAGCGGGGAGCGGCGCCACTTCAATCCTGCGCGGCTTGCTCTCACACAGCAAGTTGCCTTTGGAATCGAGCAATAACACAGGCATGCGGCCGGGATTGGTGGATTGTTCGCCCGCTTTCAGAGAGGCGCAGCCGCCACTTTCGTACGCATTCATCAACGTTTCCGCATTGGCAAGAACCGCTGGCGTGAGACCGCGATGCACACTCGCAGTGACTGCGCTGTCGGCCGGGCGCTGCGCGGTTGCGACAAATACTCCGACAATGAGCGCTGTGCATAGCCAGAACGACGCGAAAATTTTGAAGAACAGACTTCTCATCTATGTCTCATGCCTTGTTGCGAAAAGCATGTACCGCCGCAAAAACATACATGTAGCCGGTGTTCCGCACCGTCTTGATGCGTTCGCGTCCGTCCGCCAGATTGCCAAGCTTCTTGCGTAATTTGCTGATGTGCACGTCGATGCTGCGATCGAACGGGCTCAGCTCGCGTCCTAGGACTTCCACTGCGATCTGGTCGCGAGGAACGACGTTCCCGGCAGCCCGCAACAGGACTGCCAGCAAGTTGAATTCGACAGTCGTTACATCGACCAGTCTGCCATTACTGGTCACGGTGCGCGAACCAGGATCGAGCTCTACGTCACCCACGGTGACAGGCTGTTTGGGACCTGCACGCTGATCGCGAGCGTTGCGGCGGCCGATCGCGCGAATCCGCGCCAACAATTCGCGCGCATTGAAAGGCTTGGGAAGGTAATCGTCCGCGCCAATTTCGAGGCCAACGATGCGATCAAGCTCATCACCGCGCGCGGTCAGCAGGAGCACAGGAACGTCAGACGAGGTCCGCAGATCGCGCAGCAGATCGAATCCGTTCATCCCCGGCAACATTACGTCGAGCACAATCAGATCGTGTTCGCCGGCGCGTGCCCGCTCCAGTCCGCGGGCGCCATTCTGGACCGATTCCACCGCGAACGCCTCTTTTTGCAGATACTCCGAGAGCATTTCGCAGAGTTCGGCATCGTCATCAATTATCAGAATTTTTTCGAGCATTTCGCCTACTCGGAATTGTGGCACGTTGGGCCCGTAAATACTTGCGTTTTACCATTCTTTACACCCGAAATGCACGTTTTAACGGCAGATTGGAAGCGCAGGTGGTCTTATGTTGTGGAGCCGATGGCGGTTCGAGATGTGGCTGGAAGCCGCCGGATCGACATCATGTTGTCTCTCCTGGTCGTCCACGGCGACATGAGCGGAGGTGAACCTGACCATCTCCGCTCGTTTTTGATTTTCTGTAGTGGAGAGGTTTAGCGATGCAGTCCGGAATTTGGGAGACCGTTGCCGACACCCTGTTCTGGATGCAGCTCGTCTGGATCCTCTCTGGCTTCGCCTTCATGGCGTATTTGGCTTTCCTGGTTTTTCCACATCAGCGGAACGACGAGCAGCCTTCTTTTCTCAACACAGTCCGCCAGAACCGACGTGAACGAATGATCGCCGGAAGCTATCGCTTCGAAGACTTCCCTTCCTGGTCCGATCCCAATTCCAAGCTCCAGCAGCGGAAGATTTGAGCCTCTGTCTCCGAGGTTTCTTCGTGTCATCTGTTTCTTACTGGCGTGATCTTCGTGTTCACCTCAGTCAGCGTCATTTCGTGCCGCGTGCACAACGATTCCAGCAATTCAGGGTTCTCAATCATCAGACAGAGGTGTCTCTCCATCTTTGGCCTAATCATTTTCTGGGGGGATATTCGTGCGTAAGTGCGCTGTGTTTGCAGTTTTCTTGCTCGTAATTCCTGTCGCAACTCTCCACGCTCAGCAAGTGGACGCTCAATTTGGACTCAACGGAATGACCGCACCATCCGCCTCCAGTGCGACTGGAAGCTACGCGCCGCAATCGCTAACCGGAGGCATATATCCGAGCGTGGGCGCCGACGTACTGCTCAAACACAACATCGGTTTCAACGGCGAGGTTTCATGGAAGGGAGGCCGCGGACTGTATGAGGGCTTTCAACCTTACCGTCCAATCTTGATCGATTTCAACGGCGTCTGGGCTCCGCGCTTCAATCACTTCGGCGCGATCGCTGAAGCCGGATTTGGAGCAGCCGATACACGCTTCTATCAGTCCACCGTGCAATGCACCGGCAGCTTGTTCGTCACCTGCACAAACTTCACCAGTAGTACGCACCTTCTCGGACACGTCGGCGGTGGACTGCGCCTTTACGTGCATGGGCCGATATACGTCGCTCCGGAAGCGCACGTATATTTCATCCGCAATGACTTTGAGTTCTCCTCGGCGCACACGACGCGCTACGGGATCAACATCGGATACACCTTCGGCCACTAGATCGAAACGCGCTCTATTGCACTCCAGCAAGCCACTTCTGCATATCTGGTTGCTGCAGTCGCTTGAATTCGATGCAACTGTTCATGCGCTCCAGGCTTTGCTGCACCGTGCGCTCCGCTCCCGGCGCTCGATGCGCACGGAAGAACTGCTGCACATCGTCGCGGATCTGAGGACTGCAGGCCGTCCCTAACGCGGTAAGCGCGCCATTGCCGCCGAAGGAGCTCACCTTTTCAGACAGGTTGTCCCAATGAGCTTTTGAGTAATTCCAGGCTGGCTCTCGGGCAGCGGGATTCGAGAGCAGCGCGGCGAAGAACCTCGGAAACTCCTGCTGGCGCACTTCTCCGCGATCGACGAGAGCAAGCGTTCTGCTCACCAACTCCGGCTGCCGAAACCGTGGCAGCGAGTACAAGTAGTGGTAATACTCGTCCGTCGATCTGGAATTCGCTAACGCGGCAGTGAACTGGTTGTAGAGTTCGAGGCCGCCATTCTCGGCTGCGACTGTGAATGCCGCTGCACTGAGGGTGCCGTCAACGTTTGTTGGATCTTTCATGTAATGCTGCACGAGGTCGTTTGCGGCCGCGACTGCGTCCGGGTCCGCAGCTTCGCCGAGAATTTCCAGCAGGGCTCCGCGCAGCGCCTTCTGCTCATCGGAATCATCCGGACGAGCCGCCCATCCAAGGTGCTGAGCGAGCGGAGCGAATTGCTGCCTGACAGACGTCCGATATTTCTCTTGTTCGCTGCTGGGAACCAGTGAGTCACCTACATATTTCAAGTGAGCCGCGAGGAGATCGATTACATGGCGATTGTGTTCGGCCCGCAGAGATTCCGAGAGCGATAAAAAATCTGTCACTGAGTTCCTCCCAACTCTCGTCATCGCCCACGCGTCCTCCACAAACGCAATCCGCTCGGGAGTATTCAGTTGCTGCTCTGCCACGGCAGCGATGCGCTTCAGATTCTCCGGCGAATAGGCCACGCGATAGTAGCCTTGCGCGTCGCGATTTCCGAAAACCCATTGCGGACATGAGTTCAAAGGCTCAGTCTGAGTTTTCTGAACGACGAGGGTGCAAGCAGTGCTTGCCGATTGCTCCGTCTTGAGACAGGCCGGAATCTGCCATTGCTCCGTTTCCGGCGACTGCAGCCGCTCCGGAGAAACAAAAAAGCGTTGCTGGCCGACATTCAGCTTCGCGCTGCTACCCGCGCAGCTTGTCGCAACGCTGAGCATGGGAACGCCCGGCTGCAGAACAAATGTTGGCATGATCTTGTCAACCGGTTTGCCTGAGACTTTCGCCTCCGCGCGCCAAAAATCCGTGGACGTCGCATTTCCGTTGGCATGTGCCTGCAGATAAGCATTGACTCCGCGGCGAAAGGTTTCAGGGCCCACATACGATTCCAGCATTCGCAACACTGCTCCGCCCTTCTCGTAAGTGATGCCATCAAACATCTCTTTGATTTCGGCAGGCGTGTTCGGATTGCCGTGGATGGCTCGCGCCGAACTCAGCGAATCGATGCCGATAATCTGCTGGGCTTCGGCGGCAGCATCGTCCTCAAGATGCCATTCCGGATGCCAGGCCTCAATCGGTTTGCGTTCCATCCAGGTAGCGAATCCTTCGTTCAGCCAGATGTCGTCCCACCATGCCGCGGTGACAAGATCTCCAAACCACTGGTGCGCGATCTCGTGCGCAATCACCGTTGACTGCCCGCGCTTGCGAAGCACCGACGCGTTCTTCTCATCCAGCAGCAGAGCAGAGTCCCGGTAGAAGATCGACGCGGTGTTCTCCATGCCGCCCCATTCGTAGTCCGGAATCGCCAGCATATCCAGCTTGCCGAATGGATACTTGATTCCATACCACTGGTCGTAGAACGCGATCGAATGGGCAGCCACATCGAGGGCGAAGGCGCCTTGCTCCTTTCTCTCGGGGACTGCGCAGACGCGGATCGGGATACCGTCAACCGTGCGCTCCAGGCATTGCCAATCGCCGATCGCGAGCGCGACCAGATAGGTGGACATCTTCGGCGACGTCGAAAAAGTGGCCTGGTGCCGATTACCGTCGGCGAGCGCAACGTCGTTGACGATCCTTCCGTTTGATATCGCAGTGTCGCCTTTATCGACGGTCACGGTGAGATCGAATGTGGCCTTATATGCAGGCTCGTCGAAGCACGGAAACATCATGCGCGCGTATGTCCCCTCGAATTGGGTGACCGCGTATTCCCGGCGCTTCGTCTTGCTGAGATAAAGACCGCGCAGACCCTCGGTCAGCGCTCCCGAATACTTGATGTGAATCTGCGCGTCGCCGGCCGCAATCTGGTCGGGAAGAGCCAGCCGGAGCATCTCGTTCGGCTGGTCGTAAACCACCTTCGCGGATTGCGTTTTGCCGGCAGAAGTTATTTCGGCATCGCTGATATCAAGGCCCAGAGAATTGAGCACGACCTCAGTCGTTGGCTGCGCGACGCGAATATCGATCGCCTCCTCGCCGGAAAACCTCTTCTGCTGAATGTTGGGATCGAGAGCTAGCTTGTAGTGGCTGGGAATGACGTAGTTGGGAAGACGTTGTGCTTGGGTGGAGGTTGCAGCCAGCGTCAGACACGACGCGACAGCTATGCGCATGAGCATTCTAAGATGACCTCGGAAACCAATCATCTTAGAACACACCGCGTTCAGAAACGAGAACTGCCGCTGTTGAGCAGTGAAGGGATCTGCCGTTGCTATGATGAGCAGATCCCCGCACCCAGCTATTTCGTCACGGTTTTCGCCGCCGACATGTTGTCGAACCGGTCCCACACACGCACTACGATCACGTGCTCGCTGGGAGTGGCCACCTGCGTCTGGTCCGCCTGCGGGAGGTCCGATTGCTGTGCAGCATCAAGGCGTACGCCTGAACGCTTTGTCGATTTCTTGCCACCCACATCGTTCGCAGCTACTGCCGTTTCACCTTGCGGGAGCAGCGCGTTGAAATCGTACTCTTCGGTCTTGGAATCGGAAATTTGCCCGACCGGTTCGATGTAATGCCAATCGCCGGCATCCATCGAGTATTCCGCGCGCTTGATGGGAGAAAATCCGTCCACTGCGCGAAAACTGATATGCATCTCGTTGCCTTCGAGCTTTGCCTGCAGCGACTGCACTTGCGGAGGCGTGCTGTCCACTTCGAATCGCGAACTTATCTTTTCGTCGGTTAGCGTATCGTCCGCAGAATTCGACGGACTGTCCGACGCGACCACCTTGATGGTGTATCCACCATCGGGCAGTAAGCTGGAGTCCCACGAGTAGTACTTCTCGGTGATGTTGTCCTTCAGCAGCTTCCAATCATTCTCGCCATCGCCGCGATAGTAGATCGCATAAACCAGATCGTCGTCGTTGTCGTCGCGAGCGGCCCAACGAACAGCGATGTAGTCACGATCCTTGACTGCGGAAGGCGCAGCATCGAAATGCACAGCCGGAACTACCGGCGCACCACCTATCGGGATACTAATGCTCTCGTTGGCGATCTTTGGTGTCGCGACGGCGGTAAAGCGAGCACCGACTTGAACTGTCACGTCTTCAATTACCGGGGCCATGTTCTTCGGCAGATAATTCAACGCGACACTCTGAATCTGTGACCCGGCGGTGTTCGGCCGCAGAGCGACTTTCCATTGCACGAACCGCGCTGCCGGAATAGGCAGACGCTCTACCGTCTTAACGTCCACCTTCGTCCACGGACTCCAGTTGCGATCGGGATTATCGACGTTCCCGCTACGCACCAGGAAATCGTAGTCGCCGCTGCCGCGCACCTCTGCGCGTCCCCACTGCGAGAAGCTGTGCGCGTCGAAAACGTCGCTCTCGTACGTGCCTTCCTGCTGATTGCTTGGACCAACCACAAACAGCTTGCCCAGATTCGCGGTGCTCGCATAAATGGTACCGTCGTTTGTGCGCGCAAACGAGGTCACCTGGTTCGCGCTCAGCTTCAGCAGATCGCGATAGATGCCGGCCTTTGATCCCGGCATGATCGAATAAATGTGCCCGCGGTTTCCTGTTCCCGCCAGCAGTTGACCGTCGCGAGTAAACGTCAGCGCATAGACCAGATCGTCCTTCGAGCTCCAGACCTTGCTCGGCGATCCATCTGCCGAAATCATGTAAACCTCGGAGCCGCCATTGATCTGTGTCGGCGTGCTTTGAGCTAATGCTGGCTGTCCTGATGTGGGCCCGGTGCCGGAAGGAGGCGTGGAATTGAGCGGCGGCATCGTGGCATTGGCACTGCCATGTTTTTCTCCGATTCCAGCGGCATAGATGTTGCCGGAAGAGTCCACTGCCAACGCTGTGATCTCTTTCTTCGGCGCGCTGTAGAGCACAAAGCCTTCACCGGCCGGAGAAATGCGATACACAAGTCCGCTGCCATCAGAGCCGGCGATGACGGTGCTCAGACCGACTGGGACCTGCTCAGTCTTGCCGCGCTTCTTCAGAGGTTCGGGAGCAGAAGTTACCGGGGGCCTCACCAGAGCCAGCGAGCGAATGTGCGCCTCGTCGCTCTTGAAGAACAGCGATCCCTGCCCGTTTCGTTCTACTTTGTAGATTTCCCCATGATCGCCCGTAGCCACATAGAGCGGGCCTGCGGGATCGAGTTCGATGTCCCAGATGTACTTCGTCTTCGGTTCAAAGAACACTGACGATCGGTACGTGCCTTCCGGCGGCTCTGCCAGCGCGCGTTCCGCCGCAGCACTCAGTTCTTTTTTGCTTGGCTTCTTCCCGGAGGTAGCCGGCGGCAGATTCGGCTCCAGCTTATACACACGGCCGTCGGGCGACGTGGCGGCATAGATGGTGCCATCGTTATCGATGGCGAGAGCCTGCACTTGTAATTCTTTAGCCTCAAAAATTATGTTCGATTTGCCATCGGGAGACACGCGATAGACACGCGCCGGCGATCCGGCTGCTACATAAGCATTGCCTTGTGCGTCGGCTACGACGCTCCAGATGTACGTGGAAGGCGAGGTGTAGATCGATTTGAGCGACGGCGCCAGTTGCAGCCTTCCATCGCTGGAGATTGCGACGCCATTGCTGGTGCCTTTCTCAAATTCATCAAAATTAGACTGTCGCCAGAGTTGCGTCCCCTCCGCCCACAAAGCGGAGGTGAGGAGAAGAAGGCAGGAGGCCTTCGCGAAACTGCGGAGCTGCATATGCTTAGTCTAATGCACGGCGGATTCACTGCAGCCAGACAGGCGCACGAGAAAACCCAATAAAATCGCTGAGGACAGCTACGGCGTTGCGCTTATAACGACAATACATCGCCCTCCTGCAATGCTCTCTGCAACTCACAGTGCTTCCCTTTCGTCTGCGCTCGACTCGCCTCGTTTTTCCGAAGTATGCACACGACTCCACAGCTTATGCCCCAATAAACGGCCTTGAAACCTGCGGGTCGCACTCCTAGATTCGAAGTCCCCCGATGATCCATTTTTGGCCGGAATCGGAGACGTCTTGGCGAGGTCTACTTGCCTGGTAATCCACAGCTTATTAACTCAAGAAATGCTCACGCGGATGAAGGGCCGCTCTGTTGATGATTGAAACGGAAGAAGTTGCCGTGCAGCGTGATAAGCGCCAGTCGGATACAATATATAGGGTTTGGGTATTGACAGGCCCCATATAGAGCGGTAAAGTCCAGTTCCACCGAAGCAACGGAGCGGTATTCCGGATCAAAACGGATGCCGCTGAGAGGCGTCGGGGCAGCGACAGGTCGGAACTCGCGGGCTGGAGCAACGCGAATCGCTGTGCAGGTCCAAGTCATCCCTAAGGAGCCCTCCCCATGGCAGAAGTGAGCAACAAGACGCAGATGGCAGTAACCACCAAGCAAGCAGTGCCGACCGTCGTCCCTGGCAAGAAGGCTCCGGGCCTTCAGTTCCGCCGTTACTTCACCAAGCCTGGTACATCGCCTTATGACCAGTTCCAGTGGGAGCTGCGGACAGCGTCGATCACCGATGCCCAGGGCAAGAGCATCTTCGAGCAGAAGAACGTGGAGGTCCCCAAAGACTGGTCGATGACGGCGACGAACATCGTCGCCAGCAAATATCTGCACGGCACCCTCGGCACGCGCGAACGGGAGAGCGGTGTGCGTGCCCTGGTGAGCCGCGTAGCCGAGACCATCCGCGATTGGGGTACCAATGGCGGCTATTTCGCCAGCCGCGCCGATGCTGAAACTTTCCACGACGAGCTGGTGCACATCCTCGTCGATCAGAAGGCGGCATTCAATTCGCCAGTATGGTTCAACGTCGGCTGCGATCGCCTCGAACCCAACTCCGATGCCCAGAACTGGCACTGGAACTCCGAGAGTTCGACGGTTCAATTTGGCGTCACCGGATATCGCAATCCGCAGTGCTCGGCTTGCTTCATCAATTCGGTAAAGGATTCGCTCGACTCGATTCTCACCTTGGCCAAGACCGAAGGCATGCTCTTCAAGTGGGGATCGGGAACCGGCACCAATCTCTCGACTCTGCGTTCATCGACCGAAC
>CAZLIE010000067.1:0-21738 GCA_964559345.1 uncultured Terriglobales bacterium
GCCGTAGAGCAGCTCAAAGATCACGCGGTCGCGAGCAGGGAAGGCGGCGTTCTCCGGCAGCTTTGAATCGAGCAGCCCATTGATTTCTTCCATCGTCGGCACACGCGGCAGCTTTTTCGGCAGCTTGGGCGTCGATACGAGTGCCGCAGGATTTTGCTTCACCAGTCCTTCGCGGCCCATCCACTTGTAGAACGATCGCAAGGATGCCAGAGCACGTGCGATCGACGGCTTGCTGAGTCCGTTGGCCATCAGTTGGGACAGGAAGCCGCGTATCTTCAAGTGATCGACTTTGTTCCAATTCAAAGAATCGCCGGCGTGGTCGCAGAACTTGCGCAGGTCTTTCTCGTACGCAAGCACCGTGTGTTCCGACGCACTGCGCTGCGAGCGAAGAGACGAGAGGAACTCCCGAACGCGCACCTCTGCTGCCGATTCGCGCTTCATTCCGCTGCTTTCGACAGCCGCGGGGCCGATCCGCGCGGATGATGCTTGCGATAAACAGTCTTCAACCGATCCATCGCGACGTGCGTGTACACCTGCGTGGTCGCGATATCAGCGTGCCCGAGGATGGTCTGCACCGTCCTGAGATCTGCGCCATTTCCGACCATGTGCGTTGCGCAACTGTGTCGCAACATATGTGGGCTCGCCTTCTTATCAGCCTTAGACTCACGCACAATCCTCCACACGCGCTCCCGCGTAAGCGCCGTTCCATTGCGATCAATGAACACGAGCGCCGACCGTCGCACGCGGCTGAGTTGCGGACGAGCGTCATGCAGGTAAGATTCGAGCGCCTCACGCGCCGATCCGCCGAATGGCACAATGCGCTCCTTGTCGCCCTTGCCGCGCACTATGGCCTGCGACGTCTGCAGATTCACGTCTTCCAAGCGAAGGTTCACGAGTTCGGAAACGCGGATTCCAGTCGCATACAAGAGCTCCAGCAGAGCCCGATTGCGTAACGCAAGCGCCAGATCCTGAGACCGCGACTGCTCTCTCGCAAGCATCTCGTCGATATCACTCACCGCCAGCGATTTCGGCAGGATCTTCCATTGCCGCGGACTGTCAATGTTCAGCGTGGGATCGTGCTTCGTGCGCTTGTCCAGCAGCAGGAACTTGTAGAAATGCCGCATGGCCGAAGTCTTACGCGCGCGGCTGCGACTCTCGACCATGTTGCTCGTAAGCTGCTCGAGAAAGCCCAGCACGTCCGCACGACGCGCGTTGAGCAATGTCCGCCCCTGCGATTCAAGGAACTCAGAAAGCTGAAGCAGGTCGCGCCGATACGCTTCGATTGTCAGCGGCGCGAGTCCCTTCTCCACTTGGAGATAGGACAGGAACGCGGGAATGGCGTCGGAAGAGCGGGCCACTCAGCTATTGTGCGGTCGTACGGCTGCTTTCATAGAAAAAGGGAATCCAGATGGTCAACGTTCCGGCAAAGCTATTGGTCCTATTGTTCATTGATTTGTTATGCGTTCCAGCAGTCTCCTAGCGTTTATAGCGCCTTCAGGTGTTTCTTCATGCTTCAGGAATGCATAGACATCGTGCTCCTGCGCGGCTGCTCGCAGGCGCTGCTCTATCTGTCGGATTTCCTCGTCGATGTATTCGGATTTTCTTAGCCGGTAGTACGCGAAGGTCGCGGTATGGACCTCGGGTACTTGCAGGTCATCACTCTCGGCAATGCAGAGGGCTACGTTGTGCTCTCGCATGAGATTGTAGATTTGATCATTGAACCAGCTCGCGTTTCGATACTCGATTGCACTGGGCGCGTCCTTCGGCAGGGATTTGAGGAACGCGCGCAATCTGTCGGGATCGGACTTGAGGCTTGGTGGTAGCTGGAACAGTACTGGGCCGAGTTTCTTTGCGTGAAGTAAAGGCTGCAGTGACGCGAAGAAGCGGTCCACGTCTGGTCCAACGTCATTCAGACGTTTGATGTGCGTTATGCGCTGGTGCGCTTTGGCGACGAAGACGAACCCTTCCGGCGTAACTCGCGCCCAATTGTCGAGCGCCTTTGCCGCGGGCTGCGCGCGGAAGGTGTAATTCACTTCTACGCAATTCAGTTGCGACGAATAGTAGTCCAGAAATTTGGACGCGGGCGTCTTCGCCGGATAAAAGTTCGGCTTCCACGTTGGATACGCCCATCCCGAGGTCCCGATGTGGACTTTGTGCATGCCAAGAGAATAGCGACTCACGCCGGAAGATGTAAGTGTGGAGCTGCGCGGAGAATTATCCGGCTTGTGGAACCTCGGCCTTACTCGAGGATCGCGGGCTCTTTCGCGTTTGCTTTTTCCGCGGGGCTGCTTTGGTCTTGGACGATGGCGATGACGAGGCTGCGGCGCTCGATGTTCGACTCCGCGTCGTTTTGCCCGGCGGTGTCCCGAGGTCGCTGACTTCGGGCAGGCGCTGTTTGAGCTTGAGCACCGGCGCGAAGATGTCTCCCATCTCCTGCACGCGGGCGAGCACCTGGTTCGCATCAAAGACCAGCAGGTTGGGATCTTTCTTCTTGAGGCAGAGCGCGACTTCGTCCCATGTTACCGGCGTCGAGACCGTCGGCCGTTCCTTTGCCCGCAGCGAGTACACGTTCACCGTGGTCTTATGGACATCATTCTGGCTCCAGTCCACGAAGATTTTGCCGACGCGCAGCGCCTTTTTCATGTCGGAGACGATCAGATCGGGATGCTCGCCCTCGAGCAACCGAGCCACGGCATGTGAGAAGCCCTTGGTGTCATCGTAAGTGACAGGGGTGTTCAGTGGGACGTAAAGCTGAAGGCCTTTCGAGCCTGAAGTCTTCGGGAATATCTGCAGGTTGAAGCGGTCAAAAATCTCGTTTACCCAAAACGCTACCTGGCAGCACAGGACGATGTCGGCGGGCGGTCCGGGATCGAGATCGAAGACCATCATCGTGGGCTGCTCGATCTTTTCTGCGCGCGACAGCGAGGTGTGCAGTTCGATGTCCGCGAGGTTGGACGTCCAAACCAGCGTGGGAATGTCCTGCGCCAGGCAGAACTGGATGTAATCGTTGCGTCCCCCGCTCCAGATCGGCGCTGTCTTTACCCATTCGGGGCGATGCTTGGGACAGCTCTTCTCATAGAAGTACATCCCATCGACGCCTTCGGGATAGCGCTTCAGCGTGAGCGGCCGCCCGTCGAGGTGGGGCAGTAGCACCGGCGCAATGCGAACGTAATAATCGATGAGCTGCGCCTTGGTAAAGCCGGCCGCAGGGTAGAGGACTTTGTCCAGATTCGAGAGCTTGAGCGTCTTGCCCTCGATCTCGATCACGGTCTCCTTCTTCGCCAAACGCTGCTCCTTTCTACCCGATCGCTGCCAGTTTACGATGCGGGCGGCTCTGCAGATGTCGCACAAACCAGCCCGAAGCCTTATTCCGGACTCACGGCAGTAATCCGGCCGTGCGCTTTTCGGCCTGAATTCTCGTTCAAAACCGAATTGGCCGCAAGTACCGGGATACCGCGGCCTTGGTTATCACCGGACTGACCGCGATCGAATTACCGGGAATTTACCTGCGGCCTCCACAACACGGTGAGAGCGTTACGTCATCTAAGGTTAAGCCGTGCCCGAACAGCAAAGGCCATTACCGGTGAGTTCGTCCGAACCTCCGCAATTCCCGGCGAAGCAGTCGGCACTTTTTCGCGAGGTGCTTGAAGTGTTGAACCGGAAGCGAGTTCCTTATGTGGTTTCCGGCGCCTTTGCGTTGCACGAGCACACCGGAATCTGGCGGAACACGAAGGATCTCGACGTCTTTGTCTCGCCCGACCGCGTGGCAGGAACTACGGACATCCTCAAAGAGCATGGCTTCGAAACAGAAATATGCGACCCGATCTGGCTCTGCAAAGCGCGGCGTGACGATTATTTCGTCGACCTTATTTGTGGAATGAGTAACGCCGTCATCCGGGTGGATCAATCATGGATCGATCGCGCTTTCCAGTCTGAAGTGCTGGGAATACCTGTAAAGGTCCTCGCTCCGGAAGAACTGATTGCCTCCAAGATATTCGTTACTCGGCGCGAGCGCTTTGATGGCGCTGACATCGCGCACATCGTTTACGCAGCCGGCAACAGCATGGACTGGAGCCGCCTATTGTCGCTAGTCGGCGAGCATTGGGAGATGTTGCTGTGGCCGCTTGTCCTCTTCCATTACATCTATCCCAGTTCCAACGCCGTCCCAAAGCTGATCTGGGACGAGCTGCTTACCAAATTTCGAGCCGAGGTCGAGAATCCTGATCCCAACGCTCCGTTTCGCGGCAGCCTTATCGACGAAAATATGTTTGCGATCGACGTGAAGGAATGGAAGCTGCGGAACGTGATCAATGAATATCGCGACCAGGCCGAACCGAAAATAGAATCTGTGAACGAACCCGTCGAATGTCAGAACTCCTGATTCACAAAGAGCAAGACCTATGCGAATCGCTGCGCTAGCCGACATTCATTTTTCCCCCCAAAGCTACGACCGAATCCGCGACATTATGGGACGACTCCGCGACGAGGCTGATCTCCTCATTATGGCCGGCGATCTGACCAACTATGGCAAGCCGGAAGAGATGGAGTCGATGCTGGCGTCGATCATGCGCATTCGCATCCCGATCGTCGCCGTGCTAGGCAATCACGACTACGAGAGCGGACAAGCCGATCAGCTCTCAAAGATGATGATCGCCGAAGGCGTAAAGCTGCTCGACGGCAGCGGCTACGAGCGCGACGGTGTCGGCTTTGCCGGAACCAAAGGTTTTGTCGGCGGATTCGGACGCGGTGTTCTCACCGCGTTCGGCGAACCCGAGATCAAGGCATTCGTGCAAAGCGCAATTGACGAGACTTTGAAGCTCGAGCGGGCGATCTCGATGCTCAGAACGGAGAAGCGCGTCGTCGTCACCCACTACGCGCCAGTAGCTGACACCGTGAAGGGCGAGCCCGAGCAGATCTATCCCTATCTGGGCAGCGGGCGCCTGTCGGAAGTGATCGACCGGCATGGAGCGTTACTGGCGGTCCACGGCCATGCACATCATGGCGCACTTGAAGGTAAGACCACCGGCGGAGTTCCGGTGTACAACGTCGCCATCCCGCTTTTGATGACGAGAACACCACCTGTCCCGTACAGGCTGTTTGACATCTGAAGGCCAGAGCAGCCATTCTTCAGGTTTCTTCGTGTACTCGGTTTATCCTTCGTGACCTTCGTATTAACCCAGCCGGTTTGACCCCCGGTCTGCTTACCATTTAAGTTCGCAAGGGTTCGGAAGGAGTTGCGATGTCCCGAGCTGTTCGCATCCTTATTTGTTCTTTACAGGTTCTACTTGCCGCAACCGCGCTCGCCCAGGATCTTGCCTCATTTGAGAAGAAGACAACCGTCAAGGTTCTGCCGAATGGGCTGACGATAATTGTCTGTGAAAGACACGAAGCACCAGTCTTTTCCTTCTACACGCTCGTGGATGCCGGGGCAGCCCAGGATCCGAAGAACGAAACGGGCATGGCGCACATGTTCGAGCACATGGCGTTCAAGGGCACCACGACAATCGGCACGACGAATTACGAAGCCGAAAAAGTCACGCTGCAAAAAGAGGAAGAGACCTATCAGGCACTGCAGCGCGAGCGCTTAAAACGTGTTGGGCAGGATCCAAAAAAGATCGAGCAACTTGAAGGAGCCTTCCATGCTGCAGAAGAAGAGGCGCTAAAGTACGTCAAGCGCAACGAATTCGGCGAGATCATCGAGCGCAATGGCGGAGAGAACCTGAACGCCACTACCGACGAAGACGAGACTTCCTACTTTTACTCCATGCCTTCGAACCGATTGCAATTGTGGGCCTATCTGGAGTCGGACCGCTTTCTGCATCCGGTGTTGCGCGAGTTTTACCAGGAACGCGATGTGGTCTATGAAGAGCGGCGAATGCGCGTGGATTCAAGCCCGATCGGGCGCATGCTGGAGCAATTTCGCGCGGCCGCGTACGAGGCCCATCCTTATCGCAATCCGGACGTTGGCTGGCCTTCGGATGTAACCCGGCTCACCATGACCGACGCATGGAAGTTTTTCGATACGTATTACGTCGCGTCAAACATGACGATAGCGGTGGTCGGCGATGTGACTCCGAACCAGGTTTTCCCGCTTATGGAGAAGTATTTCGGCCAGCTTCCCTCCAAGCCCAGACCCGAAGATCTGTTGACGATCGAACCGCCGCAACGGGACGAGCGCAATATCAGCATCCCGGACCGGGCGCAGCCGATCTACATCGAGGGCTATCATCGGCCCGATTATCGCGATCCTGATGACACCGTCTATGACGCGATCTCTGACCTGCTGTCGGAGGGGCGCACCTCGCGGCTGTATCGCTCGCTGGTGCGGGACAAGAAAATTGCGGCGGCGGCCGCGGGCTTCTCCGATTATCCCGGATCGAAGTATCCCAACCTGTTCGCGTTTTACGCCGTACCAACGCCGGGACACACCCCGAAAGAACTGCAGCAGGGCTTTGCCGAGGAGATCAATCGCATCCGCACCGAGGACGTCAGCGACGCGGAGTTAGAGATGGTGAAGACCCGAGCCAAAGCAAATCTAATCCGCGGACTGGGCGACAATGCGGGTCTGGCGTCCCAGCTCGCGATTTATCAAGCGCGTTTCGGCGATTGGCGCGAGTTGTTCCACAGTGTTGATCGAATTGACAAAGTCACCAAAGCAGACATTCGTCGAGTAGCAGAGAAGACGTTTGTACCCACGAATCGTACCATTGCAATCGTCGAGACGGTCGCGCCACCAGCTACCCCCAAACCTAACGCAGCTTCGCCCGGAGGTGTGCAATGATCCGGCGCACGGCATTCAGCCTCATAAGTGTGGCCCTACTGGTGTCCGGCTTGTTTGGCCAGGAAAGCTCCAACCAGGAGAGCTGGCGGCAAGTTCCAATTCCTCCGCTCCGCAAGTTCTCGCCACAGGAGCCGACGCGCGTCCAGCTTCCGAACGGGATGATCATCTTCCTTCAGGAAGATCATGAGTTGCCATTGATAAGCGGGACTGCACTCATCCGCGGTGGCTCGAGTTCTGAACCGTCGGCAAAAACGGGTCTTGTCTCCATCTACGCTTCGGCATGGCGAACCAGCGGGACAGAGAAAAAGACGGGCGACCAACTCGACGACGAACTCGAGGCCATTGCGGCCAAAGTCGAAGCAGGAGGAGGCGTCGAGACTACCTCTCTCAGCTTCAATTGCCTGAAGCAGAATTTCAATCAGGTATTTGCCGATTACATCGACGTAATGGAGCACCCGGTCTTTCGTCAGGAAAAGATCGATCTGGCTAAGCGTCGCATGTACACGGGAATCGCGCGACGCAATGATGAAATCGAGAGTATTGCCGCACGCGAAGCCGCAATTCTCGGATATGGAAAAAGCAGCCCATACGCGCGCCTTCCCGAGTACGCGACGATAGCGGCCATCACGCGTCAGGACCTGGTGGACTGGCACACGCGACACTTCGCCCCCAACAACATCATCCTTGGAATCGTGGGAGACTTCGACGCTAAACAGATGCAGCAGCAACTCACCGAGGCATTCGGCCGGCTGCCCAAGGGCACTCCGTATCTGCCCCCACAAATTCCGGTTCCGGGGCCCAAGCCAGGCATCTATCTCGCCGAAAAGGACGACGTCAACCAGAGCGCGATCATGATGATTGGCCTCGGCATCCGGCGCGACAATCCCGACTACTTCGCGGTTCGCGTGATGAACGAGATCTTCGGTGGCGGCTTCGCGTCGCGGCTGTTCAAGAACCTGCGATCCAAACAGGCGCTAGCGTACGACGTGGGCGGCGGGGTTGGCGCTGCCTACAATCATCCCGGATTAACCGAGATCAGCATGGGGACGAAGAGCGCTTCGACCGCCAAGGCAATCTCCGGTCTCTATCAGCAGATTGACGATCTGCTCAACAATCCCCCAACTCAGGATGAACTCTCGCAGGCCAAGGATTCAATCCTCAACAGCTTCATCTTCGCCTACGACTCGCCAGACAAGATCCTCAACGAGCGCATGGTCTATGAACTCTACGGCTATCCCGCGGATTTTCTGGAACGCTTTCGTGCTGGAGTGGAAAGGACCACGATAATCGACGTAAGCCGCGTCGCACACAAGTACATCAACAAGAGCCGACTCGCAGTGCTGGTGGCTGGCAATCCAGCGGATTTTGACAAGCCAGTAACAACTTTCGGTGAAGTGAGGAAGCTGGACATCAGTATCCCGCCACCGCCGGGTGGAAAGGCGGTAGGGGCGGAATAGCGAGGCTGTCGGCGGTCAACTTTCAGCGCTCGGGCAGCAGGCCGGATGTGAGGGGTTGAAGAAAGCTTGAGCCCGACGAGACAAGGTGGATGCGGGCGCTCTCGCCCGCACTTGTGGCTCCCACATTCATTTACGTTATCTCGAACAGGATGAGTTTGTCTCCAAACCCACTCATCAACTGAAATGGCGGAGCGCTGGCAGCCGAAAGCCGACAGCCTACCCTCAACGCCGACCGCACCACCGAGTCACCCCTGCGACCTCCCGAAACCACCAGCATCCAATGTGTTAGGCTTTTTCATGGATTTCTCCGCTCCGCCCCGGCTTCCTGCCTGGGCGCGGCGTAAGGTGTCCCCGCCGACGCCCATCGGGCCAAAGGAACAAAGGTTTTGATCGGAACAATCATCTCCAAGGTAATTGGGACCAAGAACGAGCGCGAACTCAAGCGCATGTGGCCCGTCGTGCGCCAGATCAACGCGATGGAGCCCGAGATGCAGAAGCTGTCGGACGAGCAGCTTCGGGTTAAGACGGAGGAATTCCGGCAGCGCGTTCGCGATCGAATCCAACGTGAGACTCCGCAGCAGGAGACTGAGGAAGCCGCTCCACCTTCCAGTCCAAAATCAAAACGCGACCCTGTTCTTGAAGATGCGCTGACGGAGGTCCTTCCTGAGGCCTTCGCGGTAGTGCGCGAGGCCGGACGGCGGGTGCTCAACATGCGCCATTTTGACGTCCAGCTGATTGGCGGCATGGTTCTGCATCAGGGCAAGATCGCCGAAATGAAGACCGGCGAAGGTAAGACGCTGGTGGCAACGCTTCCCGTGTATCTGAATGCGCTTGCCGGACGCGGCGTGCACGTCGTTACTGTCAACGACTACCTGGCTAAGCGCGACTCTGAGTGGATGGGCAAGCTTTACACCTTCCTCGGGCTGTCGGTCGGGGTCATCGTTCACGATCTTGATGACAACGAGCGGCGCGCTGCTTATGCCGCTGACATCACTTACGGCACCAATAATGAATTCGGCTTCGACTATCTGCGCGACAACATGAAGTTCGACCTGAACGACTGTGTGCAGCGCGGACATCACTTCGCCATCGTGGACGAGGTGGACTCAATCCTGATCGACGAAGCGCGTACTCCGCTGATCATCGCCGGCGCCAGCGAAGAATCGACAGACAAGTATTACCGCGTCAATCGGATCATCCCGAATCTGGTTAAGGGTGAGGAGATCGAGAAGAGCATTGAGGAGCGCATCCTCACGGGCGACTTCGTCGTTGACGAAAAGCATCGCAGCATCACCGTCACGGAGGAAGGCTGGGAAAAAGTTGAGCAGATGCTCGGCATCGGCAACATCGCCGATCCCGAGAACTGGGACCTGAAGCACCACGTCGAGACCGCTATTAAGGCGCACGCGCTGTATCGGCGGGACGTTGAATACGTCGTGAAAGACGGTGAGGTGCTCATCGTGGATGAGTTCACCGGACGTCTCATGCCGGGACGGCGCTGGTCTGACGGCCTGCATCAGGCAGTTGAAGCTAAAGAGAACGTCAAGATCGAGCGCGAGAACCAGACCCTCGCCACCATCAGCTTCCAAAACTATTTCCGCATGTACAACAAGCTCGCCGGCATGACGGGCACGGCGGAAACCGAAGCTGCTGAGTTCGAAAAGATTTACAGGCTCGAGATTGTTGTTATCCCGACGAACCAGCCGCTGTTGCGTCTGGAAAATCCGGACATGGTTTACCGCACCGAGAAAGAGAAGTATTTCGCGGTTGCCGACGATATTCAGAAGGTGAATGCCGAGCAGCGTCCGGTGCTGGTGGGCACGACTTCGATCGAGAAGTCCGAGCGATTGTCGGAGATCCTGAAGAAAAAAGGCGTGAAGCACGTGGTGCTCAATGCCAAGTATCACGAGCGTGAAGCCGAGATTGTTGCGCAGGCTGGACGAATGGGCGCTGTGACCATCGCCACCAACATGGCCGGCCGAGGTACCGATATTTTGCTCGGTGGCAATGCAGAGTTCCTAGGAAAGCAAGATGCATTGAAGAAAGGCCTGGCCCGTTCAGTGGGATCGGCAGGCGGTGAGCTCGCGCCGGTGGCGGCGTCAGCGAGTCTCACCCGTTTTTACTATCAGGGCGCTGAGTACGAGATGGACGCGCAGCAATGGGAAGAGCTGCTCCGGCACCATCAGAACGCCATCCAGGTTGAGCACGACAAGGTGGTTGGTGTTGGCGGCCTGCATATCCTAGGCACGGAACGCCACGAGTCACGGCGCATCGACAATCAGCTTCGCGGACGCGCTGGACGCCAAGGCGATCCGGGATCATCGCGCTTCTATCTCTCGCTCGAAGACGACCTCATGCGCATCTTCGCGAAGGAGTGGGTGTCCAACCTGCTTCAGCGGCTGGGCATGGAAGAGGGCGTGCCGATCGAATCAAAGCTGATCTCACGCCGCATCGAGGCCGCGCAAAAGGCCGTGGAAGCGCAAAACTTCGAGTCGCGCAAACACTTGCTCGAGTACGACGATGTGATGAACAAGCAGCGTGAGGCTGTCTATGGCCTGCGTCACCAACTGCTCGAAGGCATCGATCAAAAGGACCTCATCCTCGAGGATTATGTTTCCAGCATCATCGGTGACCTGCTCGATCAGCATGCTCCTGCGAATCAACATGCCGAGCAATGGGACCTGAATAGCTTGAAGTCGCAAGTGTTCACGCGCTTCGGCGTTGACTTGGCGGCGGAGGGCCTCGATCTCGATCTTCTGAACCGCACCGAGCTGGGCGACGCAGTTTTCTCAAAACTGAAAGAGCGCTACGAGGCCAAGGAAAAGCTGATTGGCCCGGATGCCATGCGCTATCACGAGCGCATGATTATGTTGAGCGTCCTCGATGGGCAGTGGAAAGACCACTTGCTCAGCATGGACCACCTGAAAGAGGGCATCGGGCTGCGCGGATACGGCCAGCATGATCCCCTCGTCGAGTACAAGCGCGAGTCGTTCGAGATGTTCGAGGCGATGATGCAGCGCTTTCAGGAAGAAACTGTCCGCTATCTCTACCTGCTGCAAGTCATCGAGGCAGACCCGAACCGGCAGCAACCGCCTTTGCCGCCTGCTCCGCAGTCTGACGGCGCTCCGGTCGCTGCTCCACGCCTCCAGGGCAACGGCCGTCCGCGGGGCGTCTCGACGTCCATGGACGACATGGAGCGAGAGTTCCAGCGCAAGAAGCAACGCGAACTTCAACAAGCCCGCATGGCCGGCGCAGGCGCAGAAGTCGCAGTGCAGCAAAGACGCGTCGGAGAGAAGGTCGGCAGGAACGATGCCTGCCCCTGCGGATCGGGCAAGAAATACAAGAAGTGCTGCGGGGCAGGGTAAGGCCGGACTAGCTATTGACCCCGCCGCATTGCTCCCAAGTCATTTCCCTGGCGGCGTTGCGAGTGCGCCTGCACCAATCGGCAAACATCTCGGCGTAACTCTGGGTGATGTATTCGGATTCCTTGATGCCGAGCTTTGCCGCAGTGCGGTCGATCCATTCAGGCGAGCCCTCAAGCTCGACGATGTTGCCAATCGGAGTTTCGTCGATGACGATATGCCCAACACCGTCGGTCCACTCCGCACGATATTTTTCATAACGGAACGACGGCTCCATTCCGATCGACGTCAGTAGGTGCGCCAATGCCTCTCCATCGGCAACCTGCGTTTCCGTTTCCGCGCGCGACTTGTGCTTGTCTGAGCTGCCCCGGCTCTTATGTGTGAGTGTCCACTTGTCACCGTACTTGCGAATGCGAACCAGTTGGCCTCGTCCGCGGAGACGCCGGTCAGGAAAGTCGTACAGCGTGTTTGATTCGTGAGTGCGGGGAGTGACCAGCCGAAATGCGGCCTGCTGGACTTTCCTAGCAAACTCTTCCAGATTCGAGACGCGAAGCTTGACCTCGATTTCCTGTGCAGGAGCCATGGAGCCGAGTATATCGGACGGCGAGTGCAGTTACCGATAACCACCAATCAGCAAATCTCGATTGAACTGCTATGCTGAATGCGATGAGCCAAGACAAGCAGAAGCCCGGTTTCGCTACACGCGCAATTCATTTTGGACAGGAACCCGATCCTTCCACTGGTGCGGTTACTGTCCCTATCTTCGCCACTTCTACTTACGTCCAGGAAGAGATTGGAAAGAACAAAGGCTACGAGTACGCGCGCGTCTCGAATCCGACGCGCACTCGGCTTGAACAGAATCTCGCAACGCTCGAGGGCGGCACGTCGGCGCATGTATTTGCCAGCGGCATGGCTGCCATCACTGCCATGTTCACGATGATGAAGAGCGGCGACCACGTGGTTTGCGGATCCAATGTTTACGGCGGAGTTCCGCGCCTGTTCAATCAGGTGCTGGTCAATTACGGACTGCAGTTCACGTACGTCGAGACGTCCGACCTCAAAGCCGTAGAAGCGGCGATTCGTCCGAATACGAAACTTGTCCACATCGAAACCCCGACAAATCCGCTGATGACAGTGACTGACATTGCCGCGGTTGCCAAGATCGCGCACGCGCACGGCGCCGAACTGTCCGTCGATAACACCTTCCTTTCACCGTACTTTCAGAAGCCTCTGGCGCTCGGCGCGGACATAGTCATGCACTCCACGACGAAGTTCCTCAACGGCCACAGCGACGGACTCGGCGGCGTGCTGGTCTGCACCAAGCCGCAGCACAAAGAGACATTCGCATTTGTGCAGAAATGTACCGGCGGGATTCTCTCTCCATTCGAATGCTGGCTCGTTTTACGAGGAGTGAAGACGCTGGCAGTTCGCATGGTGCAGCACGACAAGAATGGACGCGAGGTCGCCGCTTACCTCAACAAACACAAGAAGGTAAAGAAGGTATTCTATCCGGGCCTTCCCGATCACCCGCAGCACAATGTTGCTAAGAAGCAAGCAACCGGCTTCGGATCGATGATGACGTTCGAAACCGGTTCATTCGACAACGCGCAAAAAATGTTGAGCAAAGTGCGTGTCTGCTCGCTGGGCGAATCGCTGGGCGGAGTTGAAACGCTGATCTCACATCCCGCAACCATGACCCATGCGGCTCTCGGCGAAGAAGGACGGCTGAAAATCGGTCTGACAGACGGCATGGTTCGCCTCTCGGTCGGCATCGAGGATGTAGAAGATATTATTGCGGATTTGGATCAGGTGTTGGCGGGGATTTGAGGTCCGGCGTCCGGCGTTCGGCTGCCGGGGTTCGGCCATGACACGGCTTAATGAGAACCACATCACGCACTACGTGAGAGTCGGACGGCCGAACGCTGAGCGCCGAAAGCCACGCAGTTCCCCCGAGCCCTCGACCCTGCCTCCATGCTAACTTTCTCGCTCCATGTCTAACGGCAAGAAATTCAACCACCACCATTTCTGGCTGGCTGCGCTTCTGATTGTCGGAACGCTCGTGGTCATCCTTGGCCTGATCTCGCGTGCTCACCCGATGCCGGAATCCGTGCTGCGCACGAGCCGATGGATGCTTGTGGCGACCGCATTTGCCTATGCGTTTATGCGCCGGTCGCTGATGACCTGGATCTTTGTTTGCATGCTCATCGGCGGCTTCTTCGGCTATGACTTCCCGCGACAGGCAATGTCATTGCAGGTGGTAACGCAGATTTTTTTGCGGCTCATCAAAGCCATCATCGCTCCGCTGATCTTCAGCACATTGGTGGTGGGCATCGCCGGGCACTCCGACCTGAGGAAGGTCGGACGCATGGGGCTGAAGTCACTCATCTATTTCGAAGTAATCACGACTCTGGCGTTGTTGATTGGGCTGGTGGCGATTAGCGTCAGCAAAGCCGGCGAGGGGCTACAGCCGCCGCCACAGGTTCAGGCGCCCGTAGTTGCGCCACCGCAGAGCGCAAGCGAGCTCATTCTTCATATCTTCCCTGAGAACATTGCGAAGTCGATTGCCGAAGGACAGGTTTTGCAGATTGTCGTCTTCGCACTCATTTTTTCGTTAGCTCTGGGAATGTTGCCTGAAGCTAAGCGACGCCCACTCCTGATCTTTTTCGAAAGTGTTTCGGAAACGATGTTCAAGTTTACGAACATCGTCATGTATCTGGCCGCGCCTGCGGTCGGCACTGCGATCGCCTACACCATCGCGCAACTTGGACTCGGGGTAATTGCTAACCTGGCAAAACTTCTGGCTACGCTCTACGTGGCGCTGATCGCGTTCCTGTTATTTGTTTTGCTACCCAGTTTGCTGATTGCCCGCGTGCCGCTGCGCCGCTTTCTCCTAGCGGTCGCGGAACCGGCCGCCATATCCTTCGCGACCGCCAGCTCGGAGGCGGCGCTGCCGCGGGCCATGGAAGAAATGGAAGCGATTGGAGTGCGGCGGGAGATGGTGGCGTTTGTCATCCCCACCGGTTACAGTTTCAACCTGGCCGGCAGCGCGCTGTATCTCTCGCTCGCCGCGATGTTTGTCGCGCAGGCCGCGCACGTGCATCTCGACTGGAGACAGCAAACTCTGCTGTTTCTCACGCTGATGCTTACCAGCAAAGGCGTAGCCGGCGTCCCACGCGCGGGTCTGGTAATCCTGATGGCATCCATCGGCAGCTTCAATCTGCCGGCATGGCCGGTCTACATCCTGCTCGGCATTGACGCCCTGATGGACATGGGACGCACGGCAATCAACGTGATCTCAAACTGTGTCGCCAGCGTCCTGATCGCGCGTTGGGAAGGGGAGCTGGACGAAGGCGCTCTCGGAGCTGGGCCAGAAGCAGGCATTCGGCGCTCGGCTATCGGCGTCCGGCCATAACAGTGCATGAGCGGCTTATGTAGTTGTGCTTGACTTTGTTCCGGCCCGACCCGGCCGGGCGTTTGTGTCTCGAGAAGCTTCTGGCAGCGTGAGTGGGCAGCCGTGTTCTGGTAATGACGACGCGGCACTGTGGGACCAACACCGGTCGGGGTCGGCCGGAACCACCTCAAGCATTCAATACACGAATAGTACTCAGGGGCCGAACGCCATAGCCGAACGCTGAAAGCCCTCTCACCTCGCCCCATACGCCATCTTGACCAATGTTCGCTGCGCGAATGGCGAATACACTCCGGCTACGAAGAGCGCGAATGCAAATCCTAATCCGATGCTGGGGACCAGGAACACGGCCATGGCAGCCCAAAAAATGTCGAGCCCAAGAACAAACGGATAAAGACGGCGAAATTTATCTGCGAGTAGGTGATAGTCAAAAGCCAATGCAAAGAGGAGATACAGGCGCAACGGTAGTCCCATCGCGCACCACAGGATGACGCACGATGCAATCGTGATCGCCTCTGTTGGGCCGAAGCTGAAGCGGGCGAGCATGCCAATCCAATTCGAATAGTGCAGAGAAGCTATGTACGAAATGAAATAACCCAAGTCGATCAGGAGTAAGAGAGCGCGCGCGAGCTGTCGATTCGCCCGCGGCAGCTCGCGGAGCTCCGACGATTGTGGCACGTTCGTCCGCTGGCCCGCAGGATTTCCGTTTGGTGTTTCAATCGCGCCGATAAAGCGGTATCCCCGCTTGGGCAGCGTTTCAATGAATTTCGGATCGGCCGCCGAGTCGCGCAATGCTTCCCGCAATTTATTCACGGCAGTATTCAATCCGTGCTCGAAGTCCACGAATGTGTCCGCCGGCCACACTCTCTGCCGTAACTGTTCGCGAGTGACTACCTCCCCGGGATGCGCGAGTAACACCCCGAGCACCTGAAAAGGTTTTTCCTGCAGCCGAATCTTATTGCCCTGGCGACGCAGTTCTCCGCTGCGCAGATCGGCCTCATATCCTGCGAACCGCACAACGTTGGCTGGGGAGCTCTGTTCCACAGGCGGCAGTCTAGCACCGATATTTCCGAGCGAAACACTTGAAACTGCCAAGCTCGGACGCAAATTGTCGTCGAACGAGCGACTTTGTCAGCTCACACTCAGAAAACCAGGACAAGAGCAGATTCGATCAGAGGCTCTCGTTTAGAATCTTTGGACCGTGTCCACTCTGCACAACCTGCGACTCTCGCTGGAGATGATCAAGTGGGAGCACTCGGTTTTCGCGCTACCGTTTGCGATGTGCGGCGCTATGCTCGCGGCGAATGGCTGGCCGGCCCCAGCGCAAATTCTGTGGATCATTGTTGCCATGGTGAGCGCGCGCGCGGCAGCCATGGCGTTCAACCGTCTGGCTGACGCCGAGATCGACGCGGCCAATCCGCGGACCAGGACTCGCGCTCTGCCCGCTGGTCTGCTCTCACGCAAGTTCGTGCTGCTCTTTGTCGTGGTTTCCTGTGCGGTATTCGTGCTGGCATCAGCGATGTTGAACCGCCTCACGTTGGTTCTCTCGCCTGTGGCGCTGGCCATCGTGCTCTTGTATTCGTACACCAAACGCTTCACACGATGGTCGCACCTGGTGCTTGGATTTGCGCTAGGCGTTGCGCCGGCCGCAGCGTGGATTGCAGTACGCGGCTCACTCGATCCCCGCATCCTGCTGCTTACGGCTGTCGTTACCTTCTGGGTTGGCGGATTTGACGTTCTGTATGCATGCCAGGACTGCGAATTTGATACCAACTTCGGCCTGCATTCATTACCGCGCAGCTACGGGATCCCAAGAGCATTGCTCCTCGCCCGGCTGATGCACGGCCTGATGCTTCTGCTGCTGATTGCCTTAGTAGTGGCATTTGGCCTCGGTAAGCTGGCCATCATCGGCGTGGTTGCCGCCGCTCTGTTACTCGCCTACGAGCACTCGCTGGTTTCGGCACGCGATCTTTCGCGCCTCAACGCGGCATTCTTCACGATGAATGGAATTATCTCCGTCGTGTTGTTCCTGTTCGTTGCCGCCGACTTGCTGGTGCGTCGCTTCCGGTAGAATCCCACTTCAGATTTCTGGAGTGCAGAGCTGCCCAACCCGCATAAATCACATCGGATTCCGCTGCGCATTGCCGTCGATACCGGCGGCACCTTCACCGATTGTCTGTGGATCGCCGATGGCAAGCTGCGAACGTTGAAAGTTTTCTCTACTCCGCAAGACCCATCCCAAGCCATCACCGATGCGGTTTCGCAAATCCTTGGGACGGACAATCGCGATCTGGTCCTTCTGCACGGGACCACCGTCGGGACTAATGCTCTCCTGCAGCGAAAAGGCGCGCGCGTAGCGCTGGTGACCACGGCAGGATTTGAAGGTGCAATCGAGATCGGCAGGCAGGCGCGACCGAGCCTGTACGACTTGGACGTTCGCCGCATCGAGCCGCTCGTCTCGCGCGAGATGCGATTCGGAGTTCCAGAACGAACGCGTCCCGACGGAAGCGTCGAACTCGCTCCGTCTCAAGCGGCCTTGCAGGAATTGCAATCGCAGCTCCAGGCGAGCAAAGCTGAAGCTGTCGCGATCTGCCTTCTCTTTTCGTTTGCGAATCCGGCAAATGAGGAGACCATCGAGAAGCAGTTCGCCAGATTGCGACTGCCGCTGTCGATCTCGCACCGCATCCTCCCGGAGTTCCGAGAGTACGAGCGCATGAGCACCGTCACGGTGAACGCTTATCTGCAGCCGCTCATGCAAGGATATCTGCACAGCCTCGCCTCCAGTCTCTCCAGAACCGCAAATGGCGCGAAGCTCTTCGTGATGCAATCGAGCGGTGGCCTCACCAGCCTCGAGACCGCGGCATGTGAGCCGGTACGCACCGTATTGTCCGGGCCAGCCGGAGGCGCGGTGGGCGCGCTCGAGATGGGGAGAAGCGCCGGCTTTGCTCGGCTGATTTCGTTCGACATGGGCGGAACCTCGACTGACATCGCTCTGCTGGACCGCTCGCTCTCCTCCACATCGGAGGCAGAAGTGGCCGGATTGCCGGTACGCGTGCCCATGCTCAACATCCATACGGTCGGCGCAGGCGGGGGTTCGCTGGCCCGCATCGATGCTGGTGGCGCATTGCGCGTCGGGCCGGAGTCGGCGGGAGCGGATCCAGGTCCGATCTGCTATGGACGAGGAACCCAGCCGACCGTGACCGATGCAAACCTGATTCTGGGGCGGTTACGAGCCGATAACTTTCTCGGAGGTGAGTTCCGTCTGGACATCGAGCGTACGCGCGCGATCTTCAGTGAGTGGACCAACAAGCAGCATCTCGCGTGGTCTGCTGAACAACTGGCCGCTGGAATTATTCGAGTAGTGAATGCCACGATGGAAAAGGGAATTCGCGTAGTCTCGATAGAACAAGGACACGATCCTCGGGAATTCTCATTGCTCGCCTTCGGGGGCGCTGGCGCGCTGCACGCTTGTGAGCTGGCGCAAGCTCTTTCGATACCCCGGGTCATCGTTCCTCCTTTTCCCGGCGCGCTTTCCGCCTACGGCATTCTGGTCAGCGACATCGTGAAGGACTTCTCGCGCACGATTCCGACTCGCCTTTCACCAGATACTTTTTCCGCGGCCGCACGGCGATTGCAATCGATATTGGACGAACTCAAAGCCTCTGCTGTGGGTGAGTACGCGACGGAAGACTGGACGGGAAAGCCGAAGTTGGAATGTTCAGTGGATATGCGCTATGTAGGTCAGGGTTATGAGCTGGGTGTGCCATGGCGCAAGAACACGGCTTTGATCGAAGACTTTCATGCTGCGCACCAGCGCCGCTATGGCTATCACCATCCTGGGCGAGAGGTCGAGGCTGTGACGCTGAGGCTGAGAGCGTCGTTGCCCCAGCAAGCGAATCGCCCTGTTGAGTTGCGTGAAAAAAATCAAGTCACCAAATCAGCGGCCCGGAACGCTTCAGTGTTCTTCGGCGGCAGGGCTGTGCGTACGCCCATTCTGGATCGCAGCTCCATTGCCAGAAATTTCAAAGTTAACGGCCCACTAATCATTACGGAGTACACGGCGACCACAGCAGTTCCATCCGGCTGGAGCGTTGCGCTGCATAGGTCGGAGGCGCTGATCTTGGAAAAGTTCGCATTAGCAGTCCGGCAGCTTCGCCGCCAGCGCTAAAGCGCAACACTGTATTGCTAGTTCATGCCGCAAGGACATGAAGGCTTTGCTCCGCCGCATAAATAAGTGGGCTTTCACCGGAAAAACAAGCTTCCACCTGCAATCTTCCACCATAAAAGCTCGATGAAAACCAAAAAACACAAAAATGTAGGGGCAAAAACAGAAGGCGCTCTAACGAGCGCCTCAAACTTCTCCTGCGCGGAGTTTACGCTACATCCCGATCTTTCTTTGAGATCTCGCGATCGGCGTGATCAGACTTGCGCTCAATATCATCCTTCAAGTCGCGAGCACCATCCTTGACCTTGCCCCAGGCGTTTTCGACTTTCCCCTTTACTTCCTTTATGGCCCCTTCGCTCTGGGCCTTGTCGTCTCCTGTCCACTCGCCGACCTGGCGCTTCGCGCGTCCGGCCACTTCGTCCACTTTGCCTTTGATTCTGTCCTTGTCCATGTTGCCTCCTCGCTGGTGTTTCGGGTCACTATGGTTAACGGAACTGTTCGCAATCACTGCCCAGTTTCTTGCTAGACGGCTGTTCGCCTGCCTGTGAGTAGCTGGAAGACGAGAGCCACGAGAGCAAGCACAAGCAGCAGGTGGATGAATCCACCAAGCGTGTAGCTGCTTACGACGCCGATCAACCAGAGCACCAACAGGATCACAAAAAGGGTCCAAAGCATCGGATCCCACCTCCAAAATGAGAACTACAAGGTTACCTGTGCTGTAAGAGTCACTTTGCTCTCTGATAGGTTGTAGATGATCGAGAGTTGCCGGACTGAGTAGTTGCTTATCTTTACAATGCTCAGATAACCGCGAACCAAGCTGTACAAGTTGTGCAGCACAGAAGGGGCAAGCATCCTTTGAGAATCGCAATCCAAGGCGAGCGTGGATCGTTCAGCCATGAGGCCGCCCTGCTGATGGCGCCAGGCTGTGACGTGCTCCCATGTTCCCGGTCTGCCGAGGTATTCAGCTCAGCGCTGCGGAGCAGAGCACATGCTGCCGTGATTCCCATCGAGAACTCACTTGCCGGCTCGGTGGCAGAGCACCTGGATCTGTTACTCGAGCACCCGCTGTTCATCCAGCGGGAGCATCGTCTGCGGATCAGACACAATGTTATTTCCCTGCCCGGCGTACGGTTGACTCAGCTTCGGCGCGTGTTGTCGCATCCGGTCGCTCTGGATCAATGTCGTACCTTCTTTCGACAGTATCCCCGTATAGAGCAAGTCCCGTTCTATGACACCGCTGGAAGCGTGAAGCATGTCATCGAGCATCAGGACGAGAACGCAGCCGGAATCGCAAGCCGTCAGGCGGCGCTTGAATATGGAGGACAAGTCCTGAAGGCAGGAATTGAAGATGATGCCAAGAACTTCACGCGCTTCCTGCTGATATCGCGAGCACAGCGCTGGCCGAAGGACGCGGACAAAGTCTCAATCGCTTTCTCACTCCCGGATGAATCTGGCGCCCTCTTCAAAGCGCTCGCGGTCTTTGCTTTGAGGAACATTTCGTTGAGCAAGATCGAGTCGCGGCCGGTGAAGGGACATCCCTGGCAGTATGTTTTCTACGCAGACCTGAAGACGGGGCGTACTCCGGCAGTCGAAAAGGCCCTCGACCATCTCCGCGAAATTTGCCAGATGGTCAAGCTTCTAGGCATCTATCGGGCAGGGTGACACGTTCACAACAGGGGTCTTTAGGCTCTGCAATGCAGCGGCTTTGCACTGCAGCGAGCCACTGAGTACAATTCGTCGCTCTGGTATGCAAGCCCCACCGCCAGAATCTTTTGGGCACCTTGAGTCATCTATTATCAAGCTTTCGTAACGCGTCGTAACGGAGTTTAAGGCACTTAAAGGCACTTATATGGCAGATACACGCAAGAGCGAGGCTTCCGAGCCGACAGCCGGGTCGGAAGCCAACAAGACCAATCAGACACTCGAGGGAGAGCGGACGCTACCGGTTCTGCCGGTTCGCGACACCGTGTTGTTCCCCCACGCTGTGCTTCCACTTACTGTTGGCCGGGAGAGCTCGGTTCAACTCATCAATCAACTCGGCGAAGAGAAGTCCATCGTCGTTGTCGCACAACGCGAGGCCCGCGTGGACACGCCGCAACCGACAGACCTCTATAGCATCGGCACTCTGGCCACGGTCCACAAGGTCGTGAAGATGCCGAACCAGAGCCTCTTTGTGTTCACCGAAGGCGTGGAACGCGTGCATCTTCGCGACTACGTTCAGCTCACGCCTTATATGCGCGCTACCGTCGAACCAATCCACGAAACCAGCTCCGAGCAGGGCCCGGAGATCGAGGCGCTGCAACGCAACGTTCTCACCCTCTTCCAGCAGATCGTTACCGGATCGCCGACGCTGTCCGATGAGCTTCAAACCGTGGCAATGAACATCGAAGAGCCCGGCCGACTGGTGGACTTCATCGCATCGTCGTTGCCGTCGCTCTCGACTACCGACAAGCAGGAGATCCTCGAGATCACCGATGTTCGGGCACGATTGCAGAAGATCAACAAGCACCTCGCAAAAGAGCTGGAAGTGCAGCAACTGCGCAACAAGATCCAGACCGAAGTCC
>CAZLIE010000068.1:0-3652 GCA_964559345.1 uncultured Terriglobales bacterium
GTCGGATACCCCGTCCTCGTGCGCCCTTCCTACGTGCTCGGCGGGCGCGCCATGGTGATCGCCTACGACGATGCATCGGTGATCCGCTATATGAAGGAGGCGGTCGAGTACTCGCAAGAGCGCCCGGTGCTGATCGATCACTTCCTTGAGGCGGCCACCGAGGTGGATGTCGATGCGCTCTCCGACGGCGAAGACGTTGTGATCGCCGGCATCATGCAGCACATTGAGGAGGCCGGCATCCACTCGGGCGACTCGTCGTGCGTGCTGCCCGCCGTGGACATCCCGCCACACCTGATGGACACCATGCGGGACTACACCTTCCGCCTCGCGCGTGCGCTGAAGGTCATCGGCCTCATGAACCTGCAGTTCGCCATCCAGCGCGACAAGGTATACGTGCTCGAGGTTAATCCGCGCGCGTCTCGTACCGTGCCGTATGTGTCCAAGGCCACAGGCGTGCCCCTGGCGAAGATTGCCGCGCGACTGATGACCGGACGCAAGCTGCGCGAGTTCCTTCCCGAGTACGTTGAGAGCGGCGCCGATCTAGAGACGGGCAACTGCTACTTCGTGAAAAGTCCTGTGTTCCCGTGGACCAAGTTCCCGGGCATCGACACAGTGCTTGGCCCCGAGATGAAGTCCACCGGTGAAGTGATGGGGGTTGGCGATACCTTCGGTGAGGCCTTTGCCAAGGCGCAGTTATCAGCCGGTCAAACCCTGCCCACCAGTGGGACTGTCTTCATCAGCATAGCCGACCGCGATAAGGGCAATCTCGCCGAAGTCGGACAGCGCTTTGTCGAACTGGGCTTCAACCTGGTGGCGACGCACGGCACCGCCAACGTCCTCGAAGCGGCCGGTCTGGCTGTGGAACGCGTGTACAAGGTCAAGGAAGGACGTCCGAACGTGGTCGATCTCATTAAAGGCGACCGCATTCAGTTGATCGTTAACACGCCGCAGGGACAGGATCCCTGGTTCGACGAGCAGGCAATCCGGCGCGCGGCCGTCACTCACCGTATTCCCGCGCTCACCACCACTGCCGCAGCCCGGGCAGCCGCCGAGGGCATCGCCGCCCTGCAGCGTGGACAGATTTCCGTGCGTGTGCTGCAGGATCTGCACGTCGAGCGCGCTGCCGCAGGCAAATAGGGCGCGCCCATAGCCCCAAACGATTTCCACAACCCAAAGTCAAACTGATGTCGATTCTCTGAAACCTCGTTCGTCTTCCAATCGAGATGGGGCAAGATCCATTCGAGGAGGAAGCATGAAGCTCAGCAGAATCACCACCGCGAGTGTGGCAACGGTGATCGCGGTTGTCACCCTCTATGCCCCAATGGTTTTCGGATACCAAGCCGGAGCATTCATCATGCGGGCCACGATGAACGAGGCTCTTTATCTCATGATGGAGGCTATTGCCGCCGATGAAGGAAAGGCCAGTGCATCCACAATCCATAACAACCAAGCCGCCGCGGCATTGGGACGCTTGAAGGGATTGACCGGGGAATGGCAGGCGGTCGATGCGCACGGAAAGCGCGCCATACTCAGTTATCAGACGATCTCCGGCGGCTCTGCGGTGATGGAGAAGTTCAGCAGCGAGGCTCTGCCGCTCGGTAGTGACATGGTTACCGTCTATTACCTCGACGGCGGCCGTCTCGTTCTGACGCACTATTGCATGGCCAAGAACCAGCCGCACATGCAGGCAACCCGGTTCAACCCTGAGTCAGGCGAGCTCGAATTCGAATTCGTCGATGGCGCGAACATCAATCCGGCGCGCGATGGACACATGCACAACGCCAAGTTCCGATTCATCGACGATAAGCACTTCACGTCACAGTGGCAGTATTTCGAAGGCGGCAAGCCCAAGTTCAGCGAGGTAGCGCAGTACACAAAAGTTCAGTAAGCAGCACATACACTCAAAGGAGAATGAAGATGGCGCAATACTTACTTTTGCTTTACGACGATCCATCCAAGTGGATGACCCTGAGTCCGCAGGACATTCAACGGGCCATTGAGAAATACCACGCATGGGGCCAGAAGCTGCGGCAGAAAGGAGTCCTTCTGGGCAGTCACAAGCTTGCCGACGAACCCGGCCAGGTGTTACGCGCCAACAGCGGACAGGTTCGCGTCACAGACGGTCCATACAGCGAGACCAAAGAGATTCTCGGCGGCTACTATCTTATCGAGGCGGCAAGCTACGATCAGGCTGTCTCCACCAGTCGCGACTGCCCGCACCTTGAATATGGCGGTACCATCGAGGTGCGCCAGGTGGACGCGATGATAAACACTGCAAATGCATGAATGCGAGCGGTAGCGCGGCACTAGCCCGTCCCAGAGAAGTCGAACGCGAGGTTGACCATCTGTTCCGCGAACGCGCGGGACAGATGGTCTCCTATTTAACTCGGCTGCTGGGGCCGGAACACCTCGAACTCGCTGAAGAAGTCGTGCAGGACGCCCTCGTCAAGGCACTCCAGCACTGGCCCTATTCGGGGATACCTGACAATCCCGGTGGCTGGCTGTTTCAAGTGGCCCGCAATGCCGCCCTCGACGCAATCCGCCACGATGCAGTTCTGAGCGAGAAGACGCCCGTCATTGTTGCCGAGATAGAGCGTGCGGCTCGCGCCAATACACAGCCCGCGGACTTTCAGTCCGAGCTGCAGGACGACGAGTTGCGGATGCTCTTCATGTGCTGCCATCCACGGCTGTCGCGCAACGCCTGTGTGCCGCTCAGTCTGAAGATCGTAGGCGGAGTCGGCGTGCAAGAGATCTCACGGGCATTGCTGGCAGATGCCGCCAGCATCGCGCAGCGTATTGTGCGGGCCAAGCGCCAGATCCGGGATGAGCGCATTACTCTCGATCTACCCAGCGACGGAGAGTTACCGGCGCGATTGAATGTAGTACTCGAGGTCATTTACCTCATCTTCAATGAGGGCTACGCGGCAGCTTCGGGCGAAGACCTCATCCGTATCGAGTTTTGCAGGGAAGCGCTACGCCTGGCTCGCCTGGTTGCCGCTTCGCCCTTGAGCGCGCCTTGTGTCCATGCGCTGGTCGCCTTGATCGCTTTTCAAGCAGCACGGCTGCCCGCTCGCATCGACGAACAAGGCGAGCTTGTGCTGCTCGAGGATCAGGACCGGTCGCTTTGGGACCGCCGGCTCATTGCGCTAGCCTTCCACCATTTTGAGCAGGCGGCGGAGGGCGACGAAGTCTCTGAGTACCATCTCCAGGCCGCTATTGCCGCCATCCATGCCAGGTTCGACGGATCCCCAACGGATTGGAGGGCCATCCTGGACCTCTATGACCAGCTTGTCGCGATTAATCCTTCACCCGTGGTATTGCTGAACCGGGCGGTCGTGATTGCGCGACTCGGTGGCGTTCGTGCAGGCTTGGTGGAAGTGGAAGATGTAGCCCAAGACGCGCGTCTGCGCAATTACTACCTGCTGCATTCGGTGCGTGGACGTTTGCTTTTGCAGCTGAACGAACGCTTACTGGCTGCAGATTGCTTTCGCGCAGCGCTCAAGTGTGCCTGTTCAGAACCTGAGCGGCGCTTTCTGCTCCGCAAACTCAGAGAAGCCGTTCACCACGGAGGCACAGAGCCCACGGAGAAAAGCGAGAACACAGAGAACTAATGGAGCTGAGGTATGGTCGACAACCCTTTTGACTAAGGTTT
>CAZLIE010000068.1:3662-21731 GCA_964559345.1 uncultured Terriglobales bacterium
CTAAGGTTTCGAGTTCAATCCCTGATCTTGCGCGCGCTCAGCGTTGATTCAATACTGCGTTGTCATTGCCGACCGTTGCCGAATCGATCCTGTCTGGCATTTGAAACTGATTCTCCAGGCCGAGGTTGGGATACTTGGGCTTCAGATACTTGTTGACGAAGAGCTGCAGCGCCATCCGCGGTACCTCAATGCCATCGATCGAGACGGTCTGAATGTTCACATGGCCTTGCCCTCCGCTGGCCGTCGCTGCCGCGGTTACCTGCACGTCATGAACGCCGCTGAACATTGACAGCAATGGATTCAGGTTGTGCTTGCCTTCTTTGATGGCATCGAAGTCCACTGTCGCGTCGGACAGAATGGTGTCTGCCTGGGAATGGAAGACCACCTTCTGCACTCCTACCGGCAGCTTGTAACCGCCCTCCGCGAACCAGGCATTCACTTCGTTGGCGTTGATCTGGGTTGGCTTCGTCTGTACCGGCTGCGAATGTGCATTCTTCTCGATGAAGTCTAGCTTGTTTTGGAAGCGCTGGGCGGCGACGGAGAACTTGGGACGAGCCGTCGTGCTCTTTTGCGCGACGGCCAGCGTTGCCACGCAGGTTAACAACACTACCGACGATCGCGCTCGCATCATTGCCGCGCCTCGATGCGCGTCAGTTTAGGCAGCTCGTTTGAGATTACCGGATTGGCGATGGCGCCCGTGACCACGAAGCCCGAGCCGTCTGCATTCATAAATCGCAGGTTCCAACCCTGATCGAATGCGATCTGGCCGGCAACCTCGCGTACCGCAGATGGCGAGATCATGCGAGTCTTGGCTAGATCGATGGACTCGTTTCGCACAGTGAACTGACCGGACCATAGGCCGAAAGTCAGCGGCGCGCTAACTTCTGTGTCAGACGGCACGCTGGGGATAGCGCCCTTTTGCCAATTGAACGTGCCCGATCCGTTCAGACTGGCTGCCAATTCTGCCACGCTGCTGCCACTCATGCCGACTCGATACTGCACGTCCAGAGCTCCAGTCCCGACCTTTTCGCCAAGCGCGGCGCCGATGTCGTCCACACTCGCGCCTTCGATGCTGCCGGAGCCGGTCATGGCAGGCCGCTCGCCAGTGAAGTCGAAGTTCCAGTCGCCGGTGTGTCTGCCGCCGAGGAGTTCGCCCGACCAATGCCGCACGGCAACTTTACGGTCTGTGATCTCGAGTTGTGCGCTCACGTTGCTCCCGCGAACCTTCCAGATCGTGAGATATTGGGCTGATATGCTGCCGGATGCCGGCCCATCGATCAGCCAACTAGCCTCGAACTTCTGCCCGGAATTGAAGAAGGGAATCGGGATTCCTGACGAATGAGGCGCAAGAAGCGATACCAGATCGGCTGATCTAAGCTCTCCGACTTGCAAATCAAAGCGCAAATCGCAAGCTACGTGCTGCTCGCACCTGCGGCTGCCGTTGAGGCTCGCTGTGAATTCGAGTCCACTGCGGGGGAACCTTGCGACAAGATGTTGGGCTTGGAAGCTCTCCGCGTCGAACTTCAACGTTCCTGAGCCTACTCGCAATGGCTCGTTGAAGCCTTTCAGCGACAACTGCGCGCTCTTGATCTGGGCGTCACCCGTGACTGACGGCGGCGAGAACGCCTTCCAAACGCCCGCGTATTCAACGTGAACGATGCCTGATCCACGCAGATCATTGGGCGGCGGACGGAGTCCGATTAAGCCCGCAGCGCCGAGAAGCTCGTGCCAATCGGCCGGACCTCGAACCGTCATCTGGTATCCAGTGGTGTTGAACGCGGCAGATAACTGAACATCTCCGCCCAAGTCGAGGGTAAAAGGCGCAATTACGGCGCTTGATGCACTGACTTCAGCAGCCGCAATCTGCGTCTTCTTTCGCCCCTGAGTGGCAGGAGGCTCGAAGCTGACCTTCAGAACGCGCGGAAACACGAGCGGACGGGCGAGAACCCCGGAACGGAGGCTCGCTTTTGCGATGTTGATACTGCCCGCCCACACGGCAGGAGTGCCGGCTGAACCTTCAATTGACCAGTCTCCATTGGCAGTTCCATCGCCGCGCAGGTCATCGGGAAGCGTGCTTTTCGCGTGCAGCATCAGCCGGACCAGGGCTGAAACCGGCACTTCACTGGCGAACAGGCGTACGGAATATGCCTGTTGTTGACCGTCAAACCTCGCCAGCATTCCATTTGCAGCCAGACTGCCGCTCTCAAGCGGCAAGCGGCACTTGAAATCGAGTTGATTCGTCACATTCGTCTCGGGAACTTGCGTGCGAAAGCGATTGTCACAGCTCACGCGAAGCTGGAGCGAGGTCGAACGGGCGATGTCATAACGGCGAAATTGATCGATGTTCCCGTTGACGTGAGCGACAAAGTCGCGCGGCGTGCCTTTCAATTCCGCGTTCAGATCGACCGTTCCACGCCAGCCGGGGTCATATCCCCGGGCTATTAGAAACATCTGGTTGGCCTGGGGACGCTCCCATGAGATCTGCAGGTGAAACGGAGTGTCCGAAAATTGCCCGGCACGATCGAACGAACCGGACAATCTGATCACTCCAGTGTCACTCAGATTCTCGTCCGTCCGCAGTGGCACCGACTTCAGACGGACATTCCAGCGGTCTTCGGCGGCGAGCCACAACGCAAACTCAGAATCAAACAGCGTGAATGGCTTCTTCTCCTGGCCAATTTTGAAGTTGATGCGGCTCTCTTTGAGCTCTATGTAAGGGAACCGCGTGCGCGCTTCTGCCTTTAGCTTGCTGGTTGGAGCGGTCGGAACCTGGGCGGCACGGTTGATTAGGCGTTCCAGATTCCAATGTCCGTCGGGCGAACGGACGAGGTTCAGGCTGGCCTGGGTGAGCGAAATGCTGGCAATTTCGAAGCGTCCACGCCACAGGGATGTAAGCCGCAGGGTCGCAAGGCTGTTCTGACCGCCGTCTTCCGAGGTCGAAATGATGGGCTCGCCGCCAAATTCAGGATCGTCAGCAATCCGCAGGTGGCGGAATGTGAGCCCGGGGAGCGGCAACAGGCGGAGATGGACGTCCTGGAGCGTGACCGGGCGCCCTACCGAGCGCGACACTACTTCGGAAATCCTCGCGCGAAAGCGGTTCAGATTGACGCTCGGCGGAAGCACAAACCCGAGCACCACTGTCAGAAACGCGGCCAGATAGATGTGTGTTTGCCGTTTTGGGGCGGGCATTATTGCACCAGATGGAACATCCGGCGCCACCGCGTCTCGTCAAAGAAGTGCAGTACAACGTGCCCGAGGAATTGAACACGGTCGGCCATATCGGTTTTCGTCCACTGATCGGCCGGCGTTTCGAATGACCAATAGACAAAGAGTGGCCGTCCGATGATGTTTTCGCGCGGAATAAATCCCCAGAATCGGCTGTCGTAGCTGACGTCGCGATTGTCTCCCATGCCGAAATAGCTGTCCGGAGGCACCACAATATCGTCGCCTTGCTTCATTACTCCCATCATTACGGGCCATCCCGGCATGGTGTGGATGCCGTATTCAGCGGCGGAAACAGCAGGGAAGTTGTCGCGATATGGGTTGTAATCGTGTTGGGAATGGATCACATACGGCTCGTCGAGCTTCTGTCCGTTGCGGTAAACCACGCCGTCGCGCAGGTGAATGCGGTCGCCAGGAATGCCGATTACGCGCTTGACCACGTAGAGACCCGGCGTTTCCGGTGAGATGAATACGACAATATCGTCGTGCCGAATGGTCCGATAGTGCTCAAATACCGCCGCTTTCGTGGGGGGAGCGATCGTAATTCGATCGACAAAAACGTGATCACCGATGAGCAGCGTGTTCTCCATTGAGCTCGAGGGAATCTCGAAAGCCTGAATGTTGAACGTGATAATGAACAATCCGGTGACAAGAACCACCGCCATCGAGGACAGAAACTCCATCGGAGTTTCTTTTTTCTTCTCCGGCTTCAAGGGTGGTTGCGTCGTTTGTTTCTTTTCTTTCGGCGAAAGTACGTCAGTTTTCACGAGTTGGACAGTCCAAAGTCGCGCATGAGCGAGACGAAATCAGCGGACCAGGTGGAAAGTCCGGTCCCAACGCGCATCCTCCGGCAGGTGGATGAGCGTATATAGCAGACGTTCAAGTTTATCATCCGTGGCGGTGGTGTCCGCTCGACGCACCGACCAATAGATCAACAGCGGCCTTCCGATAACATTTTCGCGCGGAACAAAGCCCCAATAACGGCTGTCAGCGCTGTCATCACGGTTGTCTCCGAGTACAAAATACTGACCGGGCGGCACTGTTACCTCGCCTTGATGAACTACTTTCTGCAACTCCAGCCACCAACTCGAGTTCACATCCGGACTAATGTAGTTGCCGGTTGGGAAGTTATCGCGATAGGAATCGAAATCATGGCTGCGATGAATAGCGAAAGCAGCATCGTCCAGCGGCTTGTCATTGACGAAAACCCGCTTATGAAGCAGGTGAATGCGGTCTCCAGGCACTCCGATTACGCGCTTTACGAAGTGTTCTGACGGGTGTACGGGATAACGAAACACAATAATGTCGCCGTGGTGGATATCCGAATACGGCATGATCCAGTCCCAAACGCCACCACCGCCGTAATGAACCTTGTCCACAAGAACATAATCGCCGACTAAAAGGGTCGTTTCCATCGATCCAGAGGGAATCTGGAAGGCCTGCGCGAGAAATGTAATGACGAAAATCGCGAGCACAAGAGTCGAACAGAGCCACTGAATGCCCGACATCCAGTCACCGCGGGGTTTTGCCGTAGGTCTTGCTGGAATTTTCTCATCAGCTGGCGGAGAGCTTTCAGTCTCGGACGAAGACTCTTCTGCGTCAACTGCGGCATTTATGGCCTCGTCTCGAGCGCAGGACTGCTCGTCCGACGTGCTCTGAACGGGCATGGACTCGTTCATGCAAGCCCCGCAGCGGCCGGTTCGTGCGCGCGCAGATGTTCTAAAACCATTCTTGCCGCCCGCTGTTCGGCTTTTTTCTTGGTGGAATCTTCCGCTTTGGCCGCGTAAACCGGCTCTGGCAAGCCATGTTCGTGGATACGGACTTCGATCGTGAACAGTTTCCTGTGCTCCGGACCGGCTTCATTCACGACTACATAGACCGGTTGCGCCATTCCTTTGGACTGCAACCACTCCTGAAGCGCTGATTTGAAATCGGTAAATGTCTCGTCGAAGTTGCTGGTTGTAGCTAGACGCGCGAGTTCCGGCTGTAGAACCGTGTCGATAATGAACTTTCTCGCAGGTTCAAGACCGCCATCGAGGTAGATTGCGGCGATCAAAGCTTCCAATCCGTCGGCCAAAAGGGCCGGTTTTGAGCGGCCTCCGCTATGTTCTTCACCGCGTCCGAGCAGCAAATAGCGTCCCAATTGAAGAGTTCGAGCCACTTTAACTAGATGCTTTGCACTCACTAAATGGGCCCGCATCTTTGATAGACGGCCTTCGTGATAGCTGGGGAAGCGCTCAAACAGCAACTGACTCGTGACCAATCCCAGAACGGAATCGCCCAAAAACTCAAATTGTTCGTTGTCCTGAGCTGAATTTCCGGTGAGCTGATGGCCGTTTTCGGCCGACTCGGCGCACTGCATCGTCAGCTCATGCGCCAAGGAGCTGTGCGTAAGCGCCTGTTGAAGCAGCTTGGCATTCTTGAATTGGTACCAGAGCGCGGCCTGAAGCTCTGTAAGATCGGCAGTTTTCATCGGCGCACGCGGCGCATAGTTATCTCGGAGTAGCCGGATTCGCCGGCGCTGGCGGCGTATTTTGTCCGTTGGGAGTGTTGCTGACGATCAATTTGTTCAATCGATCCACTTCCTGCTTGGCTAACATGGACACCGGCGAGGTCGATTGAGAGCCCGCAACGGCCTTGTTCGCGGACGTAAGTGCGTCGGGATACTGCTTGAGATGGTCCTGGGCGAGCGCCAGCCGCAAGTAAGTGAGCGGTTCCACCTCCCCCGGAGGGCTCAAACTGATCGATTGCTGGAACTCCTGGGCGGCCGCGGCGTCATCTTTGCGGTCCAAATAAACCATTCCCATGGCCGAATGGGCCATCGACATCAACGTTTTCTTGATCCCCGCAAGCTGCTCTGGAGTGATGTTGTTGGGCGCGAGAAGGTCAGTATTGACGGTGTCGAGCGACTTTTTCGCATCCTTAAGCGACTCGTCATAGCGCTCTTCGCGGTCCAAATCGTTGTCCCGCGTCCGTTCCGCGAGAACAGTTGAAGCCATTACGAGTGCAACCGGGTCATTAGGGTCGTAGATAAGGACCTTTCTGGCCATTTGCAGCGTCTTGTCGGAGTCATTTGTCTGCTGATAACGGCGCATGAGCGTGGAATACAGCAGTCCGCGAAGGTCGCTTTGCGGGAATTTAGCGGCAAAATCGTCGGCCGCTTTCTCCGAAGCAGCGGCATCTTGTTGACCCGCAGCGGCTTGATAAGCGGCGAATTCCTCTTGAGTCTTGGCCGCTGGAGGCGATTTATGGCCCGCAGGAGGTGGATTTTGGGTCGCGGAAGCGCCTGCAGACGGCGCATTTGGCCCAGTTTGTGGTCCGTTAGAGGCTGGGGATGGCGGATTTGTGGTCGTTTGCGGCGGATTAGTGGCCGGATTCGCGGGTGTTTGTGTCCCGGCTTGCTTTCCGGATCCAAACCCAGGAATCGCGACACAAAGGAATGCCAGCAGGGAAAAGGAGCCGATAGAGAATCGATGAGTTTTCATTTTTGTCTATATCCCAGCAAGGTGATCCTATTACTTATCGCGATTCGGCAACTCGTAAGGTTTTTGTAGTCCCCGTTCGGCTGCGGCCTTCGTGTCTGGAGCCTTGTCACCGGTATTCAGTGCAGCGTTGTAATGCTTGAGCGCCGTCTCTCGATCTTCCTGGATATCGAAGATGCGCGCCAGATAAATGTGTGACCAGGCCAGAGTCCGCGGATCGCGCGAGAACTGCAGCGCTCTCTGAAATCCGTCGATCGCGTCCTGCATTTTGCCCTGCATTGACGCTGAGCGCGCCAGGATGAAGTTCGCTCGGGCAATGTCACCGGAATTGTTTTGGATTACCTGGCTTGCAATCTCCTGTGCGCCCGCAGCGTCGCCGGCGATGAGCCGCTCCTCGGCAGCATCGAGCGAATCGGCGTTCGGACGTACAGTCTGTCGTACCAGGTCGGGTGCACTCTCCTTCGCGAAGCTCACTTCGCGTGCACGCTTTTCTTCCCGTCCCAAGTCGATGCCATAGAGCATGTCGCCGAAGGCGTCCTGGAAACCGACTTCGCCTTTCTCAAATGCGGAAAACTGATCGAAGAAGTAGCGCGTCAATACGAAGCCCTGCTGCAGGGCTGCATCCACTGCCTGCGACCGGACTTCCTCAACTCGCTTCTCGCGCTGCTTCTTGTCCTCGTGCCCGGAACTCGGTATCGGCATGGTCCGCACTTCGACCGCTCGAATCAGGCACTCGGTGACTAACAAGGCGATGTCATTCTTAAAGGTGCCATCCATCGGCGAGTCTTTGACGCTCGCCAGCAGAGGCTTGAGGCGCTGCATGCGGTTGGCGCGTTTGAGTGCCAGCGGATCCAGCGTGTAATGCAGGTAGCTGTGGCGCACCTGCTCCATCTTCAGCTTGCCGTGATCGGGCGCAATCACCATCAGATAGTCGGCGCCATAATTGCGCGCGTTGATCTCTGACGGCGCAATCAGCGGCTCGATGTACACCGCAAACCGGCGGCTCACATAACCGCTGATGGGCAGACGCAGATAACTGTCGGTTTCCACGATCATGCTCGATACCTGATTGTGAAAGCGCTCAACGTAGGACTCGTATTGCGGTTGGTATTTCGTCCAGAGCTGATGCAGATGAGCTGCATTGTAGAAACGCTCTACTGCCGGCAGGTATCCCAGGACATTCTGAGCGTCCGGAGGCAGATCGGCTTCCTTGACCGTCGTCTTGAACGCCGGCGGCTCGGTGGTGTAGAGCGCGAGCGAAATGTATGGAGTGATGGTGCGCGCCAATTCCGGCGTCTGATGATCGTGGATGAATTCGCAAAGCTGTTTTTGCGCCTGCTGCGCTTCGGGCGATGCGGCCACCGCGCGGATCACGTCGGCACGGACCTGATCACGGATCGGATCCGATGCCGTGAGCTCCTGGTCATATCCACAGGAATTTAGTCCGGCGAAGAAGGTGAAGAGTGTTTCGCTGACATCAAGCGCAATCTTCGGACTTGCCGATTCTGGCTGCGAGGGCTGTGCGCCAGCAGCAACAGAGAAAAACAGAATAAGGACGGCAGAGCAAAGCCGGCGGAACAGAGACAAACCCAGACAGCCCTCCTTCAGGGGCAATTGGACGGGAATATCGTTGATTTTAGCAAAAGATTTTGGAACCACAGAGGACACAGTGCATACAGAAGAAGGTGCAAGCCGGTTAGGAACCATCGATCCCCCGAACTCAAAAATGTTTACCGATAGCGGCAGCGCAAGAAATTTTGATGTTTAGTTTTGCCGTCGAAATTGCCAGCAGGAGTAAGGGCAAGCCACTCGAATGCTTTTCTCAGTTCCCTCTGTGTGTCCTCTGTGGTGAAAAAGTTTTCTGAGACAACCCGGCGCACATCCAGCTACTCTGACTTTTTTGTCCAGTGAGGGCAAGATGCATAGGCCAGAAGTAAAGTATCCGCTCTGGATTGATACCCAGAACCTTCCCACAAGCAAGAAAGTCCTAGGCGAAGTAAAGAAGACCATCCCCGACCAGCGTTATCTGACGCTAGCCACCATGGCTCTGCATTCCGAGAAACAGAAAAAGAAAAAACTGAGGCACGCGGCGTAGCGTGCCATCTCCTTACAATTTTTAGGAAAGCGTTCTCTTCAGCTGTCCACATGCGGCGTAGATGTCTCGTCCTCGCGGACGCCGAATGAAGGTTGGGATTCCGGCATCGATTAACGTCTGTTGAAAGCTGAGCACGCGGTCCTGATCTGGCATGGTGAAGGGCACATCCGGACCCGGATTGAATGCGATCAAATTCACTTTACAACGGATGTCGCGGATACGGGCGGCGACTTCGCGTGCGTGTTCCGGCGCGTCGTTTACTCCTTGCAAGAGCACATATTCAAACGTCAGCCGTTCGCGCGGGCGGAGAGGAAATGCGCGCGCCGCATCCAGCAAAGTTTCAACGTTCCACTTTCTGGTAATTGGCATGATGCGCTCGCGGATCTCGTCATTCGGAGCGTTTAGCGAGATGGCGAGCTTGGGACGGATGAGTTCGCGTCCGAGATCGGCGATGCGCGGAACAATGCCGGAAGTGGAAACCGTCATCCGCGATTCGGGGAAATGGACCTCCTCCACCATTAGACGGACGGCTTTCATGAAGTTGTCGTAATTGAGGAAAGGCTCGCCCATGCCCATGAAGACGATGTTCATGCGCTCGCGCTCGAGGTCGACGTCATGGTCGCGCAGCACGGCCAGTACCTGGCCGACAATTTCTCCCGGACTGAGGTTGCGCTTTACTCCAAGCAGGGCGGTCAAACAGAACTGGCAATTCACGGCGCAGCCTACCTGGCTGGACACGCAAATCGTGGATCGGGAAAAGCGCCTTTGAAGCTGCTGTCCGGTCGGCCCTTCGGATTGACGTTTCCGCGAATGCGATTTGCGGGAGATGATTGGGATGTCGGCCAACGTTTCGAAAGCCCGCAGATTGCTATCATCTCCGTCGAGTGCCGCGCCAGCATTCAAGTCTTTAAGTTCTTCCATTCCAGCGTTGGAACCGTCTCCGGCCTCGCCCAAGTCTCCATCCGGCATCCAGACGGTCTCTACCGACTGCTGGTCGGAAAGGCCCATCAGGTAACGCACTGTTCCGTCTTTAGACGTGAACTTCTGCTCGACAACGGGGAGGCCTGTCCGTACGTCCTCCTCTACCAGCCTCGATTTCAGTGCAGCAGGCAGGTTAGACGCACTGTCCAGGGTCTGCCGTCTTTGGCGGAAGACGGCGTCGGCGAGCTGCCGGGCGCGATAAGCAGGCTGCCCAAGACGTTGGACTAGCTCCGTAAGCTCCTGATTTGACAGGTTTAATAGTTCAATCTGAGCGGGCATTCTGGGCATCCAATAGAAGAGACTTTGCTGGGTTCCCCAGCGGGTCTCTACCGGCACGGCTAAATCCGTACCCTTCCTTATCGGCCGGCCTCTTGCCGGATTTACAATTGAGAGTCTTTATAACCGAGGTTTTCTAATTAGATGGTTCAAGAGCTAAGAAATGTGCGTCGTGAAGTGCTGTCGAACGGCCTCACGGTGATCACGGAAGAAATGCAACAGATCCGATCGGCGTCGATCGGAATCTGGATCAAGACCGGATCCCGGCATGAGGAGGCTGAGCGCAACGGCATCTCCCACTTTGTCGAGCATATGCTTTTCAAGGGCACCACCAGCCGGTCCGCGCAGGACATTGCACGCCAGGTGGATTCGATCGGCGGCAATATGGACGCCTTCACCGCAAAAGAGTGTATCTGCTTTAACGTAAAAATACTGGATGAACATCTGCCGATCGCGATGGACATCCTCAGCGATCTGGTCTTGAATCCAGTCTTTGCTAGCAGCGATATAGTGCGAGAACGTGGAGTAATACTTGAAGAAATCAAGATGGACGAGGACAGCCCGGATTACCTCGTCCATGAGATCTTCACCCAGAATTTCTGGAAGGACCACCCGCTAGGCAAGCCGATTCTGGGCACAAAAGAGACGGTCAGAAATTTCGAGCAGCAGATGCTGGTCGATTATTACCGTAGCTTCTTCTATCCCGGAAATATGATCATCAGCGCCGCCGGCAGCCTCAACCATGAGCGCTTCGTGGAGCTGGTGCGGCAGAAATTTGAAGGGCTCAAGCCTAAGCAAAACGGCTTCAAACAAGCGGTGCCGCAGACCTTCTCGAAGATTGTGACCCGCAACAAGAAGTCGCTCGAGCAGGTGCAAATCTGCATGGGAGTGCCTTCTCCGCACATCTCGCACGAGGAGCGCTATGTCGCGTACGTGCTGAATACGCTGCTCGGCGGCGGAATGAGTTCGCGACTATTTCAGAATATCCGCGAGAATCAGGGACTCTGCTACGCGATTTACAGCGATCTGAACGCCTATCGCGATACCGGATGTCTGTCGGTCTGCGCTGGGACTTCGCAGGAATGGGCGGCGAAGGTAGTCGAATCGGTGGTCGGCGAGTTCCGCAACCTGAAGGCGGAGGAAGTTTCGCCCGAAGAACTGAACCGCGCCAAGGCCCAGCTCAAGGGGAGTCTGATGTTGAGCCTCGAGAGTTCCACCAGCCGCATGTCCAATCTGGCACGGCAGGAGATGTACTTCGACCGCTTCTTCTCGCTGGACGAACTCATTGAGCGAATCGAGAGTGTGACTGTCGATCAGCTTCAGTCCATCGCAAATGAGCTATTCCAGCCGGAGAAGATTGCGGTCACGGTCCTCGGGAATCTGGATGGTTTGAAGATTACCCAGGAACAACTAGCCTGTTAGCCTGAACATTAACATTAAGGACCGTTGCCCGCCCTCGGGAAGGCTTTTGGATTACCAATCTGACGCAAGGTCCCATAGGCACTGTCTCATAGTGTCATTTCGGTTCTGTTGAGAAATGCCGCGGGCGAAGGAGCCCGCGTCCACGTTGTTTTCCTACGGTCCAAATCACCGTTGTACTAAGTGATTCCTGCCTGCCGAATCTAGGGGTGTCTGCGGATGTGACCCAGCTATACATTGTGTCAGCCTCACACTGGCGAAGCAGCGAGTTGAAGCAGCGAGTTTTGGAACAGCGCAAGCTGTCTCGATGAAACTTGCCGAGTGATTGATGGAGGATGCGATGAATACTGAGATCCAGGAAGATGCATTGAGCGGGGCAACAATCATTGATGCACCACCGGCCGGAGTTTCCCAGAAGCCCCGGTTCTCCGTCCTGCGAAAGCTGGGCTCTTCGCAGCTCGTCATTTGGGCGGCGCTCGTTTTCGTATTCAGCGCACTTCCATTGCTGCATATCAGCGAGGCGACTATTGGCGATGCCGACATCTGGTGGCACATGCGCGCCGGCGAGTGGATCGTACAGCATCATCAGATGCCGCGTACTGATCCTCTTTCCGCCAGCACAATGGGGCAACCGTGGGTGGACTACAGCTGGGTCTTTGAGGTAATAGCGAATTGGCTCATTGCCCACTTCGACCTGGCCGCCATCGTTTGGTACCAGATCGTGATGCGCGTAGTGATTACGGCAGCGCTTTTCATTCTGGTACGTCGCATTACGCCGCATTTCTGGTGCGCGCTCGCACTGACGGCGCTGGGTATGTTCGCAATGATCCAGATGTTCGGGCCTCGTCCAGGACTTTTCTCGCTACTGTTCTTCATCATCGAGCTTCATCTCTTGCTTCAAGCGCAGCGTACCGGCAGCTTGCGATCACTCTGGGCTATCCCGTTGCTGTTTGCCCTGTGGGCAAACATCCACATTGAGTTTGTCCAAGGATTGTTCCTGCTCGGAGTCTTTTGCCTTGAGCCGCTGTTGGAAGGTATTTCGGGCATTGCCTCTGTCGACCGAACTACCACTGCAATTCCGAATCGGAAGCTCTGGCTGGTGCTGGGCGCCTCGCTATTGGCAACGGTTGCCAATCCGTACGGAATACGGCTGCACTTAACCGCACTGCACTACGCGCACGACACGAGAGTCTACGACGTCATCGACGAGCTCCGAGCGATGGATTTCCGCAACCCCGGTCATTGGGCCGTTTTGCTCGTGCTAATGCTGGGGTGTTTTGCTCTTGGGCGATCTAGGCCAGTTCGGACGGTGTGGGTGGTTCTACTCGGCTGGTCGGCTTGGATGAGCTTCAGATCTATGCGCGAGGTGTGGTTGATCACAATCGTTGCGGTCGTTGTAATCGCGTCCACAGACCTGAAGGACTATCTGGAGCCCGCACCGCAAAAGTCCTTAACACTGCAGATGGGACTTGCTGTTGCTGCTACGGTATGCGTTCTTCTTTGGGCAGGAGCCTCTCACTGGAACGTGAACTCACAAAGATTATTTCGAGACGTGAGCGAGAACTTTCCGGCAGGTGCGGTCAGCTACATCCATCGAAATCATATCCAAGGTCCAATAGTCAATGAGTTCACTTGGGGAGGATTCCTTATCTACGCTTTGCCTGAGATTCCCGTCTTCATCGACGGGCGCACGAATGTGCACTCGCAAGACGATGTGGTTCGCGCTGTGGCGTTGTACAGAGGGGAGGCGGGCTGGCGGAATGCACCCGCATTGCGGAATGCGAACCTCGTGATTTGTGATCACAAGTGGCCTTTGGGAGGACTCTTGCGTGGAGACCCTCGTTTCAAGGTGGCATACGAAGATAGAGTCGCGGTCCTGTTCGAGGCGGTGCCCGCTTCAACCAGAGGCTCTCAACAAAAATAGACCACAAGGGAGTTAAAACTAGAAGGAAACTAAGGGTCCTCGGGAGCCAGCACTCTGTTCCGAAGCCTGTACCCAAGGGCAAATACAGCGCCAGGTTGGCATTTAGGGCTGTTACGCTGGGGTAAAGCGGAAGCTTAGGGATGACATTTCAGGGCGGCGCTTCTGACATTTTCTGTCCAGATTTCTTAACACTTTTAACGCGCAGCCGAGGCGTACCCTGCACCGACCTGGTGATGTCATTATTAACCCATTTAGAATTAGCATATTAGCTCGTTTTCCACAGTAACTAGATTTTATAGAAAACGGAACTGGAGTGGTAACTCAACTGCGAGTACTAGCAGCGACAGGCTGGACGAGATGCCCCCAAAGAAGCGGGGAACCGGGAGCAGCCACGTACAAGGAGAAAAATGAGAAAGCAAAAAGGTTTTTCGCTAATTGAACTTCTGATCGTCGTGGCGATCATTCTGATCATCGCGGCTATCGCAATTCCAAACCTGCTGCGCGCCCGCATGTCAGCCAATGAGGCTTCGGCTGTGGGTTCGTTGCGCACACTCAACACCGCCGAAGTGACATATAACACCAGCTATGGTGGCGTTTTCGGAACGTTGGCGCAATTGGGGCCGGCGGACCCGACTTGCAGTGCTGGCGCTTCGGCGACCAATGCCTGTTTGATCGACAACGTTTTGGCGGCCGCCAACGCTGCCCCCGGAAAGAGCGGGTATCTGTTCACCCTTACCGTGACCAACAACACCACGTATTCGTCCAACGCCGATCCTACTGTTGCAGGACAGACCGGGCAGCGTCACTTCTTCAGCGACCCGAGCGGCGTCATTCGTGCGAACAGCAGCGCAGCAGCTGGCGCATCCAGCACCCCAATCTAAGTACCAGAGTTGGCGAAGTACCTGGGGGAGGGTACCCAGCCAGAAGGAGACCGGACGCGAGTCCAGTCTCCTTTGTTTTTTGTGGCAAGGCTACGTTGCGGAACCGTTCTCACAGGGTGACAGAATTTGCCAATAATTGACAGACTTTGTCGTTAACAATCATCAGTACAGGAGCAGGAGTTTACCGTTATGACCGTATGTCATTGATCGTGGGCGTATGTATCAGAGAGGTAGCCTCTCGCTCAAAGTGGTACGGCATTTGCCCTATGTAAGGCGCGAGCGGGAATCCCGCCAAGCATGAAAACAAATGTGGAGTGACAGCAACGTCACTCGACGAGGAGCCCAATGAGAAAGCAAAAAGGTTTTTCACTAATTGAACTTCTGATCGTCGTGGCGATCATTCTGATCATCGCGGCTATCGCAATTCCAAACCTGCTGCGCGCCCGCATGTCAGCCAATGAGGCTTCGGCTGTGGGTTCGTTGCGCACACTCAACACCGCCGAAGTGACATATAACACCAGCTATGGTGGCGTTTTCGGAACGTTGGCGCAATTGGGGCCGGCGGACCCGACTTGCAGTGCTGGCGCTTCGGCGACCAATGCCTGTTTGATCGACAACGTTTTGGCGGCCGCCAACGCTGCCCCCGGAAAGAGCGGGTATCTGTTCACCCTTACCGTGACCAACAACACCACGTATTCGTCCAACGCCGATCCTACTGTTGCAGGACAGACCGGGCAGCGTCACTTCTTCAGCGACCCGAGCGGCGTCATTCGTGCGAACAGCAGCGCAGCAGCTGGCGCATCCAGCACCCCAATCTAATCACAAGAGTTGTCGGATAGTTTAAAAACAAAGAGAGCCGGGGATCCGGCTCTCTGTTTTTGAAAGTGAGTTCAAGCGTAAGGAATCCGAACGATGGCTCGGCCGAGGCAGGCGATATCGTTTAGTGAAAATCGTGCGACCGTGTAGCGGCTTCGGTGATCTCCAGCCGACTCACCTTCATTGCCTTTACCGAAATCACGTTTTCGACGTTTTGTAGTATGCCTTCGATGAGGAGGAAGCGTTCGTGGATCACGAGCAATCGGTTCTGATCGTACAAGTCGGGAGTGATGATTGCGTTTGAGATCCCGGTCTCATCTTCGAGGCTTAAAAAGATGAATCCATTGGCGGTTCCGGGGCGCTGGCGTGCGATCACGCATCCGGCTATTCGCGTGAACTGTCCATGCTTGAATCGGCGCAGATCGATCGCGCGCACTACCATCATGCCATCCATCTCTGCGCGTCGGTACGACATTGGATGTGGACCCACTGTGAGACCGGTTCCGTGATAATCGGCCACCAGGCGCTCTTCGGCGGTCATTTGTTGCAGCGGTGAAAATGAGTCCGACTGTGTGAGCTCGCGCAACAATGGGCCTTCGCTCCAGGCCGCGCGTCCTGCCGCCCAGAGTGCATCGCGGCGATGAAATTTAGGGCCAGGTGCATGCAGGGAAGTGTCGCTAATCTGCGGCGGAATATTCGTACGACTTCGGTCATCGAACGCTCCGCCAATCCCGTTTAACGCTCCGATTTGCGCCAGCATGTTCAATTCATTGCGTCGCAGTTCAGGAACTCTGCGCGCTAGATCGTCGACAGAGGTAAACGGTCTCTGTGCTCTCTCTCTCACTACGGCCTCCCCGGCCTCTTCGCGCACACCGCGGACATAACGCAAGCCCATTCGCAGTGACACCGTGCCGTCACTCTCTTGTTCCAACGTGCACTGCCAATCGGAACGGGTCACGTCCACCGGACGCACTTTCAATCCATGCCGCTGCGCGTCTTTCACGATCGTTGCCGGATGGTAGAAGCCCATTGGCTGATTGTTCAGCAATGCGGCTGTGAATGCTCCGAGGTACCGGCACTTGAGATAACCGCTGGCATAGGCGAGCAGAGCAAAACTGGCGGCATGGGATTCGGGAAATCCGTACAGCGCGAATGAGACGATCGACTGCACAATTTCATTTTGAGCTTCAACGCTGATGCCGTTCTCTGTCATGCCTTGCCGCAGACGCGCTTCAATGGCAGCCATCTTGGTTTGCGAACGCTTGCTGCCCATTGCGCGGCGGAGTTCTTCGGCTTCGCCTCCACTGAAATTCGCGACTACCATGGCGATACGCAGAAGCTGCTCCTGGAAGAGCGGCACCCCCAATGTCCGCTCCAACACTGGTTCGAGCGACGGATGCGCATAGCGCACGGGCTCGAGTCCCTGACGACGTTTGAGAAACGGATTCATCATCTTGCCAACAATTGGGCCGGGCCGGATGATGGCAACCTGAATGACGATGTCGTAAAACTTGCGCGGCGCATTCCGCGGAAGCGCCGACATCTGCGCGCGGCTCTCCACCTGGAAGAGTCCAACGGTGTCGGCGCGCTGCAGAGCGTCATAGACGTCGGCATCATCTTGCGGGAGCTGTGCCAGATCCACGGTCTCGCCGTAATGTTGTGGGATCAGTTCCAGACAGTCTTCCAGCACGGCCATCATGCCCAGTCCGAGCAGATCGACTTTGATGAGCCCAAGGTCGGTGCAATCATCCTTGTCCCACTGCACCACCACGCGTCCGGGCATGCTTGCCGGCTCGAGTGGAACCACGGAGCTGAGCTGTCCCTGGCAAACGATCATGCCGCCGGAATGTTGGCCGAGGTGCCGCGGCAGATCCTGAACGCGCAAAGCGAGATCGAGGAATTTCGAGATCCGCGGATGGCGCAGGTCAAAGCCTGCATGTCGAAACTGCTGTTCCATGGTGTCGGTTGGCCCGCGCCACTCCCATGAGCCGACCAGCGCGGATAAACGGTCGAGCGTCTCAACATCGAAGCCGAGCGATTTACCGACTTCCCGCGCGGCGGAACGTCCGCGATACGTAATGACGTTGGCAGTCATTGCGGCGCCATGCGCTCCATAGCGGGCGTACACATGCTGGATCACGCGCTCGCGCTGGTCGCCGCTGGGAAGATCGAGATCGATGTCCGGCCACTCGCCGCGCTCTTCTGACAGGAAACGCTCGAAGAGCAGGTCCATGCCAACCGGATCGACAGCCGTGATGCCGAGCGCATAGCAAACCGCGCTGTTGGCGGCTGAGCCGCGTCCTTGCACAAGGATGCGCTGCTCGCGGCAGAAGCGCACGATGTCCCAGACGATGAGAAAGTACCCGGCGAGGTCGAGCTTCTCGATGAGGGCGAGCTCCTTGTCGAGCTGAGCGCGCGCCTTCTCGGTCAGCGGCGTGAAGCGCCGCGCCGCGCCTTCCCACGTCAGCTTGCGCAGGTGCGAGGCCGCCGTCTCGCCGGGCGGCAGCGGGAAATCGGGGAAGCGATAGCCGAGGTCGGCGAGCGTGAAGCGCAGGCGCTCGGAGAGGCGCAGCGTCTCGTCGACGGCCTCCGGCAGATCGGAAAAGAGCTCGCGCATCTCGGCCGAGCCCTTGAGGCGGCGCTCGCGGTTGGGAAGCAGGCGCCGCCCGGCCGCGTCGAGCGCCGTCTTCAGGCGCGCGCACCAGAGCGCGTCGCAGAGTTCGGAGTCCTTCTCGCGCGCGTAGAGAGCGGCGTTGGCCGCGAGCACCGGCAGCCGGCGCTCGCGCGCCAAGCCGATAAACGCGCGGTTGCGATGCTCCTGATCCCTGCGGCCGTGGCGCTGAAGCTCGACGTAAAGGCGGCCGGGAAAGAGGGCTTGCAGGCGGTCGAGGACGGCGGCGAGGGGACGCGAGTCGCCGGGGGAGGCGGCCCAGGCGCGCGCGGCCGCGCCTTCGTCGCCGCCGTCCTCGACCG
>CAZLIE010000069.1:0-21571 GCA_964559345.1 uncultured Terriglobales bacterium
TAGAAAACGGCAAGCTCGCGGGTTGCTGTGCAGGGCGCGGACCGGATGAGGCCACCCTGCGTGCTTCTGGTATTGGGCAGCCACTTTAATGGCATTTTTATGTCCAGATAAAAGGGTAGGTTTCAAAAAGGGAATTTAGATGAAACACGACAGAGCAAAAGCGATTCTCGGTGCGGTAACAGTCGTTGATCCGGTCTGTGGAATGGAAATTGACCCGAGCCAAGCCGCTGCGCAGGCCGAACACAAAGGTCAGATGTTCTATTTCTGCAAGCCGCATTGTGCCGAAGCTTTTCGTCAGGAGCCGGAACGCTACCTAGATCGGGAATCGAGAAAGCCGCATCTGTCGGTTGTGAGCGGAACCCAGCGGTCAACCGTCACTCGTGACGCGTACATCTGCCCGATGCATCCCGAAGTCCGAAAGACTGCGCCGGGGTCTTGCACAAAATGTGGAATGGCGCTGGAGCATGAAGCACCGCCGTCGCTAGCACCTGCCGAATATACCTGCCCGATGCACCCCGATGTCGTGAAGGCCGAGCCGGGAGCCTGCCCCATCTGCGGTATGGCACTTGAGCCGCGGGTTGTCGCTCCTGCTCCGGAAGGGCCAAGCCCTGAATTGCGGGACATGACCCGCCGATTCTGGGTTAGTCTCGTCATCAGCGTTCCACTCATCTTCATCGCAATGGCGAATTCCATTCCGGGACAACCCCTGGCGCATGCTATTGCCCCTCGTCTGATGAATTGGATCGAACTGATTCTTGCCACTCCAGTCGTGCTTTGGGGTGGATGGCCGTTCTTCCAGCGTGGCTGGAGTTCGATTGTGAACCGCAGCTTGAACATGTTCACGCTGATCGGAATGGGAATCGGTGTCGCTTACGCATACAGCAGCATCGCCACCATCCTGCCCGGCATATTTCCGCGTTCATTTCTCGGAGCCAGGGGGACGCCGGAAGTCTACTTTGAAGTTGCTGCCGGAATCACAGTATTGGTGCTGCTTGGGCAAGTGCTGGAACTGCGCGCTAGGACGCGAACGAACGCGGCCATTAGTTAGAGCACTGCTCGATTTGTCGCCCAAGATGGCTCGCAGAGTCAGTGAGGATGGGAGCGAACGCGATGTAGCTCTGGATCAGGTGCAAGTCGGAGATGTCCTGCGAGTCCGGCCTGGCGGGAAAGTGCCTGTGGACGGAGCCATCGTTCAAGGCGCAAGCACAATAGACGAATCAATGATTACGGGCGAACCGATCCCGGTCGAAAAGGAGCAAGGCAGCCGAGTCATCGGCGCGACCGTAAATGGAACCGGCACATTTCTCATGCGCGCCGAGAGGGTGGGAAGCGAAACGCTACTGGCCCAGATTGTTCGCATGGTGGCAGAAGCCCAGCGGAGTCGAGCACCAATTCAGGGCTTGGCCGATAAGGTCTCCTCGTACTTTGTGCCGGCGGTGATTGCAAGCGCCATCTTGACGTTTATCGGCTGGTCGCTTTGGGGACCGGAACCTCGTTTTGCATATGCACTGGTAAATGCAGTCGCGGTCCTGATTATTGCGTGTCCTTGTGCCCTCGGGTTGGCGACACCGATGGCTATTGTTGCAGGGACAGGACGCGGTGCGGCGGCCGGGGTGCTGATCAAGAACGCAGAAGCGTTGGAACGACTCGAAAAGGTTGACACCCTTGTTGTGGACAAAACCGGAACACTCACCGAAGGCAAACCGCGTCTCGTTTCGGTGCTCCCATTAGCGAAGCGGGACGAATCGGAATTGCTGCGGCTGGCAGCGAGCCTGGAGCGTGGAAGCGAACACCCACTGGGTCATGCCATCGTTGAAGGTGCGCGGGAACGGGGCATTCAGGCTGCCAACATCACCGATTTTCGGTCGATGACGGGCAAAGGCATCAAGGGCAGAGTTCAGGACCACGATGTCGCTATCGGGAATGAGCAACTCCTAGGCGATGTTGGAATTGAACCCAGAGAGCTGTACGATCGCGCAGCCGAATTGCAGCAACAAGGACAGACTGTCATGTTCGTGGCCGTGGATGGACGACCCGCCGGGCTGCTTGGAGTCGCCGATCCAATTAAAGCATCCACTCCAGAGGCTATTCGCGATCTACGACGCGAAGGTATGCGCATCGTGATGATCACGGGCGACAGCCGCGTCACGGCGAGCGTGGTTGCGAAGAAGCTTGGAATAGATGACTTCCAGGCAGAGGTGTTGCCAAATCACAAGTCTGATGTCGTCAAAAAGCTTCAGGCAGAAGGGCGTATCGTCGCGATGGCAGGCGATGGAATCAACGACGCGCCGGCACTTGCGCAAGCAGACGTTGGCATCGCGATGGGGACGGGAACAGATGTGGCCATCGAAGCTGGCGGTGTAACGCTGGTCAAAGGCGATCTGCGGGGCATCGTGCGTGCGCGGCGATTAGGTCGAGCAACTATGAAGAACATACGGCAGAACCTGTTCTTCGCCTTCATCTACAACTCGGTCGGTATTCCGCTCGCTGCCGGTGTTTTGTACCCAGTTTTTGGTCTTCTACTCAGTCCCATGATTGCAGCGGCGGCCATGAGTTTTAGTTCCGTTTCGGTAATCACTAACCCGCATTTCTCATGGAGAATGAACAAAAAAAACAACAAGGAAGAAATTAGACGTAGAAATGGGCCGCATTTTCGGGCATAACTGCATTGTCAAAGTGTAGTTAGCGTCCCGCGAAAGGCGGCCCGTTTCTATGACAGAGTGTAACCAGAACGAGTTCGCATTTGCACCATATTTTTCACGACAGGTGAGTGCCCAATTTAGCGAGCGGCAATTGAGCACCGAGGGCGGAGCGCTGCTGCTGCGCGAGACCGATCGCCACATCGGATTGCTGTCGCGGGTACGCAAGTGCTTCTTGGATCATCGCCATCCGGTGTGGATTGTGCACGAGCTCAGCGAACTGCTGGCGCAACGCATCTACGGTCTGGCTCTCGGTTATGAGGATCTGAACGATCGAGGAGTTGCGTCGCGATCCACTGCTGGCGGTGCTAGCGGGCAAGCGCAAACTGAAAGAGCCACTGGCAGGCAAGAGCACCTTGAATCGACTCGAACTGACCCCGGCGGGTTCGCCGCTGCACGATCGCTATCACAAGATCACTTACTCGAGCGCAGCGCTGGATGGCTTGCTGGTTGACATCTTTTTAGAAGCCCACAAAAAAGCTCCGCGCCAGATCGTGCTCGATCTCGACGTCACCGATACGCCGCTCTATGGCAAGCAGGAAGATCGATTCTTTCATGCCTACTACAACGAGTACTGCTACTTACCGCTGTACATCTTCTGTGGCGATCACCTGTTGTGCGCGCGGCAGCGCTCCTCGAACCAGGATGCGAGTGCCGGCAGCCGGGAAGAGGTCGAGCGCATCGTGAAACAGATTCGCGAACGCTGGCCCAAGGTACGCATCATTTTGCGAGCTGATTCGGGTTTCTGCCGCGAAGAGCTGATGGCCTGGTGCGAAAAGAACGGCATCGACTATGTGTTTGGCTTCGCACGTAATGAACGGCTGGAGCATAAGATTGCGCGTTCGATGCAGAAGGCGAAACAGGAACACCAGAAAACGGGCAAAGCGGCGCGAGTATTTGTGGAGTTCTCTTATCGCACGCGCCAGAGCTGGAGCCGGTCGCGGCGCGTGGTGGCCAAAGCAGAGTACTTGGACAAAGGCCCGAATCCCCGGTTCCTTGTGACCTCATTACCCGCGGCTTCGTGGCCAGCCGCTGCTCTTTACGAGAAGACCTATTGCCAACGCGGCGAGATGGAGAACCGGATCAAAGAGCAGCTCAGCCTGTTCGCCGACCGCATGAGCACCGGATCGCTGCGGGCCAACCAGCTGCGCCTGTACTTCTCCTCGCTGGCCTACGTGCTGATCCACGCTCTACGGCGCCTGGCACTGGCCGGCACGGAATGGGCCCAAGCCCAAGTGCACACCATTCGCCTGCGGCTGCTGAAGATCGCTGCCGAAGTGCGAGTGACTGCGCGTCGTATTTGGGTGAGTTACTCGAATGCATATCCCTGGAAACATATGTTTGCTGTTGCCTGGACCACCCTCCGCTGCTGACGCAACCGATCGCGGAAATCCATACGCTTAAATTCCATCTGCTGGGAGAGATGTTCCTAATTGGGAATATCCCATTCAGCTCTGGTCGCAAGGAGGTGCACTTACCTTGAATTCTTAACGTGTTCTCCAACCAGAATCCGGAAAGCAGTCGCCGAAGGCGCCCACCTCGCCGTAAAACGACTCAGTGTGAGACATCGCGGCTAATTCCCTGCGGCTGCAGCGTGTAGCGTTGTGAGCGGCAGACATGAATACCGGGCGCAATTATCAATTGTTAGCTGAACTCAGTTCAGTGGTGCTCTACGACGGAGAGATGGGATGCTACGGCAGTATCGGGATAGAAATCGTGCCATGCAAACCAAAAAGCCACGATTGACGGAATCGGCGTTCCTGAATTGTCCGTTGCAAAAGCCGTTTCGGATTTCCGATCGAAGTGGATGAAGATAGCGGTGCCGCCAAGGTTATCCTCAAAAACGTCCGGCTCCTTCTTTAAGACAGAGAATGGATAAGCCTTTTTGGCACGGTTCATCTGTACGCCCAGAATGCGCTCCATGGCAGCAACATGAATATGTGAGGAATCATTATGCTCCGCGCGAAAGATCGGAGTTCCCTCTTCCAGATATCGCTGGTATGGATCCAATCCGTAGTCCCGCTTGAATCCTGTTTCTGTCGACAGTACCAGCGTGTCCTGGTGTTCCGAGCGCCACATCGTCCAAGTGGTGTTCTCTGCAGGAAGCATCGACAGCTTTGTGCCAGTCATTGGACCAGTGATCGCCTGCTGTAGGATCTGGGACCAAAGGCTATCGCTTTGCCGGTCATACATCACGAGCCCTGATTTGTAGAGTTTTCCTGATACCCCAAAATCAAACCTCTTGCCCTCGATCTCGCCACTGTAGACTACGCCTGACGAACAGAGTGGGCACCAGGTAACGACTGCAGCTCGTCCTGCGAGATCGTCATTCACAACTTCATGCCAGTTAAGAATCTTTATTGGATACGCCTTCGCTGCCGAACCCATTGCAACGCCCAGAACGCGATCCTTGCTCCGAAGAAATTTGTTTGCCTCTGCGGCTGAAACAAATCTGGGCCGATTGAGAGCTGGGATTCCATCACGCGGTGGACCGCCGCCTTTGATCTCCTCTAATGGCACCGAGTGGACCGTCACGTCGAATGGACGCTGTCCCTTGCCTGCGTCCATCAACACTCGACGCTGATCCTGAGAGGCCGCTGCAAGGCAAATGAGGAGAACGGCGCCTGCCATCCTCATTGATAGATTCATACAACTAGCGATTCCGAGACTGAAGGCCAGGTTACAACCTGACTAAGGTGATCATTCGAAATCGCCAACGAAATGCCATGCCCCATCGCGGGCTCCAAATTCGAGACGGGAACCGGCGCTTCCACACCAAGAAGTCTCGATTCTGGCGGCAGCGAACCAGCGGGTGATCGGTCAGAGCGTTGAAAAGCTTTCGTTCTAGGTCGATTCAGCCCTTGACTCTGGAGTAGGGTCCAGATTGTATCCTTAGGTCATGCTCACGATCGATAACGATATGGCAACGAAATTCCAGATCGGCGAACTCTCGAAGCGGGCGGCCCTCAGCATCGATGCCATTCGATTCTACGAACGCCGCCAGTTATTGCCGAATCCGACGCGCACGGCAGGTCGATTCAGGTTGTACACGGCAGACGACGTGGAACGCTTGAAATTTGTCCGACAAATGCAGGCGCTCGGATTTTCGCTCGAAGAAATCAAGGGACTGATCAAACTGCGCTCTGACAAGGCGCATGTCTGCGAATCAGTACGCGATCTGCTCAACTCGAAGCTCGCCGATGTTGCTGCGAAGATTCGAGACCTCCAACAACTAGAAGCTGAGTTGAAGGCTGATTTGCGCAGATGCAATCAAGCTTTCAAGCACGGCGAAGACAAGAAGGCATGCACATGTCCCGTGCTGGAGCTCACTCAATAAGGAAAACTATGGATATCGAAGTTCTGTATTTCAAGGATTGTCCCAATCATGCACCTACAACATGGCTGGCAGAGCGACCAGCGTGCCAGCGCGAAACCGCAGTTCACGAACATGTTTTGCAGTGACACGATCAGGCTGTCGCGTCCAAAAACCGTCACGAACCACGGAACATCGGCGGCTGGGAGCCACTCCTGCTCAAACATCCGTGCTCATAGAGGCGCAGCCGCCCATATCGGAGATTGACCGCTGAAACGCCCGTGTTCAGGTCGTGATGGGGGGAGTTGAAATCTCGCTTGCGCTTTGCTGCCACTTAAACCACAACCGGCGGGTTCGCCGCATGACGAACTCGGCGGCTCAGGCTGCGATCTTTTTCGCCAACTTGTAGGTGCCCGCAACCGACGCGCCATAACCGACATGCGCTGCCCATGCGCGGGCGTGTGTCTGCCACGGGTAGTCCTGCGACGGCTTGGAAATCCCCATCACCGGCATCGCAATTTCATCACCCAGCAGCCAGAACAAGGTTCCGTACACCGTTCCGAGACCGGTGCTAAGCAAAGGCGCCCGCGGCGCCAGTGCGCCGAAGACGTAGTGAATGCCCATCGCTAGCTTGACCTTCTTCTCCTCAGGCAAATCCAGCCGCAGAACATCGTCGGAGACGCGCTTGGCAAGCTGCATCGGCGGATCGCCGTCTTTCCGCAGCTCATCTTCCTTTTTCTTGCTTCCTCGTTCTCCCACTCGTAGAACGCAGAACTGATGCGCTCCAGAACGACAGTGCCAATCAGCCCTCCGACTGCTCCGACTAACACGTCCTTTAAGAAGCTATTATTGTTTTGTCCCATGTGACAACGCTCCTCCTTTCTAGGCGGCACAACACGAAAGCTGTTTGACATCCTTGGAAAACGTGAGTGATGCCAGCTTCATTCCCTCAACCATAGTCAGATAGGGTGATACTTTGAGTCCTGGAATGGGAGGCGCAAACGGGCTTGAGCCTGTCGCAACGATGATCTTTCCTGGGCGGCGGTTCTTTTCGCCGACACGAATACCTCGACCGCCAGTCAGTTCGGCGTGGCCACGGAGGAGAGTGGACATTCGGATGCCCTTCGAGGACATTGATGTATTTCTCTTCGCGCAATTCGGCGACCAACTTGTCCTTTTGCTTTATGATCGTCTGCCACTCGGATGGCGGCGGGCACGCCGCCATGCCCTTGACGTTCGAATACGTGGCGTGATAACAGACCTCGGCCGCTTTAATGAGCGTCTTTGAGGGAACACAACCTATGTTCACGCAGGTGCCCCCAATCGTGCTCTGTTCCAGCATGACAATTCGCGAACTCATCTCAGCAGCTTTGATGGCCGCAGCAAAGGCTGCCGATCCCGCACCGATAATCATAAGATCGAAATCAGAGTCTCCGCCGACTGAAACATGCGTTCCCGGTTTGAGTGGCCGCTTTTCCTCGACGATGGCGGGGTATCCTGCTTCTGATGCCGCTCGCGAAAGTTTTTCTTCAGATACCTGTGTCTCGGCAACGACAGCGGCAGTTCCTTCCCTCTAGTCGCCTACCTGGGCTTCTTCGACTCCAGCTACGCCGCTGAGTGCTTTCTGCACATGACGTGCGCAGCCGTCACAGGTCATGCCCTCAATGCGAAGATTCCAATGCTGACGTTCTGCCATTTGCAAGCTCCTTACAATTCTTCTGCGGTTAACCGGAACACAGCTGGCTGGACGGAGGGCGAATGGGACACTCCAGTCACTCGTCCAAGTTGTCAAAGCCCTTCAGCCGCGAAGGCCAGACCGATTTGTTGAAACTCAGGATCGAGACAACAGCGAATGCGACGATCCGTCGCATCAAAGAGCACTCAGGACGGTCAAGTCACATAGTGGAGTTGCACCCTCTCCACGAAAAGCAATGCCGAAAAGAGGAGATTCCAAAAGCCGGTCAACAAGACACCCAACCCTACAAACTGAGGCGCAATCGGCACGCCCATCGTTGGAAATGCCGTTGTCGCAGGATCAGATAGCACAAAACGATCACCGCCAAAAATACAGGGATGACGAGGAAAGAGGCTTCGGCGGCGAAGAGTTCGCTTTTCTGTCCTGGGAATCCTCCCAGAGTGGAGACCGCCGCCCCATGCTCTCTCAAAGCACGGTAGTCCGACGCTGAGACGCTCTGCGACTGTGAAGGACAGCAAGGCAGCCAAGGGACAGGTAAAAATCTCGTAGATGGCGAGCAATCCGACCTATCGAGATACCGATCAGGGTCTTGAGTCCCGTTCTCAATTTCATAGTGCGCCTCTTTCTGTGCAGCGCATATCTGGGCTCGCATACCGCACAGCCAGAATGTGGACCGCTTCATTGCTCAATAACCTGCTCTCCTGTTTCGACATCAAGCCGGCCTCGGCTGGGCCGATTTCTGCCTGGCGATCACGTTGAGGATGCTGGCTAAAACCAGGCCAGCCATCGCCAAATAGGCCATGAGGCTTACCGTGTGCCCAAATACAAAAAACAATGCGGCCAGTGAACTCACAACGCCGAGAATCAGCGGCCACGCCCGCCGATGAGCGCGGTACCCGAGATATAGGCCGATCAACGTGACCAGCAGAAAAAGAACCATCAGCGGCAAAAGGATCGTATCCCTGATGAGGAACCCGAGCCCGATGGCCGCAGCAATTGAGACAACAGCGGGCACGCCTAAACAGCACAATGCCGCCACGAATGATCCGATAATGCCAAGCTTATCGAGATGGTCCTTCCATGACATTCAAGAACACTCCTTTCTCACTTCGCGCTCTTATTCTGTCTAGATTTGGCCGCACCCTAGCCATCTGGGACAATTCCCTTGGTGATTCATACTCACCGCACTGATAGCTAAGGCCGCGAAGATCCCGACCTCCACCTTCTATACGAAAGCACACCCACCAAAACAAGGAGTGCCGCCGCAAACAGTAGGAAATAGCCAAGGTAGTGTTTGAAGAATGCGCCCAGGCTTGCTGCTCCGAGCGCCGCGATTAGGAATGGCGTAAAACAGCACAAAGCCACGGCGGCTATTCCGATCACGATGGCAAGGATTCCCGGTCCTTCTCGTTGCCGTAACTGACGCCGTTCCATAAAACCTCTGCTATACGTCTCGTGAAAAACACCGACCATCATCTTTGGTTTTTACAAGCCCCTTTGTCGTGGTCATGCCCATCGAATGCATTGCAGCCATTCCGCCGAGCCGCAACATCCAGATGGGAATCGCGCCCAGGATAAAAGCCACAGCGCTCCAGAAGAATTCCTGGGCACCCGCTCCGTTCCGCTATTTGCACCTTCCTTTCTGCGTCTCTGCGTCCACCTGCGGGCGGGCTTGACGCGGACGAGCCAATATGTGTAACATTTCATATCTAAGATACATCATATTGGTCGGAGGTTCGCTTGAGTTTCAGGCTTTATCGGGAGTTTTTCCGGGCGCTGGCGAATCGCACCCGCTTTGCCATCGTGCAGCTCCTGCGGGAAAAACCGTACTACGTTGGACAAATTGTGGACAGACTCGGGATCGAGCAGAGCAGGGTCTCGCACAATCTCGGTTGTCTTTTGAATTGTGGGTTCGTGCAATGGGAGTGGCACGGCAAGAATAAGGTTTACCGGCTACATCCCGATCTGCTGCCCATCCTCAATGCCATCGACAAGCACCTCGTCAAATATGCTCCAGCTTTGGAAAGTTGTGGCCTGCTTGAACATGAATCGAAGCCGGTTGTGGTCGTCGCACGACCTACTCGGACGGCCGCGTCTCGTTTACGCCGGAAGGGAGACAGAGCGTGAAAGACAAAGCCTTCATCGGGGCCTCCGTTGTTGCTGCCGTAGCTGCCAGTCTTTGCTGTATCCTGCCCATCATCTTTGCTGTCGCAGGCGCTGGCATCATCGGCGCGTCCGCATTCTTTGCTGCCTGGCGTCCGTATCTGCCTGCCGTGACGGCGCTGCTCCTCGCTGCCGGCTTTTACTTCGCGTACCGCAAACCAAAACACGCCTGCGAACCTGGCTCGGCCTGCGAAGTGCCTTCCGTGAACAAGAAGGGCCGCACCGGTTTGTGGATCGCGACCGCCTTCGTCGGGGCATTTGCAGCATTCCCTACTACTCCGGTCGGGTTGCCGAATTCGTGCTCGGCTCGGCTTCCGCCAAATCTTCTGGCGCACCACAGCTTGCGCAGGTCACATTCGCTGTGCAGGGCATGGATCGCACCGCGTGTGTCGCCATCGAGGGCAGATTGAAGAGCACACCGGGCGTGGAGATGGAAAGAAGTATTCATGTTTAACGAAAAAAATGGTCGCGGACCTCTGTTGGCTGGCAGTGTCGCAGCCATCTTGGCCTCTACCTGCTGCCTTGGTCCGTTGCTGCTGGTAGCGCTTGGATTCAGCGGTGCCTGGATCGGAAACTTAACTGTACTTGAACCTTACCGGCCAATATTCATCGCCGCCAGCCTCCTTGCGCTCTTTTTTGCTTACCGCCGCATCTTCCGTCCGGCGCGGGCTTGCAATCCGGGTGAGGTCTGTGCGGTGCCGCAGGTCAAAAAGATATACAAGGTCATTTTCTGGACGGTGGCCACACTGGTTGCGATCGCAATTGTTTTCCCATACATTCTGCCGTTGTTTTATTGAGAACCTGTTTGAAACATTGAGAAAAGGAGACTCTGTTTGATGAAAAAACTTATGACTGCTCTTACACTCGCCCTTGCTTTCAGCGCGTCGGCATGGGCCGCCACAAAGACAGTCACTCTTTCGGTGCCTGGTATGACATGCTCTGCGTGCCCGATAACGGTCAAGAAAGCTCTGAGCAAAGTCGACGGTGTCGTCAAGACCGAAGTCAGTTTCGGGAAGAAGGAAGCCACGGTCACCTATGACGACGCTAAAACGTCGGTTAATGCCTTGCTGGATGCCACCAAAAACGCCGGCTATTCATCTTCGGTGAAGAAATAAGGACGGAGACATGGCCAATACTGTTGCCCTCCGCATCAGCGGCATGACCTGCATCTCTTGCGCCGACCATGTTCAGGAGGCTCTACAAAGAGTGCCTGGCGTACGCTCGGCTGTCGTATCCTACTCCAAAGGTAAAGCTGAGATTGTCGTTAATGACGGTGTGGCTCACGATGCGCTCACGAAAAGCGTGGCTGAACTAGGCTACCGTGCCACGCTGTCCGACGCGCCGACTGCGGAAAAAAGTGGCCGCCTTCTCGATAGGACCGTTTCATGGTTCGGAAAATCCAATAAGTCCGGCAGTAACGGTGGCGAGCATCCACTGCATGTGGCCGTGATCGGCAGCGGCGGCGGGGCAATGGCGGCGGCGCTTAAAGCAGTCGAGCTTGGTGCGCGGGTGACACTTATTGAGCGCGGCACGATCGGCGGGACCTGTGTCAATGTTGGCTGCGTTCCCTCCAAGATCATGATCCGAGCTGCCCATATCGCTCATCTACGGCGAGACAGCCCGTTCGATGCTGGTATTCAAACTATCTCTCCGACAATCCAACGCGACAAACTGCTGCTCCAGCAGCAGACGCGTGTTGATGAACTGCGACATGCCAAATACGAGAGCATCCTGGACAGTAATCCGGGCATTAGCGTGATGTTCGGTGATGCCCGGTTTAAGGACGACCGTAGCCTGATCGTGCAGTTGAACTATGGTGGCGTGCAGGAAGTAGCCTTCAACCGTTGTCTGATCGCCACTGGGGCAAGCCCTGCGATCCCACAAATCGCTGGTTTGAAGGACACGCCATACTGGACCTCGACCGAGGCATTGGCCAGTGACACGATCCCCCCACGCTTAACTGTGATTGGTTCCTCGGCGGTGGCAGTGGAGCTGGCCCAAGCCTTTGCCCGGCTGGGAAGTAAGGTGACGATTCTGGCGCGCCACACGTTACTCTTCCGTACAGATCCGGCCGTCGGCGAGGTGCTTACCGCGGCCTTTCGTGCCGAGGGTATCGACGTGCTGGAGCACACTCAGGCCAGTCACGTCGCCTATGCGGATGGGGAGTTTGTCCTAACAATCGGGAAGGACAAATTGCGAGCCGACAATCTGCTGGTCGCCACCGGCGGTACGCCGAATACGCGCGGCCTCGGAGTGGAAAACGCGGGCGTTGCCGTTAATGCGCGGGGTGCCATTGTCATCGATAAAGGCATGCATACTAGTGCGCCGCACATCTACGCTGCTGGTGACTGTACGGACCAGCCACAATTCGTCTATGTCGCGGCGGCAGCCGGCACACGGGCGGCAATCAATATGACGGGCGGGGAGACTACGCTCGATCTAACCGCCATGCCCGATGTGGTCTTCACCGATCCACAAGTCGCCACTGTGGGCTATAGCGAGGCGCAAGCACACCACGACAACATCGAGACTGACAGCCGCCTGCTCACTCTGGATAATGTGCCGCGTGCGCTTGTCAACTTCGATACACGCGGATTTATCAAACTGGTGATAGAGTCCGGCAGCGGGCGGTTGATTGGCGTGCAGGCGGTGGCGCCAGAGGCAGGTGAACTTATTCAGACGGCGGCCCTGGCCATCCGGACACGGATGACTGTGGACGAACTGGCTGATCAGTTGTTCCCATACCTGACAATGGTCGAGGGACTGAAGCTCGCGGCGCAGACGTTCAGCAAGGACGTCAAGCAACTGTCCTGCTGCGCCGGATAAGAATGAAGACGTCGCGAGATGTGCCCGGTTGATTATTGGTTGCTGGGAGATGAGATCGGAATGCCTGTAATGGGACTCTCAAAACCCTCTCAGGATTATCCATGGCAGACGCATGCGCGGGGCATGGGCGGCGCATGTCGGTTACGGCGCAGCCGTCGTTGCGACTTACAAGTTGGCGACCAAGATGGTGGCCTGATCGACGTCACAATCCGACGTGCAGCTTAGGGATTCGTGGGACACGAATCCACGCGTAAAGGAGGTCTATGCCAGAGCAATTCGATGCGATCGTCATTGGAGCAGGAGAAGCTGGCACCATCGTGGCTAGCCAGGCAGTCGAAGCTGGCTTCAACGTAGCCATGATCTACCTACCTCCCTTCGGCAGTACCTGCCTGAACTCGGGCTGCGTACCTAGCAAGTTTCTCATTCACCGGGCGCGAATCGCCCATCTGGCTCGAACTGCTGCACGGTTCCATGTTCATACCAGCGAGCCACAAGTGGACCTTAAGGCAATGGTCGATGAGAAAAATGCCGACATTATCGAACACCGCGAAGAGTCGCTACAGAGCGCCCGTTCAGCAGAGGGCTTAACTCTGATTGAAGGTCAGACTAAATTTGTTTCCGAGCGAGAAATTCTGACCGCCGGTCGTACACTTCGCGCCGAGAAAATTTTCATCGCTACGGGCATGCGGCCGCTCATTCCCAAAATCGACGGAATCGAGGAGGTGCCGATTCTTACCAATGAGACCATAATGGATCTGCGGGAGATTCCGCAGCACCTGGTCGTTATTGGAGGGGGATACATTGGCTGTGAACTTGGCCAAGCCTTCCACCGCTTTGGCTCTCGGGTCACGATGATTCACAAGTGGGATCACCTGGTGCCAGAAGAAGACCCGGATGTCAGCACCATCCTGGAGCGCGCTTTCGAGACGGAGGGCATTACAGTTCTTCTCAAGCACGAAGCCGTACGGATGGAGAAAGTGGCTAATGGATTCCGCGTATTTGCTCGTAGTAAGGAGCATGTGCAGCGCACGATTGACGGCACACACCTTTTTGTAGCTGCGGGACGCCAGCCCAACTCCGATTTGGATCTGGACAAAGCTGGAATCGAAATCGACCGGTTGGGTTTTGTCAAGGTCGACGACTACCTTGAAACAAACATCTCCCGGATTTGGGCTATCGGCGACATCAACGGCCAACAACCCTTCACACGTGTTTGTCAGGAGGAAGGTAAGGTTGCATTCGCAAATGCCTTCGAAGGCAAACATATAAAAATGGAGCGGCAATACCTGGGGCACGCAATTTTCACGGATCCGGAAATCGGTAGTGTTGGCCTTACGATTCGGCAGGCACACGAGAAAAATCTTGACGCGCCGACCGGCTTGGTTATGTTCGATCAGATTTCCAAGGCAAAGCTGATTGGAGAGACAACTGGGCTCATTAAATATGTCTTTGACCGCAGCAGTCATCAATTGCTTGGCTGCCATGTCATTGGGCCAAGCGCGGCTGAGTTGGTCTACGATTCAATTGTGGTAATGCGCCATGGCGGGACAATCGACGAGATTGCCAGAGCTGTAGGTATCTTCCCCACTCTGCAGGAAGGCATTGAAGGCACGGCCCGGGCATTGTTGCGCAAAGTGGCTCCTCAGGAGGTTTCCGGGCCGCTGGTCACAGGATCGGTGCATCATGAGGGTCCCTGCTTTTCGACTAAGCGGGCAGCATGATTAGAAAACACATCAAAGGCCTTATGGAGGTACACAATGACTTGAAACAAGAACTTCTCATGCCCGGAGTGTGCCGCCGAGTTCAAGACGCAGGAAGAACTCGATGGCCACAATAAGACTATCCACAAGCAGGCTGGTCAATCCAAAACCGGACAATCACCACAGAAGAAAACTGCATAGAGAGCAAGCACCCGCGCAACCTGCGGGTGCTCTTCTCCAAATTTTCTAAGCACCTCTCACCATTCCGTTCGCGAATTTGATGCCGCTTCTCACCGCGACCGAGGACATCCTGTTTACCTTTGGAACTGCTGGGCATAACCGAGTGCAGGGCGGACCTCACACGCCAAGGAGCTTATGGAGTAACTCGAAGTCGCAGATCGCGCCGAACTCCTCACCGAAAAACTGTCCAGAGGCGAGAAACAGCGCGCGCCATCGCTCGCGCTCTGGCGCACAGGCCAACGACCATTCTTGCAGACGAACCGACAGCCGCTTTGGATACCGAGCGGGGAGGCCTGTTGCCCCGGGTCAACAGTGACGATAGTTCTCCTTTGATTTTTGGTCCGCGACCGCTGCACGATAAACTCTGCCACCCTGACCCAGCGAAACGATCAGGTTCTGCTGCTTAGGGATGACGGTCGAAATTCCTTCAGAATAGGAACTGGATCGCTGGATCGGATCTTTGCAGCAACTCCAAAGCTGCCTCAACGATCTTGTGTTGCGAATCGGCTCGGCTTGGCTCACCCAAGCTTGAACGGTACAAATAGGGTTCTTGGCAGCCCTTACACGTTCTGTCACCTCTCGCAACAGCGATAGACCGATTGTTGGAATTCCTGCCCTTTCGATCACGCTCGCAATCAGTCCCACGGACTCATTACACATCGGTCAGACCGGCACAAGGAATGCCGCTTCTACTTGATCTTCCCGTAGACGATGCACAACGAGAAGAGCGCTTTCCGATATCAGTCTGCCGGGCTCGGTAATGGAATCCGGCCCCGAATGTCGATACACAACTTACAGAAGCACGAACGGCGCTAAAAGTATGTCTAGGTATATGAAAAAACGTTTAACGGATTGCAAGCGGATTGCAGAATCTGCCGCGTACTGTGATGGGAAATCGACCCACATTAAACGGCCCGATGTGGGCTTAAGCTAACTTCTAGTTCGGCGGATGGCATCCCTCACGGCCATCATTTCCGTTTCGTAGAGCTTGCGCTTCTCTTCGTTCGGCTCGACGGATAATAGTTCTTCCAGCGCGCGTAGCTTGTCGTAAGGACGGCAACCCGATGCAGCCGCTTTTGTCGCTCTTCGAGAGTTTCCTGCACGTTGATGTGGTTCTCTCGACTAGTCTTGCGTCCAACCAAAGAGCCGAAGGTCGGTGCGCTTGAATTCGTTCTTCTGACCACACTGGGGACAAGCGATAGGCACGGGTGCCGCTTGCGTTTTCAGAGATTGGGTGGATGCTTTCATGCGTTCGTCTGAAAGCAGGTGGTGAAAGCCGCAATGAGGACACTCGAACCCCGCCGTAGACATTTCTTCTCTTCGCGGCACATTGTCGCTCCCCATCATGCCGAATGCTTCAGAGCTTTACCCTGATGAACCTTCGACGCCTTGTAACGGGCCAAGGCCTCTTGATACGCAAGCGCGGCTTGCTGCAAATTCTCTTTGGCGGGTACTATTATAGCTCGGCAGGAACGTCGCTTGCGCCCTCACCGTTCTCAAAAAGACGATCGCGCGTCGGCGTTTTTGCTAGCCACTCATCGACTTCATCTGAAAATGCAAGCACAGCAGTGCGCGTTCTTCCGGCAGGTCGGTGAATGGGGAGATGGAGATTTTCTTCGTATCGTTGAATTGTCCGAATGCCACGACACATGTATAGGGCGATTTCCCTCCACGAGTTAAGAACTCTTCGCTCGGACACTTGCTAGCCCCCATTGAGACTCTCGGGTCAAATCCCCGCACGACGACAATACTCCCGTCAGCACAGATGCAAAATCAGCGCCACTTACGTTGCGTTTCCGAAAAAGCTATCGCATCGTGCCGGAACTTCTTTTCCGCTGGGATGAAACGGAGTCATGATTTGTAAAGGATGCGTGACATTCAAATTGGTTACAGGCACCGTTGAATATATGAAATCGTTGGCGGCAGCCAAACAAAGGAGCTGTGCACGTGGAACGGTCTGTAACCTTCTCCACGCCTGGGTATCTTTTGTACGCAGACCAGTTTTTCAACTGATACGAGGAGAGTTATGAGACCATCGTTCAAATCGCTTTTGACGGCTGCCTGTGTGTCTGGATTGATGGCGGGCACTATGGCTGCGCAGAGCGGCCAGACATCTAACAAGAAGGCTGAAAACAGTCAGAGCCAACAGTCCAACACGCAAAAGAGTACTTCGAAGGATGCGAAACCCCAAGGATCCAATTCGAAGAGCTCCAGCAAAGACAAGAACAGTTGCGGAGGCAAGAACGGTTGCGCGAGTAAGCCAAAGACGTAACTCGAGTCGGGTTGCTGCGTCTGGTTGCAACTCAATTCGGTTTACTTTGAACATAGACCAGCAGTCCGGCTTCTCGAAATAGTGCATTACCATAACCACGCATCCTGGACTGTATGGTTCGGGAAAGGCGCTCGAGGTCGTCTTGTCATTTGCGACCCGGTTGCACTGGGGATGGCAATTCATTCAGACGGGCTGGGGGGAGCTGCACAGCATTGCTGAAGCGACAGAATTCTTCGCAGGTCTTGCGAATTCCCCCAATGTCAATGCGTTGTCGTCGGCGTCGAGCTTTTTAGCGAGGCTTTTCTCAATCGCTGGACTAGCTTCGCGTCTCACTCGACTCGTCCTGGTTGGAAATATGTTGGTCGCTTTAGCTACAGGCCAGTGAGATGCAATGAAGTCAGTGTTCTCGTGTCTGGGGAGTTCTATGGCGCTTGGTCATAGAACGTCTTCTCGAAGTGGCCACACTGCCAGTGGAGTCTCCTGAATCAGCCGGTTCGTAAATAGGTATGCTGCGCGCGTACTCCTTGCGATTGACTAAGCGCAGCGCAGCCCAGACACACAAACGAGAGGGATCAGCAAAGATCCACAACGTTTTGCGCAAGGTGCTCGCCTAATAGCGGGCGACTTCATCTGGACATGCGATACATTGTCAGCCTTTAAGGTTACTGAAACTGTCAGGACGAGAGTGATCTACTACCGATACCAGTAACCCCCGCGCTCGGGCCTGCATCTGGAGAATAGAGGTCATTGATGTTACAGAAGAAGAAGGTTGTAATTTTCTCGCAGCCTGGTTGAATGTTTTGCCAGTCAACGAAGGAGTTTCTTTCGAAGAATGGTATCGAATTCGAAGACAGGAACATTGCCTCTGATCCCGGCGCCCTGGATGAGCTCCGGCAATTGCACGTCATGACCACACCAGTTACGAAGATTGGTGATGCCGTGATCGTAGGCTTTGACGAGGAGAAGCTGCGAAAAGAATTGGGAATTGCCCGTTGATACTCCGCGAGCGCGGCACGAGCCAGATCGGTGTTCCAATCAGGCCAGAACTGCGGTCAACAGGCTGCCGGAATTCACAATCTACTGGTTATCGCAATCACAAAAATGCCAAGAAACGCCGCCCTTCAATCGTGCATTGATGACTGCACTCGCTGTCACGCTGTTTGTGCACAGACAATCCAGTATTGCCTCGAAAAATCCGGTAAACACACCGAAGCACACCACATTAGGCTGCTGCAGGACTGCTTGGGAAATCGTTAAAACCATTGATGACCTTGAGAGCCGGCGAAAATACAAGGTTCGATGTGGATCTCGCACGCATCGAGCTTTCCAAGACCACCCCCGCTATCCGCTCGGGTGAAGTTCAAGTTGCCGATGCCAAGTCCGCGCTGGCAGTTGCGATTGGGGTGCCAACGGCGGCAATCGACGGGGCCGAGTTCTCGTGGCCGGAGATGGACACTCTGCCATCGGCAGACTCACTTTCGGTAGATCAGATACAGCGGGATGCCGTGCTCAATCGCCTGAATATTCGACGCGCACTCGTTCAGTACGCGGCTGCCGAAGCCGACCTGCACTCCGAGATTGCCAAACAGTATCCGAACTTCAACCTCGGTCCGGGATATACGTATGAAGAGCGCGATAGCTTCTTTACGGTGGGCTTCTCGACTTCCTTACCCATTTTCAATCGAAACGAGGGACCCATTGCGGAGGCAGAGGGTCGCCGCGAGCAAGCGGCAGCAGCATTCTTACAGACGCAGGCCCAGGTGATCGGGAACAGTGAGCGGGCCTTCGCGGTTTATAAAGCCGCTCTGAGAGCATTCATCCAAACCGAATCATCGTACCAACTTCAAGAATTTCAGCTGCAAATCGTGGAGCACAACATCAGCGCTGGCGCGGACGACCGGTTGAGCCTCGACGCTGTAGAGATTCAGCTTTCAGCCTTGGCTCAAGCGCGGCTTAATGGCCTGGCGCGTGCGCAGGGAGCAATCGGGGACATAGAAGATTCCGTGCAACGGCCGCTTGTCCCCGGCGAAATTGTGTTTCCCCTGAATTCCAAATCTCCAGGACTAGGCAGACTGCGGCAGAGGCGAGAGCCATGAAGACACTTGTTCCTTTGGCCATCGGCAGCGGAGCGCCGGGCCGTGAGATTGAAGCACCGATGGCCAACATTGTTCTCGGCGGGCTAGTGACTTCGACGGCACTAAATCTGTTGGTACTTCCGACGCTTTCATTGCGGTACCGGGGATTTGAGCGGGCTCGTGAGCCACGTAAGGAGGTAGGCGCGTGAACAGTCCATTCAGGCGCCACACGGCATGGAAAACGAAGTTCACGCTCAGGAAGAAAAAATTCATGAGATGCCGACACACAGTTCCAGCATGCGTGGTCCTCACCTTGTTGACGTTGTTGCCGACCGACGCCTTTGCACAGACCGAGGATTCTCCCGAAACACCGGTGGCAAGCAACCAGAGCGCCAATAGTTCCAATCCGGATCGGAGCGATCCGCAGGCTAGCGCGCAGAATTCAGCCCAAACACCCGTGACGTGCGGGCTGACTCATGTCGGGCGGTGCCTAAAAGATCTGGGGCACGACGAAGTGGGTATTTGGACGAGCCCGCTCCACATTCGCCCCCACGATGCATATTGGCTTGTACCGTTTGCTGCGGCGACCGGCGTCGCACTCCATTACGACGCACAAGCGCAGCAGGAACTGGGAATCGACCAGACCAGAACAGACGTGAGCAGTGCATTTTCTGACGTTGGCCTTTACGGATCTATTGGAGGCGCCGCCGGGCTCTATTTGCTCGGGTCCGCCAAGCACAACAATCACCTCGCAGAGACGGGGCGTTTGGGAGAAGAAGCGATCGTCAACTCGTTGCTTGTCGTTGAAGCTTTAAAGCTCGCGACGAACCGTCAGCGCCCAAACGAGGGTAACGGGCGCGGAGGGTTCTGGCCTCACGGCACGCGTTCCTTTGAAACAGACGGTTCATTCCCGTCCGCCCATGCAATTACAACCTTCGCGTTTGCGCGAGTTATCGCCTCTGAGTATCCGAGCAAGAAGGTACAACTGGCTGCCTACGCGTTTGCCTTGGCAGTAAGCGCAAGCCGTGTAACCGCGCGCGAACACTTTCCTTCGGACGTGCTTGTCGGAGGTATGCTCGGATATTTGGTTGGAGGCTACGTTATCCACCATCACGCCACATATGGAGAAGCACCGGCATTCAACATTACCCCGCTGGTGGAACAGTCCACACAAACATATGGCTTACATGTGGAGTTCACGCCGGGTGATTTCAGTTTGAATAAACGGGGGCGCTTCGTTGGGTGGTTACGAAGTACACGATGAAGCCATACCAGTCCCTTTATCCGATCTCTAGTGGAGTTTGCAATGATTCCTGATGTTGTGCGGTGGTCAAAGCCGTTCGTGATTGCTGGTTCCGTTTTGTTGATCTTTTCCGGCTTGGCGCGCTCACCCGCTCTCGCACAAGAGAGTTTCAGGTCCGGCGCTCTCCCGGATGCACCTCAACCAGCCCGAGTGAGTAGTCAATCTGGAGCACACAACTCCGAGCAGATGGGCACCGGGACTGTGTCGGGGACGGTGCTGGATACGAATGGGGACGTGCTGCAGGGTGCGCGCGTGACATTGGCGGACCCATCGGGTTCTGTTACACGAAGCATGGAGTCTGGCAGCGACGGACAGTTCGCGTTCACAGGTTTACCGCCGAATATTTACAAGCTGACCGTGTCGGCGCCAGGGATGACCACTCTCACTTCGACCCAGATTGCCTTGCATGTAGGCGAGTTTCGTATTGTGCCCCCGGTAAAGCTCCCAGTTGCGCGCGTGATCACGAGCGTAACCGTTAGTGGAAACAGCAAGGAACTTTCTAAGGAGCAGGTGCATATCGCGGAGCAGCAGCGCATAGCTGGCATTATTCCAAACTTATACAGCACGTATGACTGGAACGCGCCGCCGATGCTAGCGAAACAGAAGTTCCAACTGAGTATCCGTTCCATCATCGATCCGGTTTCGTTCCTGAGCACGGCGGGAATTGCGGGTGCGGAGCAGTATGAGAATGTCTTCCCGGACTATGGTCAAGGAATCGAGGGATATGGAAAACGATACGGCGCAGCATTGGCCAATCATGTAGCAGGCACCCTGCTGGGCCGGGCTGTTTACCCTTCGATCTTTCATCAAGATCCTCGCTACTTCTACAAGGGGAAGGGGAGTATTGGGTCGCGTGCGCTGTATGCGATCTCTGCCGCACTGATCGCCAGGGGCGATGATGGGCGGTGGAAACCGAATTACTCCCAGCTGCTCGCCCACTTCTCAGCGGCGGCCATTTCCAATCTTTATTATCCCGCCTCTGATCGCGGAGCCTCGTTAGTCCTGGTCAATGGTTTCGCTGGGATTGGTGGGAATGCTGTATCGAATCTGATTCGCGAATTCGTTCTAAAACGGTTCACCTCCCACGTTCCTAAAGGGGCGAACGGCAAGCCATAGAGGTTGGCATTGACGGGACGGATTGGATCGCTCGGGCGACGGGCGTGAATTCGGCAATGCTTTGATGGACAGCACGATCACAAATCTGCTCGCGACTTACGGATACATATTTCTATTCCTGCTCGTCGGTCTTGAGAGTCTCGGAATTCCTGTTCCGGGAGAGACTGC
>CAZLIE010000070.1:0-21491 GCA_964559345.1 uncultured Terriglobales bacterium
CGACGAGTATTACTTCCGTCCCAAGCAGGTCTATCGCATCGTCAGGAAAGCGATTTTCAGCAACGTAGATCGCAAGCGCTTGTACAAAGAGGCAAAATCGTTCCTCAAGTTGCGCTCGGCGCGCAACAAGTATGTGCAGGAAGCGCGCAAGACACCGCAATCACCCGCAGAGCCGGTGAAAACTATGCAGGAAGAGGCTGTCGAAGTCGGATCGGAATGACGCTCACTCCGCGGCGTTACCTGGTGCTGCTGGCGATAGTCTTTTGCGCGGCCGTTGGGGACGTTCTTCTTTCAGTGGGCATGAAGCAGATCGGAGCCATTTCGCCGGCGCGATGGCTCGATCTGCTTTTTGCTTTGCGTAATCCCTTTGTCGCCTTTGGCATTTTGTGCCTGCTCGGATTCTTCGGGTCGTACCTGACGGCCCTCTCATGGGCAGACTTGACCTATGTGCTTCCAGCAACTTCGTTGGGATATGTGGTGGTGGCCCTGCTCTCAAAGTTCTTTCTGCACGAGAATGTGTCAACCAGCCGCTGGCTGGGAATCGCGTTGATTAGTGCCGGGGTCGGGTTCGTGGCCCGAGGTCCGGCGCTGACAAAACCCCAAGCAATTCAGAAACGGAACAATAAGTAGATCCGCGCAGGTTCGGCTGTTTCGCAGTATGTGCGCGCAGGGATCAAAGCGGAAGCCTCATAACATCTTAGTTTCTGGATTCCCTGTGTAATTTCCCTGTTCTGGCAGGAGGTTTGAAAAATACGCCGGAATTCGCAGATTTCGGGGAGGCGTGTGCGGCAAATTCCCTGCAAATTCCTTGTTATTCAGCAATAACAGGAAATTCTAGCCCGCAACCTGCAGTCGTGCCGCGATCTGATTGATAGTCTGCTGGATCCGTTCCAGTTCGTTTTGCGTGGCGTCGGCCCACTCATCGAAAGCCGCTGGAGCCTGTTCGAAATCGCGCACAAAATTGCGCACAATCTCACGTCCGCGGCCACTCAGCAGGATGAAACCCAGCCCGCCCAGGAGAACGCCCAATCCTCCCAAGCCATACGTGATTTGCTTATTCTTGTCCATGGCCCTACCCCGACCCCCGATTTCGACTGCCTAAACCGGCCAGCCTTGTTGCTCAATATGATGTCTCTAGCATTCAGATGCGACAGGAAAGTAGCTGGATGGATTACTGAAGTCCCCAAATGGGAATAACGAGCATCTAATGGCAAGGAAGGATTAGCGTTATCAAACTGTAAAGTTCGCGTCCGACCCCAACTTCCTTGCGGCATTCGGGTTTGAAGAGTCGTCTGGACAGGCCGATCCTGTCACTTCAGAACGAGGTTTTCAGCCATGCAAAGGCTCTTAGCGGCTTTCACTTCATTCGGGTTGGTTTTGGCCTTCGGGGTTGGTGCTTCTGCCCAATATCGGGGCCAGTCGAGCGTTCCTAGCGCGCCCATAGACATGGGTCAGGCTGGCCCAGTGCAGCCGACTGCGCCAAACGTGATCCCAGAGGGTACCCAATTCGAGGTCCAGCTCCAGGACTCCCTCGACACCAACAAGGTTTCTCAAGGTAAGTCGTTCAAAGCAAAGCTCGCCCAGGATCTGATCGCGCCCAATGGCCAGGTTATTCCGATGAACAGCAAGGTCAAAGGCCACGTCAGCAGCGTGGAGCGCGGGATGAGTTCTCGGCTGCTGCTAAGCTTTGACCAAATCGAGACCAAGCATGGCTGGGTGCCGCTGGCGGCAATGGTGGTCGGCGTCCCGGGCGAGCATTCAGTTCAAGCCGAAACCGGTTCTGAAGGCGAGATTAGCCATCGCAAAGTGAACACCAAACGCACCGTTGAGGACGCCGCCATCGGCGCGGGTCTAGGTGCTGTGGCTGGTGCGGCTGCCGCAGGGGGTAGAGGCGCAGTCATTGGGGCAGCAATCGGCGGCGGTGTTGGTACTGGAGCGGGATTCCTGACTGGCCGCAACTTCAAGCTAAACAAAGGACAGGCGCTCGATCTGAGGCTCGAACGCGACATTTACCTTCCGCGATAACGAGATATCTAGAGAAATAAAAGGCGGCCATTGGTCGCCTTTTATTTTTGGGACGAAGGCAAGTTTTTCACACCCTGCTACGATCGAATTCATTTTGTAGAAAACTCTTGATTTTATTCTTGCGGCGTGCGACTTTTTCGTCCGTGAGTAAGAAAACCCAACAAGCTCTCAAACGGCGACGGAAGAAAACCGATCGCGCAGTTGACCGTCGCGCCTCCCAAAACATCTCCACGGCAAAGAAGATGCCCGTGTATTGCGCGAAGTGTAACGCGCCAGTTCACGGCCGCAAAATTACTCCGCTTGCCGAGGTGGAAAAACAGAGCATTTTTGCCGCGTTGAAAGCCCATGGCGGCGATCGTATTGAGGCCGCAGCCTCTCTCGGGATCGGCATTTCAACTATCTACAAGAAGCTGAAAGAATACGAAGACCGAGCTTAGTAATACGGCTTACGCGGCTGAAACCCGGGCGCGCCCCTCGGACTTCCCCGCACATACGAGCTAAGTCACATTCGCGACAATCTGAATACTTAAAACGCAGCTTGCTGTAATCCTCCGGACGATCCGTCCCATTAGCCACGCGCTACCCGAACAAAAAGAATCCGCGCGTCTCTTCTCGAATCAACTAATAGCGATGAACTCTCCAGGTTCAAGGGGCCAGAGGAGCTGTACATGTCCACCAGTGTTGTTCCGACGAGGCAAATTCCCAGCGCGCCCGCTCATCCTCCTCAGGACAGGATCAGCGATCTCCTAAAGCTGCATCGGGCGGCGCAAAAGCTCACTTCCATTCTCGATCTGGAGCCGTTGATCGACAGCATCGTCAATGGAGTGGCGCGTTCATTTGGGTTTAGAGAAGTCAGCATTTACTTGCGCCATCCCGCTCGCGAAGAGATGGTGCTGACCGGTGTGCATGGCTGCACGCTCCACGGCAAAGGCGAATCGCTTGCGATCGGCCAGCAAGGAATTGTCGGACACGTCGCCTCTACAGGCCAGACACACTATGCGCCGGATGTCCGGCGCGATCCATATTACGTCGCTTGCGAACCGACCACACTTTCAGAAGTTGGAATTCCTCTCAAAGCAAACGGCAGAGTCATCGGAGTATTTGCCGCGTCTCACTGCGAACTCGACGCATTCCAGCCCGCGCAATTGCAATTGCTGAAAAGTTTGACGGAACACGTCGCAATTGCAATCGACAATGCGCAGACGTTCGAGCAGGAGCGCAAGCAGAATCGTCGCATGACGCGCGAGGCAGACGAAGCCCGCGAGACTCAGCAAGCGTTGTTGCCCAAGAGCTCTCTGTTCCTACCGAATGTTTTCGTCAGTGGAGCATCGCTGCCAGCAGGAGCCGTTGGCGGAGACTGGTACGACTACATTGAACTCGAGAACGGCAAGTGGGGCATCGCGCTCGCCGACGTCTCTGGAAAAGGCATGGCTGCCGCGATGTTGATGTCCGCCACTCGAGGCCTGTTGCGTTCTCTCGCCGAGACCATCGAGAGTCCGGGCGAAGTGCTCTCACGTCTCAATCGCGTGTTGTTACGCGACTTCCCCACCGGGCGATTCGTCACGATGATCTATGCAGTCCTCGATCCTGCGATGCGCACGTTGACATTTGCGAGCGCCGGGCATTTATGGCCATTGGTTAACGAAGGAGGCTGCTCGCGTTTCATTGAGACTGAAAGCGGCCTGCCGCTGGGTGTCTCAGAAACAGCTTTTGCGGAGCACACAATTCTGATTCCAACTGGCAGCCGCGTGCTCTTCTACAGCGACGGAATCGTAGAGGCCGCGAACGAAGATCGCGAAGAATATGGCAGTGCGCGCCTGGCGCAAACAATCGCATCGCCGACGATTTCGACGGAACTCATTCTGCAACAGGTCAACAATTTTGCCGTTGGGGAACCGGGTGATGATGCTACTGTGGTGCTGATCACTGGTCGGTGAAGTTCAAAACTGCTTACCCATTCGTATGATCGGCAGCGACTCACCATTCACCAGCGGTACGGCGATGCTCTCAAGTGCGGCGTATCCGTTGTTTTTGTAGAAAGGCACTCCCGTTAATGTTGCGCCCATCTCCAGTCGAGTGAATCCTGCCTCTCTGGCCGCGTTCTCACAAGCTTCGAGAATTAATCCGCCGATGCCTCGTCGCACCCAGGCTGGGTGAACGAAGAATGCCCTGATCTTTGCTGGGTCGCGCTTAGGATCGAGTAGCGCGTCCTCTCGCCCGGCACAATGATCGGCGCCGTACAGGGTCTTGTGCTTGCTCCATCCGCCACACCCCACAATGGCTTCCGAAGATCTCGCAGGGTATTCATCGCATTCGGCTACAAAGTAGGTTTGGTCGTCGATCAGTTGCGTGTCAACACCATAGACAGTCCTGAGCGCGCAGTCGATTTGGCTTGGAGTGTAATCTTGGGCCTGCAACTCACGCACAGACAGATCAATTAACGCGGTCAACGCTGGTATGTCGGCGGTTGCGGCGTGTCGGATGCTTATCCGCATGGTGCCCCAAAATCTAGGTGGTTAGGAATTAACGGCCAACCCGGGCAGGCGTTTTCTACATTCCATCATAGTTCGGGCCGCCACCACCTTCGGGCGGGACCCATGTGATGATCTGGTATGGATCCATGATGTCACACGTCTTGCAGTGCACGCAGTTGGCAAAATTCACGTGGATCTGTTTTCCGTCAGGCACATCGGACGCTTCCACCATTTCGTAAACCTTTGCCGGGCAGAAGTGCTGGCAAGGATTTCCATATTCGACAGTGCAGCGCGTGTTGCAGATGTCGGTGTCATGAATGATTAGATGAATCGGCTGATCGTCATCATGCTTTGTGCCGGCATGATAGACGTCGGTTAGCTTGTCAAACGTGAGCTTCCCATCGCCCTTGATGGGACCGAGCATGTGCTCGCGTCCATACCCACCATGAGGGAGAGTGTCGAGCTTTTCCAATCGCCTGTGGCCGGCTTCGCTTGCGTATCGCTCGTGAATTCCGCGCCCCAACGTGACCTGTTGCAGGGCGGCATGGATGAAACCTTCGAAAGTTCCGTTCTCGAATCCCTGATGGAAGTTTCGGACTTTCCAGAGCTCCTGCTTGATCCAGCTCTTCTCGACCCGATTGGGATAGCTTGAGAGTTCGTTCACGCTGTAGTCGCCATCTACCAGCGCCTCATAAGCGCTTTCAGCGGCCAGCATGCCACTCTTGATCGCGAGATGGATGCCCTTTAGTCGTTGCGAATTTACAAATCCTGCCGAGTCGCCAATGATCATCCAACCATCGCCCGCAAGTGGCGGAACGGCGAACCAGCCGCCGTACGGCATTGTCTTTGCGCCATAGCGAATCATCTTGCCGCCTTCGAGCAGCTTCTTGACGAATGGATGTGTCTTGAACTCCTGCATGACATGATGTGGATCGATACGCGGGTCCTTATAATCGAGTCCCATCACAAACCCGAGCGAAGCGACATTGTCCTTGGTGCCGTAGATCCACGATCCGCCGTACTCGGCATTCGTCAATGGCCATCCCAGCGTGTAAATCACTTCGCCGGCGGCTATGCGTCCGGATGGAACTTCCCAGAGTTCCTTCACCCCGACTCCGTAGGTCTGCGGATTGCGTTCTTTATCGAGTTGAAATCGGCCGACGAGTTGCTTGGTGAGTGATCCTCGCGGACCTTCAGCCAGGATCGTGATCTTGGCTTTCAAATCGTAGCCGGGTTCAAAATTGGATTTTGGCTGGTTGTGTTTGTCCAGTCCCTTATCGTCAGTACGCACGCCGATCACCCGATCGTGTTCGACGAGAAGCTCCGAGCCTGCGAATCCGGTGAAAATGGTGATGCTGGCTTCTTCAACTTTCTGTCCAAGCCACTTTACGAAGCGATTGATTGAAATTACGTAGTTGCCATGATCGCGCAGAGGCGGTGGCGTGATCGGAAATTTGAATTTCGATTTCTCGGTGAGATAGTAAACCGCTTCCTTGGTCACCTCGGCGTCCAGCGGCGCTTCTTTCTCGAATCCCGGAAGCAGCTCGCGCATCGATCGCGGGTCGAGCAGCGCGCCCGACAGACAATGCTGCCCAACCTCTCTCGCTTTTTCGAGAACGTAGATGTTCTCCTTGCTCAGGGGCCAATCGGGGTGCTTTTGGTTGTGCTCGTCGATAAGCTGCGACAGACGCAGCGCACAGGCCATTCCAGCCGGCCCGCCGCCGACAATAACAACGTCAGCTTCCATTTGTGGACGATCAATGTTGGGGAGCGGAGTTCGAAAGATCATCGATTTTGAAAATTCCCAAGAACACTATTCCGACGGCGGTTGCGGCAGCTTTTACGTTCCTTTGGCTCGCTTAACTTCCTCGATCAGCGGGGGCACGATATCGAACAGATTTCCTACTGCCCCGTAGTCGGCAATTTCGAAGATCGGCGCCTCCGCGTCTTTGTTAATCGCAATCACGCTGCGCGAGCCTTTCATTCCGACAATGTGCTGAATCGCACCGCTGATTCCCAGCGCGAGGTAGAGTTTGGGCGCGACCGTCTGGCCGGAGGAGCCGATCTGGCGGTCCATCGGCAGCCAGCCAGAATCGCAGATGGGACGCGACGCCGCAATCTCGCCGCCGAGCGCCTCCGCCAGCGCCTTCGCCATCTCGATGTTCTTCTGTTCCTTGATGCCGCGGCCGACTGACACGATGATTTCAGCCTGAGTGAGATCGACTGCCTGCTTGGCCTCTTTGAAGATCTCGAGCGGCTTCACACGGATAGCCCTCGGATCGATTTGAGCGCTGACCTTCTCTATCGGCGCGGGGCTTGCGCCCATTTCGACCTTATCTCCTCGATAGGAACCGGCCTGGAAGGTAGCGAAATGAGGTGGATCGGATGTGAACGAGACGTTTGCGGCGAACTTACCTTGGAACATCTGGCGCGTAAAGACGAGGCGGTCGCCGTCTTTTCGATACGCGATCGAGTCGCTGATCAACGTCCGAGCGAGTGCCGCCGCCAATTTCGGCGCAAAGTCTCTAACTTGATACGTATGCGGCATGAGCACAAGGCGCGGCTGGGCAGACGAAATGAATTGCTTCAGCGCGCTGACGTAGCCATCAGCAGTGTAGCGTTCAAGCTGCGGCGACTCGATCGCGAACACCTTCGCAACTTTGACTTTCGCAATGTCAGCCGCAATGCCAGCGATGCCGCTTCCGAGGACGGCCGCTTGTACTGTCCAACTCATCTCTGCGGCAATTGACTGTGCGGCGGTGAGCGTCTCAAACGAGACGCGGTTCAGTTTTCCTTCACGCTGCTCTACTACTACGAGGATTATCTCTGCCATGAACTCCTGCTCAGTCACTTGTCCTATTCAGCTCTCGACTGTTTGAATCCCGAAAGTCAGCAGCAGGTGCGCACTGACTGAGTCTGGATGCAACAGCCACTTGTAACTCGCGGGCCAGCGTCGCGGCCAAAACAATAAAGAGGAGAGCAGCGTGTGCAAGAAATAATCCACCCGCGATGGTGAGCATGCGCGTTTTACACGGCGCGATCGCTCTCCGGGAATTAGCTTGTCTTCGACTCTGCTCAATGGTCCTCAAACACCGCGCTGTCAGCCGGAATCAGTGGCAGCACTCGGCTGCGCTCTATCAATCCCCAGATGATCAGCCCGAAGCCCACAACAGCGGCGATGATGGTCATGGTGTTAAAGAACATCGACCCACTGCGGAGATCCCATCCGTCCCACAGCAGCAACACGCCTGCAAAAATCCAGAGAAAAACGCCGAGCATCACCAGCAAACGGCTCAAATTCCGAGTGTGATCAACCTTCTCTTCGCGATCTTGCACGCTCGATCCCAAACGATCATCTGCATGACGCAAGTCATCATCGTCCAGAATCCCCTCTTCCAGCCGGCTCAGCGACTCTCGCGGATATCGCTCAGGATGCAAATCCTTAGCAAAATCGTGTCCTTCGACTCCGCGCTGGTTGCGATTGTGAACTCGATTGAGTTCTTCATTCCGATTTTCGACTGCCATTTTTGGCCCTCCTCATCCAAGGCGGAAACCCGCATTCACTTGGATGCGAATGGACTCACTCGCGCTCAGAGCACCCGGACGTCGTTCTTGAGCTTGTCCACCAACTTCTTGGCGATTTCTGCCGGCGATCCGTCCAACATTTCCGTCTTCTTCTGCTTCTGTGGCACGTACAGTTTCTCGATCTTCTGCAGGTTCGCTCCGAGCGCCTGCTGAACCTCGGAGTGACTGACCTTGCGCAACGGTTTGTTCTTCGCCTGCTTGATCCCGATCAATGTGGCGTAACGCAATTTGTTGATCCCGGACTGAATCGTGAGAACTGCGGGCAACGGCATTTCCAGATGCTGGAAGAATCCAGCCTCGAGCTCGCGCTTCACGCGGATACCCCCGTCGCTCTTCTCAATGCTCATGATGATGGTGGCATGAGGCCGTCCCGTGATTTCTGCCAGCAAGACACCCGTCTGCGCATAGCCGTAATCGTCGGATTGCAGTCCGGTGAAGATCAGGTCGAATTGCTCGTCTTTGATGGCTGCCGCGATTGCCTTGGCCGTGTTGAACGAATCGAGACCGATAAACTCATTGCCTTCGAGGTGGATCGCGCGATCCGCTCCTTTGGCTAGCGCCTCGCGGAGCACTTGCTGAGCGCGAGTGGGGCCGGTGGTGATCACGGCTACTTCCCCGCCGTGCTTTTCCTTTTGACGCAGCGCCTCTTCCAAAGCGTACGCATCCGGTTCATTCACTTCGTACGACACATCCTCGCGAATCCATGTGCCGCTCTCGTTTAATTTGAGTGGCGCATCTTTCTGCGGGACCTGCTTCATGCAGACAAGAATTTTCATGTGTGTTCGGAAAGCTATGGGAAACCAGTGAGTATAAATGAGCGGACGGGTAGTCTGCGTGGCTACCGAGGTTCAATAGCTACGGATAGTTGAAGCAAATCAGAGCCTATTCGAGAAACGCGACCGACTGAATTCCAGCCACTTCGAAGCGCTTGCGGCAGCGGACATTCTTGCAGGCAACCATGTCATCTTTGCGAACCATGTAGGAGCGCGCCTTGGCGAACTTAGCGCGATCGCGATCGTCGGCGCGGCCAGGCAATTGGCGCTTCTTGGTGCGCGCAAGCCAGGAGAGTTCGTATTCGTTCGCCTGCCGGCAATGGGGACACGTCAGTGTGTGGGGCCGCCTCTGCTCCTTTTCGTCGAACATGTCCCGCTCTTCCACTGCCGCCTCCCGGAATGTCGAAGTCCACACGCGATTATTGCATAATCATTACGCGCTTGAGATGAGGTTTGATGCGAGATGGCGACACGCAAGAAAAAGCAGAAGTTCAGTGCGACGAAGGCGGTGAAGGCAAGAGCACGCGAGGTGATTGGAACTCCGCCACCGGTTCACAGGATTCCAACGTTGAAAGAATCGCACAAGCAGGAGAAACACAAGCCCACTCTGGGCAGGCTGCTCGACGACCCTAGCGAGAGTTAGTTGCCGCTGCGTCGGACGAGTTCGAGCGAGAGGTTTTCTACCGCGGAAAGCAGCGAGCAAATTTCTTCACTGGACAACTGTGCCGTCGGCGATGCGAGATCAGTGGCGAGCTGTCCGCTTAACTGCTCGGCAATCTTCATTCGTTCTTTCAGCAGCATCGCGGGCACTCCATTTTCGCTGCCTTGAGCGCCTTCCAGCCACTGCTGTACAGCCCAACTCGTCGTCCGGATGCGGTTCACCGCTTCCCTGAATGCGGTGAGTACGCGCCTGTCCACCAAACCGGCAATCAGCAACTGCTCCAGTACCTTGAGCTCGCTGGTGATTCGCTCGACTTGAGACGTCACTTGGTCGCCGTAACTGCGATCGATATTTTCGAAATGTTCTAAGGGGATCACATCTACACCTCAATTTTCACGCTACTACTTCATCTGAACAGTCGCCGACTTTGCGTCAAACGTCATTTCGACCGGAACCGTAGTTGTCTGAGTCGCGGGACTGAATTTCCATTTCTTCAGAGCTGAGCACGCTGCCTCTCCCAACATGGGATTGCCGCCGGCAATGTTGGCTTTCTTCACCGTGCCATCTGCGGCCACCAGTGCATTGAGCTTTACAGTTCCACCTATGCCCATCTTCTTCAGCAAGCTGGGATACTCGGGTTTTACCTGAAAAGTAGGCTGGCGATTGTCGGCGTGTGCGATTGTCGCTCCAACCAACAAGGCTCCGAGCATCAGAAGTTGAGTAATCCGTTTCATCAATTTGCTCCTGTCCCGCCGCAGCGTTGCCATTGCCTGGCCGGTGAAGGCGCAGGCCGTTTCCTTACAGATTGGAGACTAGGTTCGTTCGATCCGGAGGGTCAATGTACCGCGGTAACTCGCGGCTTGGCGTGGGGGTAACAAGACGCTAGTACGTTCGCGGAACTGCCATCTCATCAGAGACTTACACTCCCTGGCAGGTTTCCGCGACCGAGGTTACTAAGATTAGTCTGCGTACTTCACAGAGCAGCCGTACGGCCGGGTGGACGCTACGGCGACTTGCTGCCCCGCCATGGCCTCTTGCAACGCTTCAGAGACGTAGTTCTTTGCGCTGGAGATATCGGACGGATCCGGCGTGGGCTTGCTGTCGATAGCGCCGTTGTAGATCAGCTTGCCTTGAGGATTGATCACGAACATGTGCGGCGTAGTCTTGGCGCCATAAAGATGACCGATTTCGCCCTTTGGATCGAGAATCGCGGCGGTTGGCGCAGCATGCATCTTCTGCATGTACGCGTTCTCCTGGTCAGCCGTGACATATCCCTGTTCACCAGGAGCGGACGAGATTACCGTGAGCCAAATCACGCCTTTTTGCGTCCATTCTTTCTGCAGGTTCTCCATATTGCCGCTCTCGTAGTGCTTTTGCGTGAACGGACATCCGTTGTTGTGCCACTCCAGCACCACGAACTTCCCACGATAGTCCGAAAGTTTGTGCGTCTGGCCATGACTGTCGGTACCGGTAAAATCTGGTGCCTGGTCACCGACGCTTGCAGCAAAAGCGGTAATCGCAAACAATGCGACTGCTAAACCGATAGAGTTTCGGATTCGCATCTTGACTCCTTCCAAACTACGGGCGCGCAGATCCCCGCGGCCCATTCTTAGATTGACGATTAGACGAGGGTGACATCGGGAAAGTCACCCAATATGCCTTGTCTTCGACGATGAGGACACCTCGGAGCTCATGCAGAGATTGCGCAAGTTGATCCGATCTCTTGACGGTGAGCTGAGCGCCGGTTGGCAATTGATGGACAGTTGGCCGCCTCCCGTTGTCGATCTGGAGCGGCTCGGCAGGTATAAAGTCTGACACGGCTACACTGCGGCCCGCACGGATGTTCAGCAGGACATCAGGTCCTTGTTGCCTCGCAGACAGCCTCCATGCCGACGGACTAGGTTGCGGCAGCTTCTGCTTAGCTTCACGGATGAGGTTGGAATCGGTCGCGTCAGAATGCTCAGCCACGAGGCGCGCTGACACGCTACCCCGCCCCGGAATGCAGACTTCTCGGCACACCAGCCATCGGATATCCGCGGAGACGTCGGCAGACTTGGCGTCAAAAGCTTTCGGGACGCTCAAATTTGCCAGCAGAACCACATCGTCCTGATATCCGTAATCGGTAAGCGAATGCGCTTCGAGGCGCTTTGGAGTAGGAAACTCCAAATGAACGACCTCAAAGCCGGGCGGCAGATGCCACGCAATTCTGGGCGGCTCGCCTGAATCTCCGGGGTTAGTCCAGTAGATGTGCCAGCCCTGATCCAACTGAAAGTGGATACCGAGTTCTTGAGTGCTTCCCGGCAGCAGCCCGGTGCCGGATACTAGCGAAACGCGAACGTGCTGGGCCGGACCTTGCGCATTTCCGGCGATGCCGGAAGCAAAGAGCACAACGAAGAAAACGAAACGTCGCATACGCAAAACAATGCTTACGAGATTGTAGTCAAATCGGAGAGCGGACCAGTATTCGCCGAGACACCCTCACCAGCTCAGGTCAGATACTCACATTGAGCTAACATGCCAGTGATGCATGCCGCATTCATGAACTTGTGGCAGTTCTGGCTAGTGGCGCTGAGCTCGATCTTTTTTCTAGTCGATCCCTTCGCAGCCATCCCCACATTCCTGGCCATAGCCGGCAATACTCAAGTTGCGCGACAGCGTTACCTTGCCAGACGCGCATCGACCACATGCTTTGTCGTGCTGTGTGCCTTCGGAATCGCCGGCCCGTTCATTTTCCGCATGTTCGGAATCACCCTGCCGGCTTTCGAGATTGCCGGTGGACTGATTCTGCTCCTGATCGGCCTCGATATGCTTCAGGCCCGCCGATCTCCGACCCACGAAACTCCGGGCGACACCGAGGAAGGCACCGAGAAGGACGACGCTGGACTGGTCCCGCTCGGTATCCCCATGCTCGCCGGTCCGGGAGCGATCTCAACCGTCATGGTGCTGATCAGCCAGTCGCAAGGGTGGTGGCAGACCATTCCCGTCTTTGTCGCGATCGCGGTGACGTCCGTCGCCTCTTATCTGATCCTGGCGAATGCTTACCGATTATCTCGAGTGTTGGGTGAAAGTGGCATTCGCATCCTCATGCGAATGATGGGCTTATTGCTGACGGCGATTGCCGTGCAATTTGTGCTGAACGGACTGCGGCACACTGGGGCGCTGCACGGTTAGAGGAGGAGTAAGTCGGGATCAGTCCGGATTGGCAGCGATGGCGGCTTCTTCTGCCGCGGCATTCTGAAGGGCTTCTTCTGGGATTTGCCCGCGACCGGTGCCCTGCAGCAGCCGATGATGAATGCAGTAGAGGGCCAGCTCGAGTCGATCTGAAACTCCGAGCTTGTCATAGACCTTCCGCAGATAATTCTTGACTACCTGCTCGGTCGTTCCAATCTCGGTGGCGATCTCTTTGTTGCGCATGCCTTGCGTAACGCAAGAGATGATGATGAGCTCTTTATCCGACAGCTTCGCCTTAGTTCTCGGCGATGTCAGTTGTGCGGCTTGCGCCCGATAAGCCTCGATAACCCAGTTGACGCTCTGGTTGTCGATCCAAGTCTCGCCGGCAGCCACTTTGCGCACGCATTTCACCAGCATCTCCGGAGCGATGTTGCGCGGCAGAATGCCGCGCACGCCGCGACGGAAATACTCGACCGTCGTATCTTCGTCCGTCTCTGGCGAGAGAACGATGACCTTCGCGTTGGGTGCACGCTTCAGAACTTCAGAAACCGCTTCCGGCGGATTGGGAGAGATCGAGCACTCGTACAGGACAACGTCAGCCGGGAACTTCGAGGCGGCTGCCAGTACCTGTCCCAGTGTTTCCGCCTGGGCGACGACCCGAATGTCGTCCTCGAGCGCAAAGATCTTCTTAGTACCCACGCGGTAGATAGCCTGGGTGTCGGCGAGAATTACTCGGATGGTATGCGAGGGCGTGCTTGAAACGTCGGAAGCACCAACGTCGCTGACGGGGCTCATGTCGGTCTTACCCGGCAATTTTGACGCAGATATATTGGAGCCGCCGCTGCTCATCATCTGGTGAACGTGTCACTGGGCGCGGTCGAAGTGGTACTCATCGATCACTGCCGCCACTGCCGTCCTGTCGCCGTGTTTCGAGCAGCGTACCACACGACCGGTGCATTTCACTATTACATCTGCTTCCGTACCCAGGACGGAACCGGGCATGGAGATGCTGAACTCGATGGTGGAGCCGATTTGCAGCTCCGAATCCATATAGAAGAGTACGCCGCCAGCGGAAATGTCCTGGGTTTCACCAGCCACGCCGCTCTGTTCAGCTTGAACTTCTACAGGCAGTCTCAACGGAAACCGGACCGAACTTCTCAATTCATCCACGAGCGTATCCTTGGTTAGCATTGCAAGAGGTTATATCGGGTGTCCATGGTTGGATAAAGTTACTAAAGTGCACTTGTTAAACTGCCAATTTGCGCAATAGGACGATGAACCCTCGGTGGTTACCTGAAATGTATATGTCAGGTATTAAAACCTTGTTAACTCGGTGAAATTGAAGTTGTTCACCTTCATCGCCGGGACCACCATATCAAAGGCCTCTTCTCCGCTGGCCCGAACTGGCCTGCCCAACATTTCAACGTTTTGCAGCAGATCGATAAGGCTCTGGTTGAAGCGAAAATTCCGCAATCCATGAGCGATTTTCCCGTTTTGGATCAAAAAGGTGCCGTCACGAGTCATGCCAGTGAGAATCTTCTCGTAGGGATCCACTTCGCGGATGTACCACAGGCGCGTGACCAGCACGCCGTGATTGGTGCTCGAAATCATCTCGTCGAGCGATTTGGCCTGTCCGTTACCGCCTTCCACCACGATGTTCATTGGCGCATCCCCTATTTCATTAGGCAGCGGGAAACCGTGTCCCGTAGGCCGAACTTCGCCTAATTGCGCGGCAAACTCCGACTTCTTCATCTTCTGCGCCGTGGACCGGGCATAGACCAGGTTGCGCACTACGCCGTTCTCGACCATGGTCACTCGCTGCCTCGGCATGCCCTCGCCGTCAAAAGGCGCCCCAGATTGCAATGGATGATAGGCATCGTCCTGAATGGTGATGTTATTGCCAAAAAGTTGGGTCCCCAGACGCTGGTTCAGAAACGATCGTTGTTCGAGTAAGGACGTTCCGCCAAAGTCATAGAACATGAAGCCGAGCAGATCGAGCACGGCGGCAGGCTCCAACACTACCGTGTACTTCCCTGGCTGCACTTCGTTCGGATTTGCGGAGCGTGCAGCTTTCTCCGCAGCAATTTCCGCTAGCTCTTGCGGCCGCAGATTGGCGACATCGGGCGAGTTTGCCTTCTGCCATCCTGAAGAATTGTCGGCCAGCATGGTGATGGAAACTTCGGCGCTGGTCTGATGATGGAAGCGCGCAAGCCCGCGCGAATTCAGTAAGGCTTCGATATTTTCAGACGACGAGTAGATCCCTGCGGTCGTCTGTTTGTGCCGCTTGGCAACTGCGACAATCTTCTCGACAGCGGCAGCTCGATCATCTGGAGTGATTGCGGCAGTCGCATCAAAGTGTCGTTTCACCGGTTGCCGTGGGTTGGCTTCGTCGGGGGAAGCTAGAGGCAGCAGGTCGGGATCGGGTTCCTGAACGTGCGCGATTTGCTCGGCAGACTCTACTGCACGCTTCAGGTTCGCATCATCAAGGACATTGGTGGTCGCGCGGGCGGTCTTGCCATCCATCGCCACCCGAATGGACACGACGAATCCTTCTTCGGCGACGTTCTGATGGATCGTGTTGTTGGCAAAGCGCGTGAGCGCGCTGTGCCCGCCCGCAATGATGGCCTCAACTTCGTCCGCGCTCGAGAATTTCTGAATACGCGAAAAGATGTCGTGTATGCGTTCGTTCGTCAGCATGGCAAGCGATTAGTATGCCACCCCGAACGTGAATTAAGCTGTCACATGGCTGGCGACTCGAACCGCGCGATGCCGCTGCAAGCAAACGTGCGTTCGTGTTGACCCTCGCATTGCCTTCTGAGAGACTCACTTATGGAACCCCAGTCCATCGTCATCCTTGACTTTGGCTCGCAGTACACCCAGCTCATCGCCCGCCGGATCCGCGAACAGAACGTCTTCTCGGTAGTACTTCCCTGCACCGCGCCGCTCGACGAAATCAAGAGCTATCGCCCGGTTGGGATCATCCTCTCCGGGGGGCCGTGTTCGGTCTATGACGCCGACGCTCCTCCGGCCGACGACCGTGTGCTCGCGCTCGGAGTTCCAGTGCTCGGCATCTGCTACGGACTGCACTTCATCACGCACAAACTCGGCGGGAAAGTGGTTCCTGGGCCGGTCCGCGAGTACGGGTATGCGCAAGTGGAAGTGATCGAGAGCGGGTCGGCACTCTTCCGCAATTTGCCGACCTCGTTGTCGGTATGGATGTCGCACGGAGACGAAGCGCGGGAATTGCCTTCCGGCTTCCGCGTGGTCGCCAGGAGTTCGAACGCACTTGCCGCCATTGAGGACCCTGAGCGACGGACCTGGGCTGTGCAGTTCCATCCTGAAGTCCATCACACCAAGCTCGGCGCCGGCCTGCTCCGTAACTTTGTTTTTGACATCTGCCAAGCCACTCCGAACTGGACACCGAAACGCTTCATCGACGAGACCGTAGCATCGATCAAGCAGACCGTGGGCGATGGGCACGCCATCTGCGCTCTCTCCGGCGGCGTCGATTCGTCGGTAGCCGCAGTGCTGGTGCATAAGGCCATCGGCGATCGTCTAACGTGCGTATTCGTAAACAATGGCGTCCTGCGGAAGAATGAATTCCAGAAGGTGCAAAACAATCTGCGCGACCGGCTGAAGCTGAACCTCGAGGCCATCGATGCGAGTGATCGCTTCCTTTCAAGGCTCGCGGGCGTCACCGATCCGGAACGCAAGCGCAAGATCATCGGCAACGAGTTCATCATGGTCTTCGAAGAAGAAGCCGCAAAACTTATCCGCCGTCATCAACAGAAGAATGGCACCAATGGCGGAGGAACCACCAAAGCCGAGTTTCTTGTACAAGGAACGCTCTATCCGGATGTAATCGAATCGCGCTCAGTCCGCGGGCCCTCTCAGACGATCAAGACCCACCACAACGTGGGTGGACTTCCGGAGAAGATGAACCTGAAGCTCATCGAGCCGCTGAAGGACCTCTTCAAAGACGAGGTGCGCCGCATTGGACGCGACCTTCACATGCCAGAAGAAATTCTTCAGCGACAGCCCTTTCCTGGCCCGGGGCTCGCCGTGCGCATTCTGGGCGAGGTCACGCCCGATCGCGTTCAGCTTCTGCAGGAGGCCGACGACATCGTGGTTTCCGAGATCAAGAAGGCTGGAATGTACACGCAGATCTGGCAATCATTCGCGGTGCTCTTGCCGATCATGACGGTAGGTGTCATGGGAGATCAGCGCACGTACGCTTACACCTGCGCAATCCGCGCCGTGCACTCCGAAGATGGAATGACAGCCGACTGGGTACCCCTGCCCCACGAGGTTCTGAAAGCAATCTCCAGTCGAATCGTGAACGAGGTTCGTGGAATTAATCGCGTGGTATACGACATAACCTCGAAGCCGCCGGGCACGATCGAGTGGGAGTGAGGGGGCTTGACTTCAAGAGCCCAAATTTCTGACGGATCGAGGAGACGGTTCTTCGTCATGCACCAAACAATTTGCGTCTCTAGATCAACGCGTTACGATGGTTCAGAACAATCGAGTGGGAGTAAGGGAAGTTTTGAGTTTTGATTTTGAATTCGTGAATTTGGAGGTAGGGGTGCTCGCACCTCGTGCCCCAACCCCCGACTCACAAATTCAAAATTCGCAATTCACAACTTGTACAGTCACTGTCTCCAGCTTTGTTACCATCTCCAACATCCATGCCGACCACTGGAGAGAATGTAGTCCGCATTGAAGCTGAGGCGCTCACCGCCCTTGCCAATCGTCTTGCCGGCCCAATGCGCGGACAATTCGATCGCGCCCTTGATCTGCTGGAGCGATGTTCCAGCCGGGTTGTCGTCACCGGCATGGGAAAGAGCGGCATCATCGCGCAGAAGATTGCGGCGACGCTAAGTTCCACCGGGACCCCATCGCTCTTCATGCATCCCGCAGAGGCGCTGCACGGTGACCTTGGTATGGTCTCCAAAGGCGATGTCGTCATCGCGTTATCTTCGAGCGGTGAGACCGAAGAACTTCTAAAGCTTCTAGCAAAAATCAAGCGCATTGGAGATGCGCTCATCTCCTTCACTTGCAACCTGAAATCCACCCTGGCCCAGGCCTCCGACGTAGCCTTGGACTGTTCCGTAGCGCAGGAAGCATGCTCCTTCGGCCTCGCGCCCACCGCCAGTACCACGGCCATGCTCGCGCTCGGCGACGCCCTTGCCGTTGAACTCTCGCAACGCCGTGGATTCAAGGAAGAGGATTTTGCCGATCTACACCCGGGCGGAAAGCTCGGCAAAAAACTGATGCGGATATCCGAGGTAATGCACTCCGGCGACGCACTCCCACGCGTCTCACCGGGTACAGCCATGCACGATGTGATCTACGAGATGTCACGCAAAAAATTGGGTCTGACGACGGTGACACAGGGCAAGAAGCTGGTCGGGGTAATCAGCGATGGCGACCTGCGCCGTCTGCTGGAGCGCCGGGGCAAAGATGCAATGGACCTCAAGGCCGGCGATTGCATGACAGTTTCGCCAGTGACAGTCCATCCCGACTCCTTTGCGATGACCGGCCTCAATCTAATGGAAGAGCGAAAGATTACGTCCTTGATTGTAGTGGACGCCGACTCGCATTTGCTGGGCGTAGTTCACCTTCATGATCTGTGGGGTACCGAATCCATCTAGGAGGATCGACAATGCCGACTCCCAGTCCGCAAGAAGCGCTCGAAGACCTGAACGAGGAAGTCATCCTCCCCAATCCGGTAAAAGTTCGCGACATGCTGTTTCATGCCAAGCTCTCGCCTGACCAGTCGCAAGAGCTCAATCGCACTTTCACGGAATATCAAAAGCACTTCGGCGAGGCACTCAAACTCGCCAGGCAGATCCTGAACCGCCTCGTTGCTTGACGCGTGGCTCTATTCAGGCCTTCTTGCGGTTGCGGGTGAGGTCGTATTCCACGAACCACGTCTTGTCGGCGTCTTTTGAGCCCTGACTGAATTGACGTACCTTATCTGGTCCTTGATTGAAGAATTGCAAATGACGTTTCAGTTTGCTTCCATCTGGTTGGGAAATGTCGTCGGTCCAGAAGTCCATAGTTCCGTTTGAGAGATTGCCGTAGAAGTGCATCAGGCCGCCGGTGCTGTCCACCCAGAACTGTTCCCAGCGTTTCGGGCTGGTGTTAGAGATGTTGTAGCTCTTACCGACATACGGACTGCCCAGGCTGGTCCAGTTCTCCCAGATTACGCAGTTGCCTAGTTCGCGCTCGATTCGAGTGGGTCCTCGGGGAAGATTGTCGGCGGTCGAGACTACATCCCACTCTCCCACCCAGAAATCAAACTGGCGATTCTCCGCCGTGTAGTCACATGGGGCCTTGTTCTTCTTTGCCTGTTCAGGCAGCGGAAAAACTGGGCATCTGACCTGAGACTCTGAAGATCAGAGTCGGCCTGCATCTGCTCCGGTTGCGCATAGCCTTGCTTGACTGCCTCGACAAGTTCGCGAAGCGCTTCCTCTCGCTGCCCAAGGCTGGCATGTACACACGCCAGGTTGTACTCGACCGCCATAGCAGCAGCGCCCTTGGCCTGCGCCTCGTGAAGCGCAGTCGAGGCAGTCTGATGGTCACCGGCATTCTGAGCGGCCAAACCTAGTCGATAACAGTTGCGCCCAATCGAGGGGCCCTTCTTCGTGAGTTCGTAGAGCTTCCCAGCGACTTGCCAGTTGTGCACCTGGTAAGCAGCATCGGCATCTGCGGCAGTCTTGTTCTGTACCGGAGCACATAAGACGTCGCGGCAGACAAACAGCAACCCAAGGACGATCGTGCACGAGCGGATGAGAGTACGGGGAGCTGTCACTCCTACTCTAGTTCAGCCAGTCGGAGATAATGACGCGAGCTGGCAAGAATCGCTACTGCGGCGGGACTCTGCCCGCAATCTCAGGGATGAACGCAGTCCTCGCGGTTCTCAACTGAACGGTTCGGTTGGCCTGTGGCTTGCCTTTTTGTCGAAAACCTCCGCTACCGTCCCCAATTGAAAAGACAACGGGAGCATTACCATTGTTCAACCACACGGATCGATCTGGAGGTCTGATGCCAACACAAGCAGAAAAGGGAAAAACGTTTCGTGCGCTGCATGAGCGCGATCGCGCGTTCATTATTCCGAACCCTTGGGATGTCGGTAGTGCGCGGTTGCTGCAATCACTCCGATTTGAAGCCTTAGCTACCACCAGTGCCGGCTTCGCTTTCTCTATTGGAAAAGCCGATGGCGCGGTTGGACGCGACGCGATGATCGAGCACTCTGCTGCGATGGTTGCCGCAGTTGATCTGCCCGTCAGCGCGGATCTGGAGAATGGCTACGGTGACGATCCGGGCGAGGTTGCTGAAACCGTCCGCCTGGCGGTTGGCGTTGGACTTGCCGGTTGCTCGATCGAAGATGTCGCTGCCCGGGCCGAGCATGCGCCGTACGAACTGGCTGTGGCCGCCGAACGAGTGCGCGCTGCAGCCGAGGTCGCTCATGCCCTCCCTTTTCCGTTTACGTTAACTGCGCGTGCGGAAAACTACATCGTTGGGCGGCCTGATCTTCGCGACACCATCGCACGTTTGCAGGCATACCAGGAAGCCGGCGCCGACGTTCTCTTTGCACCCGGCCTGAAGACCAAGGACGATATCCGTGCTGTCGTCCGGTCGGTGGATCGACCCCTGAACGTGATCATGGGATTGCAAGGCGTGCAACTTAGCCTCGCTGACCTGTCACAGATGGGAGTGCGGCGTGTAAGTGTCGGCAGCGCACTGGCCCGAGCCGCGCTTGCAGCATTCCTCGCCGCCGCGCAGGAGATGCAAACGCGCGGGACCTTTATGTTCGCGGAAGGCGCAGTGAAGTATGCGGATTTGAATGAGCAGTTTAAGTGATAGCTGTCGGCGTTCGGCGTTCGGCGCTCGGCTAAGGCTGTTCTGAGAAAGTATTCAATGCCCAATCTGGAGTTGCATACGTTGGAACATTTTGTCCGATTGCTTCGTTCTATTCGGTTAGCGAGATCAAGAGTTTCCGGGCCTTGATCGGGGAGCCCTTGAAGAGAATTGATCGACACTGTGAGCGAACTGCGGCAAAACGTTACTGGCCCGAAGAAGCGCTTCGCGCGCGCAATGTGGATAGGTCTAATCCTGTTGTGCGTTATCGGTGGCGCCGTCGCGATCAGGCGAATGGTTGCACTGGCCAGTCCGCCACGCAACGCTCCTTCTCAACTCGCAGACCTTGATGCCGCGTTCGCCAGCCGACCCGTTCTTACGCTGGCGCACATCGTCCCCGGCTTGCTATTCGTGATTCTGGTTCCCTTCCAGTTCTCACGTTCATTCCGCAACCGTCATATTCGGGTACATCGCTGGATGGGCCGCACGGTGATGGTTCTTGGTTTGATTATCGGGCTGTCCGCGCTCCCGATGAGCCGGCATCCGATTGGCGGTGCTTTGGAGCTTTCGGCAATCCTGTTCTTCGACTTCTTTTTTCTGCTGACATTGACGAAGGCTTTTCTGCACATTCGCCGTGGAGAAGTCGCCCTTCATCGCGAGTGGGTGATTCGCGCTATGTCAATCGCGCTCGGCATTGCAACGGTGCGGCCGATCATGGGCGTGTTCTTCGCAACCAGTCGGCTTAGCGGACTTTCTCCGCATGACTTTTTCGGGATCGCATTCTGGATTGGATTTGCACTTACCTACATCGCGGGGGAGCTGTGGATTCGTTACACGCGAGCCGCGCGGGTAGTCCAGTCCGCGTCGCACCTTGCCGTGCTAAATAGCCAGTGATCCGTCACATCGCCTCCAGCTCTTCTTTCGATACGTCCCTTG